>JAEEPT010000056.1 GCA_016284895.1 Prevotella sp. | reverse complement strand
AGGATGGGCGTGGCACCTTTCTCGCGCACGTCGTCAATCATCTTCTTCAGATACCACCCGAAGCTATATACCAGTTCGTAAGTTCCGTTGTCCAGCTGATAGACGTGACAAGTGTCCTGGGTACCAGGTATCACACCACGGGCTTTCTTGTCGGTAATAGGACAAATGTCGTTATGACCAAACTGTATGGTGACGAAGTCGCCTGGCTGCAAGGAGTGATAGACCTTGTCCCACAGCCCTTCGCGAATAAACGAACGGGTGCTGCGACCTGCCTTGGCGGCATTGCAGAGTGTGACCTTCGTCGTGTCGAACACGGTGGCAGCCTGTGCTGCCCATCCCCACATGCCGTCGTCTTCCTTGTCGGCATTCTTCACGGTAGAGTCGCCAGTGAAGAACACCACGGGCTTGCCCTCCTCGCGCTGGAAGTCGCACAGCTGCGGCTCCACGTTCTGCATCATCTGCTGCAGGGGCTTCAGCTGCGGGTTCGTGCTCTCCCACAATCCTTCGGCAGCGCTGCGCGCATTCATCTCGGCACCGAACTTCGATGTATGGATCTTATCACCCTGAAAGTGATAGTTTTTCTTCCATGGGCTATAGCTGTCGAGCTTCTGTCCTGAGCGCTCGTTCAGGTCAACAAAGGGTACACCTTCCGTAGCAGCCACGTATGCCGCCCATTCCGTCTGGGGTTTGCGGATGGTCTTGCCCTGTGCATCGTAGGCATTGCGCGGCGTGAGCGACATCAGGATGGGGTTGGCTCCCTTGGCCCGTATCTCACTTATATATTTACGCAGGTAGGTACCGTAGCTATAGACGGTGTCCTGACGCTGTGTGCGCTGATTGAAGCCCACATACATCGTGTCGGGGTCAACACCAGGGATGACGGCACGCGCTCTTTTGGCATCGAAGAACTCGCCGTTGTCGTTATGTCCTATCGACACAATCACCCAGTCGCCCGGCTTCAGTGCCTTGCGCACGGCAGGCCACAGGTCGGTGTAGAACGTACGGGTTGACATACCGCCCAGTGCCTGGTTCTCAACGGCAATCTTCTCAGCATCGAAATACTTGTTGGCATAATAACCCCATCCCCACTGTCCGTTCGAGCCGTTGCCCTTCGTTCCGTTGCGCATGGTAGAGTTGCCCACAAGGAAGAGCACGGGCTGGTTGCCTTTGCGGGTGCTGCCCGGCTTGGGGCGCGACATGAGTGCCTTGGCTATGGAGTCGGGTGTATTGTCCACCACCTTGTTCACGTCTTCTATCGGGTCGGGCAGATTGTCGAAGTTCTGCGCCTGAGCACCAACCATGATGCTCAGGGCAGCAAAAGCTGTTAGTATTCGTTTCATTCTTAATGTGATCTTTTCAGAATTAGAGGTCTTAATAGTTTTAATTAGTATTTTATTAGTTTTTAGTTACTTCTAAAACATGTAACGTGCAAAGATATGTTTTTTTAGCAAAAAGAGAGAATGAGCGGTGGAATGATTAATCTTTTTTAAGAAAAGGAAAATTCCATATCTGTTAATTTCTGTTTCTAAAATTAACAGTTACTCGCGTGAGAATCGCGTGGAAGTCAGGAAACGTTCGGACGGTTGGAAATAGGCGAGTATTGGGCTTTTTGCAACCGCTTGGCAATCAGTAGGTTACGAAATAGACACGATTTAAGTGGCTCATAATCAAGGATTTTCTGCGGTTTAGGCTATTTCACGATGGGGTTTAGGATAGATGGTCATACGGTTTAGGCTATATCGTGAAACGATTTAACCTAAATCGTGACGTGAAGTGGCCAAGAACATGTCGTGATTTAGGATGAAACGTGGCACCGTTTGACCCCAAAACAGAGATAAAAGAGACTACACTTAGCAGAAAAAGAGGAAAATGGAGGCTGATAATTGGCCAAAATAAGTGATATTGAACAGATAGTTCCGAAATAAGACAACAGCTTTGGCAGGCTAAGTGAACACAAAACTGCTTATTTCTCTCCAGAACGAAGATTTTCGCAGCCGTTTTCACAGCGGATTTTTTTAACAGATTTGCCTTCAAAATTAACATGACTTATTTAAGTTACCCACCTTTCAATAGCTGGAAGAAGAAAGTAATGACCGCTTGCTTGATATTATTCATTATTTTGCCAGCATAATGATGGAATCATTCCAAAAAATTATTCGCACAGATTCATAAAATCGGAAAAAGCATGCACAAATGAAGAAAACTGTGCACATTTTCACGCAAAATGTGCTGTTTTTACTTATTTTGCTTTGTGAAATGACTTAAAAAACGTAACTTTGCACCCGCAAAAGAAAAGCACTGTGTGCGCACAACACACCAACAGGCGATTTCTATTTTACACATTATTATATATAATATGGCTTTAAAAATTGTTGTACTGGCCAAACAAGTGCCAGACACCCGAAATGTGGGTAAGGACGCCATGACCGCTGAAGGTACCGTGAACCGAGCTGCCTTACCTGCCATCTTTAATCCAGAAGACTTGAACGCATTAGAGCAGGCGCTCCGCTTGAAAGAGCAGAATCCTGGCTCAACAGTAGGAATCCTCACGATGGGTCCTCCACGTGCAGGTGAAATTATCCGTCAGGGACTCTATCGCGGAGCCGATACGGGCTGGTTGCTGACCGACCGCCTGTTTGCCGGTGCCGACACGCTGGCTACCTCTTACGCCCTCGCTACCGCCATCAAGAAGATTGGCGATGTAGATATCGTGATTGGTGGTCGTCAGGCCATCGATGGCGATACTGCTCAGGTGGGTCCTCAGGTGGCTCAGAAGTTGGGCCTGAACCAGGTGACATACGCTGAAGAGGTGCTGAGCGTGAAGGATGGCAAGGCCACCATCAAGCGTGTCATCGATGGCGGCGTGGAGACCGTTGAGGCTCCGCTGCCCGTGGTGATCACCGTGAACGGAAGCGCTGCTCCCTGTCGCCCCCGCAATGCGAAGTTAGTGATGGCGCATAAATGGGATCACTGCCCATTGGAAGCTCCTGCCCCCCAGACTGCCCCCGAGGGGGCTACTATAGCCACAAGCACGAAGACTAACGAAGCCCCCTCGGGGGCAGTAGGGGGGGCTCGTGGTGCCATCCTCAACCAGTGGAGTGTGGCCGATGTGGACGGCGACGTGAACCAGTGCGGCTTGGCTGGATCGCCCACCAAGGTGAAGGGCATCAAGAACATTGTGTTCCAGGCAAAGGAGTCGAAGACCTTAACGGCTTCTGATGCTGACATCGAGGGACTTGTAAAGGAATTGGTGGGAGAGAAGATCATTTAAAAAGCCTCACCCCCAACCCCTCTCCGATTGGAGAGGGGAGTATATAGACTTTATCATCATACAAATAAAAAATTCCATAAATATTAAAGAACAGAAGGATATGGATACACAAGATAAAATGCAAACAGCAGAGGTAACCACTCCCCTCTCCAATCGGAGAGGGGCCGGGGGTGAGGCTGTTTTTGTATATTGCGAGATAGAAGGTACTCAGGTACAGGAAGTTTCTCAGGAACTGCTGACCAAGGGTCGCAAGCTTGCCAATGAGCTGGGCGTGGAGCTCCATGCTGTGGTGATAGGCACCGACATCAAGGGAAAGGTGGAAGAACAGATCATCCCCTACGGCGTAGATAAGCTCTTCGTCTTCGATGCACCGGGACTGTTCCCCTACACTTCGGCTCCCCACACCGACATTCTGGTGAACCTCTTCAAGGAGGAACAGCCGCAGATCTGTCTGATGGGTGCTACGGTGATTGGCCGTGACCTCGGTCCCCGTGTGTCGTCATCGCTCACCAGCGGTCTGACAGCCGACTGCACCGAGCTGGAGATTGGCCCGTATGACGATGCCAAGACTGGCAAGCACTATGACCAACTGCTCTATCAAATTCGTCCCGCCTTCGGTGGCAACATCGTGGCTACCATCGTGAACCCCGACCATCGTCCCCAGATGGCTACCGTGCGCTCAGGCGTGATGCAGAAGGCTCTGTACGAGGGTCAGTGCATCGGTGAGCAGGTCTATCCCGACGTGAAGAAATATGTAAGCCCCGAGGCATTCGTTGTGCAGGTGCTCGACCACCACGTGGAGGCTGCCAAGCACAACCTGAAGGGTGCGCCCATCGTGGTTGCCGGTGGCTATGGTGTAGGGTCGAAGGAAAACTTCGATGCACTCTTCCAGCTGGCTAAGGTGCTGCATGGCGAGGTGGGCGGTAGCCGTGCTGCTGTGGATGCAGGCTGGCTGGATCACGACCGTCAGATTGGTCAGACAGGTGTCACCGTTCATCCGAAGGTCTATATCGCCTGCGGTATCTCTGGACAGATTCAGCACATCGCTGGCATGCAGGATTCGGGCATCATCATCAGCATCAACAGCGATCCAGATGCACCCATCAACAAGATTGCCGACTACGTGATTAACGGTACTGTTGAAGAGGTTGTTCCCAAACTGATCAAGTATTATAAGCAGAACAGTAAATAGAATGAAGAGGATAAAGCTTTTACTGATAATTTACTTGTGCATTGAAGCGTGTTCTGTCATTTTTAATGTCATTCAGCCACAATTCAATTTCACACCAATAATTATTTCGAGCATCTACAGTTTTTTTTATATAACAAAAATTGTATGTGTCGTATGGGCTTTATATATCACATTTAAAAAAGATAATTAATTATGGCAAACTATTATAGCGATCATCCTGAGATCGGGTTCTACTTGAACCATCCCCTGATGGCTCGTATCGTCGAGCTGAAAGAAAAGGGTTTCGCTGATGCGAAAGAATATGACTATGCTCCCGTTGACCTGAGCGATGCCATCGAGAACTACAAGCAGATTCTCGACATCACTGGCGACGTGGCTGCCAACATCATTGCTCCCAACTCGGAGAGCGTTGACCTCGAAGGGCCGCACCTTGAGAACGGACGCATGATTTATGCAAGCAAGACTTTCGAGAACCTTGATGCCACACGCAAGGCTGGCCTGTGGGGTGTTTCTATGCCCCGTCGCTACGGTGGTCTGAACCTGCCTAACGCAGTGTTCTCCATGCTGAGCGAGATTATCTCGGCTGCCGATGCCGGCTTCCAGAACATCTGGTCATTGCAGAGCTGTATAGACACGCTCTATGAGTTCGGATCAGAGGAACAGCGCCAGAAGTACATCCCCCGTGTTTGTGCAGGTGAGGGCATGTCGATGGACCTGACTGAGCCCGATGCCGGTTCGGACCTGCAGCGCGTGATGCTGAAGGCAACGTTCGACGAGAAGGAGAACTGCTGGCGACTGAACGGTGTGAAGCGTTTCATCACCAACGGCGACTCCGACATTCACCTTGTGCTGGCTCGCTCGGAGGAAGGCACCAAGGACGGACGCGGCCTGTCAATGTTCATCTACGACAAGCGCAACGGTGGTGTCAACGTTCGCCACATTGAGCACAAGCTCGGTATTCACGGTTCACCTACCTGTGAGCTGACCTATAAGAATGCGAAGGCAGAGCTCTGCGGCAGCACCCGTCTGGGCCTCATCAAGTATGTGATGGCCCTGATGAACGGTGCCCGTCTGGGTATCGCTGCACAGTCGGTGGGTCTCTCTCAAGAGGCTTACAACGAAGGACTGGCCTATGCCAAGGAGCGCGCTCAGTTTGGTGAGAAGATCATCAACTTCCCTGCCGTTTACGACATGCTCGCTCGCATGAAGGCCAAGCTCGATGCAGGGCGCTCGCTGCTCTATCAGACAGCCTGCTACGTTGACATCTACAAGTGCTTGGAGGATATTTCACGCGACCGCGCCCTCACACCCGAGGAGAAGCAGGAGTTGAAGAAATACCAGCGCCTGGCCGATGCCTTCACACCACTGGCCAAGGGCATGAACTCTGAGTACGCCAACCAGAATGCCTACGATGCCATCTCGATTCATGGCGGCTCGGGCTTCATCATGGAGTACAAGAGCCAGCGCCTCTATCGCGACGCCCGCATTTTCTCCATCTATGAGGGAACCACCCAGTTGCAAGTCGTGGCTGCCATCCGCTACATCTCGAACGGCACCATGCTGCAGAACATCAAGGACATGCTCTCCACCGTAAGTTGCGACTCAGTAGCAACCAACACCTCCCTTACTTCCCTCAAGGCTCGTGTGGAGAAACTCATCCCCATCTATGAGGATGCCCTGAACTACGCCAAGTCGCTCGACAATCAGGATGCCTTCGACTTCCTGGCACGTCGCCTCTACGACATGACCTGCGAGCTGGTGATGTCGCTGCTCATCCTGCGCGATGCCGCTGAGGCTCCCGAGCTGTTTGAGAAGAGTGCCAACGTCTATGTGCGCATGGCTGAGGAGAATGTCATTGGCAAGGCTGCCTACATCAAGAACTTCAAGGTGGAAGATCTTGAGAGCTTCAAGGCAAACAACAAGCCCGTTGAGGCTTAATCCCGACCTGTGACAACAGAACGAAAAGCGGTGCGTCCCCCCCCATCGGGATGCACCGCTTCTTGAACTTACTGAAACTATGTCCAAAGACGAACAATACATGCAGCGGGCGCTCGACGAGGCCCACAAGGCTGAGGCAAAAGGCGAGATACCCATCGGGGCGGTCATCGTGTGCCGCGACCGCATCATTGCCCGAGCTCATAATCTCACGGAAACGCTCTGCGACGTGACCGCACACGCCGAGATGCAGGCCATCACGATGGCAGCTAACGAGCTGGGGGGAAAGTATCTCACCGACTGCACGCTCTACGTCACGGTGGAACCTTGTCCGATGTGTGCCGGAGCCATCGGGTGGGCTCAAATACCGCGCATCGTCTATGGTGCACCCGACGAGAAACGTGGTTTCCGCAAATATGCCCCCCACGTGTTGCACCCCAAGGCCGAATGTGTAGGCGGTGTGCTCGAAGATGAATGTCGCGAACTGATGCAGGACTTCTTTCGCAACAAGCGATAGAAAATAGCATGAACAAAAAAATGGAGCTCTCCAGCGCTGGAGAGCTCCATTTTTGTATTCAGATGCTTGCTGAAAGGATTACTGAGCAAGCTTGCCGTCGGAACCGAGCACATCTACAATCTTGTGGATGTACATCTTCTTCATGTTCTCGCGAGCGGGCTTCAGATACTGACGAGGATCGAAGTGATCGGGATGCTCAGCCAGGTACTGACGAACGGCAGCGGTCATAGCCAGACGTGAGTCAGAGTCGATGTTGATCTTGCAAACAGCGCTCTTCGAAGCCTCGCGGAGCTGCTCTTCGGGAATACCCACTGCGTCGGGCAGGTTGCCACCGAACTTGTTGATGGTATCGACCTCGTCCTGAGGAACTGAAGAAGAACCGTGGAGCACGATGGGGAATCCGGGGAGCTTATTCTCAATCTCATGCAGCACGTCGAATGCCAATGGAGGAGGAACGAGCTTGCCAGTCTTCGGGTCGCGTGTGCACTGCTCGGGCTTGAACTTATAGGCACCGTGAGAAGTACCGATAGAGATAGCCAGAGAGTCGCAACCAGTACGGGTAGCGAAGTCGATTACTTCCTCGGGCTTGGTGTAGTGGCTTACCTCTGAGGCAACCTCATCCTCAACACCTGCCAGCACGCCGAGCTCACACTCAACAGTCACATCATACTTATGAGCATACTCAACCACCTGACGAGAAATCTTGATGTTCTCCTCGTAGGGCAGTGAGCTGCCATCGTACATCACGCTTGAGAAGCCCATATCGATGCAATCCTTGCAGAGCTCGAAGCTGTCACCATGATCCAGGTGAAGCACAATCTCAGGATGCTCGCAACCCAGCTCCTTGGCGTATGCCACAGCGCCCTCAGCCATATAGCGCAGAATGGTAGCGTTGGCATAGTTGCGTGCGCCCTTAGACACCTGCATGATAACGGGTGACTTCGTCTCCACGGCAGCCTGAACGATGGCCTGCATCTGCTCCATTGTGTTAAAGTTGAAAGCGGGGATAGCATAGCCACCGGCTACTGCTCTCTTGAACATCTCGCGGGTATTCACGAGACCTAATTCCTTGTAGTTTACCATAATTAAAATAGAATTAAAACGTTGGTTGAATTTTAATTTGACCACAAAATTACAGAAATCTTTCGTAAATCATAAAAAAAGGGCTGCGGATTTATCGGTTTTTCGGATTTTTTAATTCAATCCGTTACTTCCGATGAATCCGCAGGCTGAAAATGCTAAACGAAGTTAGCAAAAAATATTTACTTCTGATCAGATGCAGGCTCAATGATCTTCCAAATGCAAGCTGCGAGTGCGCCACCCACCAGCGGGCCTACGATGAACACCCAGAGGTCGGCCAGAGCCTTACCACCCTCGAACAGAGCAGGACCAATAGAGCGGGCAGGGTTCACAGATGTGCCAGTGAAGTGAATGCCAACGAGGTGAATCAGAATGAGCGACAGGCCGATAGCCAGACCTGCGAAGTTATTGGTAGCACCATTGGTCTTCGAAGTGGCACCCAGCACTACAAGCACGAAGAGCATGGTGAGCACAATCTCTACAATCAGACCGTTGGTCGTGCCGTATGTGCAAGCATTGGCACCCGTTGCGGTGGTGATGACCAGACTGGGGTCAGTAGCTACGATACCTGCCAGACAAGCAGCTGCCAGACATGCGCCGATAACCTGGAACACCATGTACATGGCACAATCCTTGGCACTGATGCCACCGTTGATGAACACGCCCAGCGTGATAGCAGGATTGATATGGCAACCAGAGATGCCACCGATGGTATAGGCCATCGCTACTACTGCCAAGCCAAAGGCAATGGCGGTTCCTACGATAGATGCCGTATCGGCACCACAACCCAGGGCAACGGCTGCGCCGCAACCCAAGAACGTGAGTACAAACGTACCAACAAGTTCTGCTAAATACTTTTTCATGATAGTTAAAGTTTAAAAGTTAAACATTGTGTACTATAATAGTACGGACAAAAGTACGAAATAAAGCTGATGTAGCAAAACGATTTTGGAAGATTAACGCAGTTTACACCATAAAATAGCTACTATAGACCATGATACATGATACCCAGCACCATCAATATTTTACTATTTTTGCACTATATTCGGTGCGAAAAAAATGCGTATTTTTGCAATTATTTTAGTGCGGTTTTTATGAACATCTGTACATATTTTATTGCAGTCTCTGACTTCCTCATTGCAGAGAAATACACCTTTGAGGTAGGCGGCAAGAAGAAAAAGCTTCCTCGATAAGACTGAGGATGTCGGCGCGGCATGTTGTTCATCTTCGTCTCACGTTTATTGATTCTTTTCTTCTGCTGGGAGAGAGAGAAGGAGGGCGGTGCCGTCCGCCGAAGCGGGGCACCGCTCTCTATCGTTATGCTCAGTTGGATTTTGAAATCCGACTGCTGCGAGTATCAAGACTTGCAGTCCGCAAAATCGCATTGCAAATGCTTATATTCAATAGCGGTCAGATTGCAAATCCGACCGAGCTGGGGACGTAAGCTTTTTGTGCCCATATGTCATAAACCGGACTGTAAATGAAGCGGAAAAGCTATGCTGAATTCAAAAAACTCATCATAACACATTGTAATCCGACACTATCCTATCGCGTGAGGCCAATGCCATAAGATAAACAGCTACAAATCAGAGATGAGAAAACCTCTATGAATTATACAGGCTAAAAATAATGAAAAGTGCCTCCTTTTAACTATATTTGTTGGTTATGGCTGCTATACTTTGTGTATTTTTGATTATATTTGGAATCTAAAAGTCGTCATATATGCTTCATCTTCGCCAAAGGATAGAAATTAAGCTGAACAATAAGCAGAAAACTAATATTCTGAAGTGTTTTGGTTTGGCTCGCCTCGCTTATAATTGGGGGTTGAAGGAATGGGAGCGTATGTATGCCGCAAAGGAAAATCCTACATGGAGCATCGTTAGACAACACTTCAATGCTATTAAACACGAAGAATTTCCATTTGTGGAAGAATCAAGTAGTCATGTAACACAAGAGGCATTCCGCAATCTTGGGAAAGCATATAGCAATTTCCGAAAAAGCGTAAAGAAACGCGATTGGAAAGTAGGGAAGCCACGCAAGAAAATACGCAAACGCGGTCATGGGAGTGCGTACTTTGCAGGTACGGACTGCCACCTTTCCGACACAAACCGTAATTCGGTTGCATTCGTGTCAATTCCCCACAATCTGAACAAGAAACGGCAATATGTGTATATACCGCGTATCGGATGGCTAAAGATGTGTGAGCGGCTACGATACGAGGGAAAGCTGGAACATGTGATTATTCGTCAGCATGCCGACAAGTTCTATGCTACATTTTGCGTATTGGCAACGGATCAAGAATATCTCTCGCACCATCATCCTGCAACAGGAAATGATTTGGCTGTTGGCATTGATGTCGGACTGAAACGTATGGCGACCCTCTCTGATGGTATTTGTGTGAACCACCGTCTTTCGAGAGCCAGTGGAAGAGCGAAAATTGCGCGACGTGCAAAAGAAATGAATCACCATGTTCATGCTAATACTAAAGAAGAACGGAAAGCTGGTATGAAATCTAGTAACAACTTCAAGAAAGCAGCAGCACGTTTAGCCAAGGCATATCGTGAAGTGGGT
The DNA here is from genome assembly GCA_016284895.1 of Prevotella sp. GTDB lineage: Bacteria > Bacteroidota > Bacteroidia > Bacteroidales > Bacteroidaceae > Prevotella. Next base: position 4,936 of record JAEEPT010000056.1, on the reverse strand, counting down.
GACCAGCGAAAGGATTATCTGCACAAGATGACATCTACCATAGTTAGAAATTACAAGCATATTTGTTTGGAGCATTTGGAAACAAGGACAATGGGACAAACCGCTAAAAGAAAGAGTGTAAAGCGAAAGAGAGAAAGTGATGTGGTAGATGTAGCAATGTATCAAATAAGAAAGATGATAGAGGAAAAGGCCGAGGTCTATGGCTGCGAAGTTAAGGAGGTCGGTCAATATTTTCCATCGTCAAAGACCTGTTCACATTGCGGTTATGTAAATGACAAAGTGACACAAGATACAAGAGTTTGGACGTGTCCAAATTGTCTTACACGCCATGACAGAGACTATAATGCCGCCGTCAATCTTAGACGGCAAATAGGGGTGGCCTGCCCCGAATCGACGCCCGAGGACTTGGAAGCTCTACGGCACTGTTTCAAGAGAAATGGAGTCGCAACTTCTGAGGTTGAGACGGGAATGGGGTAGCCCGAAAGGGTATAAATCCCCTAAGAAAATGCAGGATGCGCATTGAGATGTCGCACTGTTAGCAGGATGAGGGTTGAGATGTATAACCCGTTGGAGTCCACTATGGTACTATTTTACTTGCATTTTCAGCAGCCCCGTGGCAGAACAGCCACGGGGCTATAATTAAAGAATTCACATACCTGCATCATTCAAAAACAATAGACCTTTGTGGTAACTTCAAAGCATGCCTTATAACATTGACAATTAAGATGGTTGAACACCTATAAAGAGTCTTTCTTTCATCATCACTTAGAGACTCGTGTGATTTTTTTTCATTTTTATTATCATTATAGTGCCTAGTCTCTTTACGATTATTTGACCAATTTAACAGCGTTTTGATGGTAGTGTCTTTAAAGACATCTAAAAGTTCTGGGAAATATTGTTCAATGCGTCGGTCTTTTGACCCTTGATGATTTTTGTACGGATAAATGTCATTTATCATCTCAAGGGCCTTGCCAATAAGCATAAACACATTTATATCATTAGCAGATAGAATAGAATTGTTCAAAAACAACAAAAACTTTATATGGTCTTTAGCACCATCATAAAGTTCCAGCATATGCTGTATTTCATATAATGGAGATTTCTCTAATACTGAATATTGAATAAACCCTTCAACCTTAATTTCTAAGTGACAATTGTTGTCACTTTCTCTATTAAGCGATGATAGAATAGTTGCATAATTTGAACTCCATCCGTTTGGGGCAGATCTATAATCTACAAGAGCCTTGTTACTGAAAAAACTCTTGAGCCTTGGACTGTTCAATGATGGCAGTCCACAAATCGGAATCAACTCTGTAATTATATCTACAATTTTCTGTCCGTGAAAGCTATAGTCAGCCAATTCGTCTTGATTTGAAATGTTTGGCGAGGTTATACATATTGAATACTGAGAATGACGAGCACTATTCTCATTCAACAAATAATTATCAGATACTGTCCAACCTTGATAATTAAAGGAATACCTCTCATATTTGTCTATTAAGACATACACAGGCTTCGTTCTAAAAGACAATTTATTCTCCATGTTGATAATCTCTTAATAATGCTATTAATCCTTGAGGAATCATGGGGGTAATGAAGTGCCCCCATGATGTGATATTCTAAGAAATTCTATTTTATTATAACCTTTTTGACTGTACCATCTTCAAGAACCAAGATGTTCAACCCTTTTTGCAGTTTGTCAACTTTCTTACCATTCGGCAAGTAAATACGCACATCATGATGAGTTGCCAGCAGGATTTCTGCAATTCCAGAGGTAAAGCTGCCATAGATGGTTATATTATGAGCAGGCATCGTCTCAGGAACATCGGCCCAACCAGAGAATGTGAAACCTTCCTTTTCATCTACATCGGGCGGAACAATGGTTGCGCCATACTCTACATAGTCTGTTGCAAACACCTCTCCATCGACGACATACGTTACTTGATACTTGTTGACAATGAACGAGCCTGTTACTGTCACATCATTAGCAGGCATGGTTTCTGGAATATCACTCCAGCCAGAGAACGTATAGCCCTCTTTTGTGGGTTCAGCTTCAGGTGTTATTGCAGTATCGAATAAAATTTCAAAGGTCTTGTATTCCTCTCCGTCTACAAAATATGTCAGCATGTAATTATTGATAGCGAAAGTTCCGTTTACAGTAACATCCTTTGCTGGCATTGTTGAAGGCACTTCGTCCCATCCAGAGAAGGTGTAGCCTGTCTTGGTAGGAGATTCTTCAGGTGTAATGGTTGTGCCATAGACTATTTGGCTTGTCTTATATACTTCACCATCAACTATATAAGTTAGCGTGTATGTGTTGATGGAAAAAGAGCCATTCACAGTTACGTCGTATGGTGGCATTTTTTCTGGAATCACGCTCCAACCTGAAAAAGTATGGCCTTCACGTTCTGGTTCTGTTTCTGGAGTGATTACCGAACCATATTTCATCTCACATACTTTATATTCCTCACCATCAACATTGTAAGTTAGCTTGAACAACTTTGATTCAAGTTCTGTAATTGTTTCGATGAATAGAAACTCATTCCAACCTTCAGTTTCTTTATACTTCTCAATTGTTCCTTCAGGAACATACAATGTAGAGTTCTTAAATGTGTTCGTAGTAAATGGGTAGCCTATTTTGAGGGGATTCTCTATTTGCGAAATAACGACAGGTAAATCAACACTAAAAGCGTAATCCCCGATGTATGTAACGCTGTTACCTATGCTCACATAGGTCAGCCCTTCGCATTCTGAAAATGCTGACTTACCAATAGATGTCACGCTGTTTGGAATCTCCAAAAATGACAGGCCACTGCAATGGTAAAAAGCTTCACTGTCAATTGATGTAACAGAAGTGGGTATGTTTATAGAAGTCAAACTACGGCAGTTAAAGAATGCCTGTTTCCCAATGGAAGTTACACTATTGGGGATTGTGACTGAGAGTAAACCACTACAGTTATCAAAAGTACTTTTGTTAATTGATTCTATTTTATCTGGAATGACGATAGATGCTATACTCCTACAGTCATAGAAAGCATTATTGCCAATGAATGTAACATTTTGGGGGATATCAACATACTCAAGTCTAATACATTCATGGAATACATAATTACCAATATATGTCACACTATTTGGGATTGTTATTGAAATAAGGTAATAGCAATACATAAATGCTTTATCACCAATCAATGTTACGCCATTAGGAATAGTTACCGATGTTATGTCTTTACGCTCATAGAAAGCAGAACTGCCTATGGATGTTACGTTGCGGGTTCTATTCATAAACGTTACAGTTCCCGGAATATCAACTACTCCGTTATAAGAAGTTTCAGATCCTCTAACTTCTAGTTCAGTTCCATTATTGGTGTAACTATAGTAAATGGTTAAACCATCTGCATTCTCTACTGCAATATCATAAGCATAAGACTTTGTAGTAAACATACAGATAATCAAAAAAAATAGGATTGATGTTTTTAATTGATTCATAATTGTTTGTATTTGATAAGTTGTTGAAATTTACGCAAAAGAAAACGTGAGCAATCTACTTCGCTTACGTCTTTCGAGGTATTGGGGATAACCTGTTATCTTAAACGAGTAAATGCCCACGCCGAACGGCGTGAACTATCTACTTAAGTTCTTGATAACTTTGTCTAATTCCCCAATTGTCGAAAGACAAGAATCAAAAGTGGACGTTCAGTCTTATGTCCAATTATCTTTTATCTATCCATTGGCATATCTGTTTTGATGTTACACATTAATATTATATATGGTTTCAATTATCAAAATGCCAATGGTTGCGACACTTCAAAGCGAAGACCAAGGGCGCTGAGGATTCTGAGGAACATACCTGCACCTGGCTCCACGCTGCCATTCTCTATGCGAGAGATATACGACTTATTGGTTCCCACACGCTGAGCCAATTCCTGTTGGGTGACCTTCTCGCGCTTCCGTGCATCGCTGATAATCTGCCCCACGCAATAGGCGTAAGCCTCCTTGACCTTCGGTCGAGCCTGCTCACGCTCGGCAGTAGAAGCAAGCTCCAACTGCACTTGCTCAATCGCAGCCTTGCGGAATGCCTCGCGCTCTGGTGTTCCCACCTTTCCGTAGCGTTCGTCCATCATAGCGTCAACGCTCATTATGTCATCTCTTTGAAGCATAATAATCCTCAGGTTCTTTCGGCTTTCATGACTTTCGGTTCTCCGACCTTGCGTTTTGACTATCCGCTTATGCTGTGAATCACACAACCGTCCCCGCGTACAACTGCTCCATAGGGAAAATCAAGTCCCAGTTCTTGCCCCAGACGATGTTGCCGTTCTCAATGGCAAAGCGGCTGAACTTGCGGGGGTCGAGGTACTTATTGTACTGCGGATGGGGATGGCGACGGATGAACTCGCCGATGTCCACCGTTTGCATGGTGTTGTCGCTGAACGTCAGACAAACTGTCAGATTGCCCATGTTCTCTGCCTTGGTGATGAAAAGTCTCTCCATGTCTGTTCCTCCTTATAGTTTTTTCTTGATATTCGTACTACGGACGCTCTGTTTCATAACGAAGAACTTCACCCACTTGTCGATGATGTTCTTGTGATATTTGCGGATGAACTCCTCCGCCGTGCGCTTGTCCTTCTCTGTCAGAGGCTCAGCACCTTTCTTCTCCCTGACATGCAGTTCTGCCAACTCGCCAGCCATCATGATGAGGTCGAAAATGCTCTCCCTCGTCCCGTGCATCACATGGACATGAATCGGCTCGTGCTCGTTGGAGTAGAAGTAAAAGATGAATCCGAAGTATTCGAAAATCTTTGGCATAATGTTTCTTTTATTCGTTTACATCGGCAAAGATACATCTTTTTTCGCAATCTTGTTTCGTTTCAGTCGTTAAATATGCGAAATGAAGACGGGAAAAGGTCATAGGATAGATCAGGTCACGGTTTAGGATAGA
>JAEEPT010000055.1 GCA_016284895.1 Prevotella sp. | reverse complement strand
AATAAGTTATAATAATTATATAACTTATTGATTATTAATATATTATATAAAATATAATACTATATTTTCCTCTCTCTTCTACGGCTCTTAAAAAAAATGAATGCAATATGCAATATTGCAATATAGCTCAGCATATACTGTCGCGCAAGCCTGCACTCTACGGCATATCACCACGGATGCATCGGGTGGCCTGTCCGATAAGATTTACGGCTCGTCAGATTCGTTTAGGGAGTTCCTGCGAGGTCGGGATTTTAGCAACTCATTGAAATATATAATTCTTTAAAAATAATTGCCTTAATATTTGGTGGTTAAAGAAAAAATGCGTACCTTTGTAGTGTAATCAGGAAGCCAAGCGGCCAAGCGCGCGAACGGTCGGCGAAGCCCCTGAAGAGAGTACAAAATCAACCTTAGTAATCACCAACGCCCTCTCTCCTTACGACTACAGTCATCCATGCCCCTTTCGGGGTGACTGAGGGGGCTAAAAAAACTCACAAAAAATTATGTCAAACGGAGTAATTATCATCAAGCGCCAGAACGACAACCGCAACAGTCAGAAGTCGTACGGCAAGTGGTACCCTCGTGTGCTGAACATGAAGACGCTCACCCTCGACGACGTGTGCGACCACATCATGGAGCACGGTTCCATCTTCACCGCCGACGTGGTGCACGGCGTGACGAAGAAGTTCGTAAACTGCATCCAGGAGCTGCTGCTCACCTCGCACAAGGTGAAGCTCGACGGACTGGGCACCTTCTACCTGAAGCCCCGCCTGAAGGTGGGCACCGATGCCGACGGCAATGCCGTGTACGGCGGAGCCGAGTCGGCTGAGGAGCTCGACATCCAGAACGTGGTGTTCGCCCTGGGCTTCACGCCCGAACGCAGCGACCGCTCGCTCTACGTGGGCCCCGTGCTCTCACGCAACGCCTCACGTGTGTCGGTGAACACGCTGCTCAAGGACACCGGTCTGCTGCCCGACGAGGACGACGAGAACAGCGGCGGCGGCAACGGCGGCCAGCAAGGCGGAGGCACCAGCGGAAGCGTGGAGGAGCAACCTTAAAACCCACCCCCGACCCCTCTCCAGGGGAAGGGGAAAGGGAAAGCTAAAATCACCCTTCACTGTGCTAACAAAAAAAACAGGCCCCTCTCCAATGTGGAAAGGGGCTTGTGGTATTTTAACCAGGATGTTGTGGCGGTATTATATCTTCAGCTCTTTCATGATCTCGGACATGCGCTGGAGGGTGGAGATGCGAGTTGGCACGAGCGGCAGGCGCAGCACGTTCTCGATGAAGCCCATCTCGTGGAGCATGGCTTTCACGCCTGCGGGGTTGCCATCGACGAAGAGCAGGGAGAACAGGTCGGTAAAGCGGTGGTGAATCTTCCGAGCAGGGTCGTACTCGCCTCTCATCTGCAGGCGAATCATCTTCGAGAACTCCTTGGGCAGGGCGTTGCCAATGACGGAGATAACGCCTACGGCTCCGCACGACACCATAGGGAAGGTGAGCGAGTCGTCGCCTGAAATCACGTCGAAGTCGCGCGGCTTGTTCTTGATGATCTCATCGACCTGTTCGAGGTTGCCGCTGGCTTCCTTGATGGCTACAATATTCTTACAGTCGCGAGCCAGCCGGACGGTGGTGGCTGCCTGCATGTTGATGCCTGTGCGCCCAGGCACGTTGTAGAGCACTACGGGTAGCTGTGTGGCGGCAGCGATGGCCTTGAAGTGCTGGTAGAGCCCTTCCTGCGATGGCTTGTTGTAGTAGGGGCATACGCTGAGTATGCCGTCGATGCCTCGGAAGTCGCCCTCCTTGAGTTCTCTCACCACGGCTGCTGTGTTGTTGCCTCCGCATCCCATGAGTATGGGCACACGCCCGTTGACCTTATCGACGATGAGATTCTTGATTTTCAACTTCTCCTCTTGCGAGAGCGTAGGTGTTTCGCCTGTTGTGGCAAGGATGCAGAAGAAGTCTGCTCCGTTATCCAGCTGATAGTCAACCAGTCGCATCAGGGCCTCGTAGTCAACTTCTCCGCTCTGTGTGAACGGTGTGATCAAGGCGATGCCTAACCCCTTAAAAATATTGCGTACCATAAAAAAGAATTAATTCGGGTTGCAAAGTTACGAAAAAACGAGAAAAATACAAAAAGAAAGCGATGGGTTTTGCAATTTTCTCATTTATTTTTAATACCTTTGCCACTCATTTCGAAGGCAGACAAGAGTTTAGAAGCAGAAACGACACATCAATACATTTATTAAATCTATGGTAAAAATATCGAAAGAGGCCGCTTTGGAGTACCACGAAAGTGGACGTCCCGGCAAGATTGAAGTGAAGCCTACTAAGGCTTACCGCACACAGACAGACCTTTCACTGGCCTACTCGCCCGGTGTGGCCTATCCCTGTCTGGAGATTCAGGACAACCCCGACAATGCCTACCGATACACCGACAAGGGCAATCTGGTGGCAGTGATTTCCAACGGTACTGCCGTGCTCGGCTTGGGCGACATTGGCGCTATGAGCGGCAAGCCCGTGATGGAGGGCAAGGGACTGCTCTTCAAGATTTACGGCGGCATAGACGTGTTCGATATTGAGGTGAACGAGAAGGACCCCGAGAAGTTCTGCGAGGCAGTGGAGCGCATAGCCCCCACCTTCGGCGGCATCAACCTTGAGGACATCAAGGCTCCTGAGTGCTTCTACATAGAGGAGCGACTGAAGCGCACGCTCGACATTCCCGTGATGCACGACGACCAGCACGGCACAGCCATCATCTCGGCTGCAGGACTGAAGAATGCGCTCGAGGTGATAGGCAAGGACATTGCAAAGGTGCAAATCGTGGTAAACGGAGCCGGAGCTGCTGCCATTTCATGCACCAAGCTCTATATGGCGCTGGGAGCAAGGAAAGAGAACATACTGATGCTCGACTCGAAGGGTGTGATCACGAGCGACCGCGAGGGGCTGAACGACCAGAAGCGCTTCTTTGCCACCGACCGCCGCGACGTTCACACGCTGGCCGAAGCCGTCAACGGAGCCGACGTGTTCGTGGGGCTCTCGAAAGGAAACGTGCTCAGCAAGGAGATGGTGAAAAGCATGGCGAAGGACCCCATCATCTTCGCGCTGGCCAACCCCGTGCCTGAGATCTCCTACGAGGACGCAATGGAGGCACGTCCCGACGTGCTGATGTCAACCGGACGTACTGACTATCCCAACCAAATCAACAACGTCATAGGCTTCCCCTACATCTTCCGAGGCGCACTCGACGTGCATGCCACAGCCATCAACGAGGAGATGAAGATGGCCGCCGTACTGGCTATTGCCGATTTGGCAAAACAGCCCGTTCCCGACGTGGTGAACGATGTGTATAAGGTGAACAACCTGCGCTTCGGGCGCGACTATTTCATTCCGAAGCCCGTTGACCCGCGACTCATCTCTGAGGTGAGCGCTGCTGTGGCAAAGGCTGCCATCGACAGCGGTGTGGCCCGCAAGAACATTGATGACTGGGAGCAGTACAAGGACTCGCTCTCGGTGCTGCTGGGACAGGAGACGAAGCTCACGCAGAAGCTCTATGCCACAGCCGCCGCCCATCCGCAGCGCGTGGTCTTTGCCGAAGCCGTTCACCCCACCATGCTGAAAGCTGCCGTACAAGCCAAGAACGAAGGTATATGCATACCCATCCTGCTGGGCAACGACGAGGTGCTGGAGAAAATGGCAAAGAGCATGGACCTGAATCTGGACGGCATAGAAATAGTGAACCTGCGACACCCGTCAGAACACGAGCGACGCGAGCGCTATGCACGCATACTGACCGAAAAGCGACAGCGCGAGGGCTACACCTTCCAGGAAGCCAACGACAAGATGTTTGAGCGCAACTACTTCGGCATGATGATGGTGGAGACAGGCGAGGCCGATGCCTTCATCACAGGTCTCTACACCAAATACTCAAACACCATCAAGGTAGTGAACGAGGTCATTGGCATACGTCCCGAATACAAGCACTTCGGAGCTATGCACATCATCAACTCCACACGCGGCACACTCTACATTGCCGACACGCTGGTGAACGAGAATCCTGACACCGACACGCTGATAGACATTGCCCGACTGGCCAGCAGCAGCGCCGCCTTCTTCAACGAGAAACCGGTGATGGCTATGATCAGCCACTCAAACTTCGGCAGCAGTCAGAGCGATGGCGCACAGAAGGTGAAAAGGGCTGTGGAGTACATGCAGGAGCACTATCCCGACCTGCCCATCGACGGCGAGATGCAGATAGGCTTTGCCCTCGACAAGGAACTGCGCGACGAGCAGTACCCCTTCACCCGACTCTACGGAAAGGACGTGAACACACTTGTGTTCCCCAACCTCACCTCAGCACGCTCCAGCTACAAGATGCTGCAGATGCTGGATACCGATGTAGAGATTATAGGCCCCATACAGATGGGACTGAACAAGGCCATACACTTCATAGACTTCGGTGCAACAGTACGCGATGTAGTCAACATCGTTGCCGTTGCAGTCATCGACGCTTATGTAGGAAAAATCAAGACACGCATCAATAGCGAGGAGCTGGTATAAAAAAATATGCACAGCTGTATCATTTCACTTGCAGCTAACTGCAACCAAAAAGAGAATCTGGCTGAGGCACGACAACAACTCGGTCAGATTCTCTTTGACATTCAGTACACCAGGGAGCTTTGGACAAAGCCTGTGGGCAGCTCGGTCAGCACGCCAACACCGGCTCGCCAAGAGGAGAACCCTTCGGAATACCAGCAAGAGGAGAACCCTTCGGAATGCAAATACCTGAACCAGCTGGCTTACGCCCACACAGAACTGGAGTGTGACAAACTGGAACAAGCGTTGAAGGCTATGGAGAGAGAGATGGGGCGAACGGATGCCGACCGCAGGCAGGGCATCGTGCGCATTGACCTCGACCTCATGAAATACGACGACACGCGACACCACCCACAGGACTGGGAACGCCCCTATATCACAGAACTATTGCGACAGGAAGTCGAGCATCAGTAGAATCTCGGTATCGCTGATCCCGTGAGCAGAAAGCAGTTCGTGCTCGGTGTCAAGAAACTCCCGTTCCATAGCTGCCGGTACGCCCTCTTGCTGCGACAAATACTGGCGAAACATGCCTGCTGCCCCTGCCACATCACCCTTGAACCACAGGCAGTAACCATAATTCAAGCTGTCAGCCACTTGTCGTTTCCCGCTCGACAGCAACTGATCGTAGAGCTTTACTGCCTGCTCGTATTTTCCATCTACCGTAAGCGTCCAAGCAAGGATGCGCATCACGTTCTGATCGTCGGGATAGAGATAATTCTGCTTAAACAGAATCTTCAGCGCCTCTTCATAGCGTTGAAGATGGGTCAGACACACGGCGATATTCAGTTCCACGCTCTGGCTGTCGGCATCCTGTGACTGCAACTGTTCGTAGGTGTGAAGCGCCTCAGTATAGTTCTTGCAGGCAAAACACGCACGGGCATAACCTGTCAGCGCCCGGCGATGTCCCGGCTGCATCTGCAGCGCCTGCCCGTAGCACTCCATCGCAGCCACACACGACGCGGGGTCGCCTGTGTGCATCAGAAGACTGCCCATCAGAATGTAGTAGCGCAGGTCGCGCTGACCCTCCATCCCTTCCAGAACACGACGGGCATCGGCGTGACGGTTGTGCTTGATGAGGAACGAGGCCACCTCGCACATCTGCTGCTCTAAACGGGAACCGCGGAAAAGAGGGTTGGCCGTGAACACGCTGCGCGCATCATCGAAAGGATTGACAAAATCGCCACGCTGTATGTACAACCGGAAGAAGCGATAGAGATTCTGCAGATACAGCCGACGCACAAACGCTGGTTGCCGCTGCTCCTCAATCGGCACCTGACCGCCCACCGGCATAGGACTGGCTTCGCCCTGCTCCACCATTTGCAGCATCTGCTGCGGCAAACGGCTCAGCACTTGCTCGAAAGCCAGCACAAACGAGTATTTGTCGCTGTCACAGAAGGCACCCAGTTGCATGATGACGTGCAGGAACTTGCGCCCCTTTCCCTGCTGCCAGATGTGGCTGATGCCAGGATGGTCGGGGCTGAACGGAGCAAACCAGTTGCTGATGTCATAGAAGAAGGTGAAGCGCTTCATCTGCGAGAAGCCGGCAAAGTAGATGTCGGCTCCCTGCTTCTGCATGTCCATCATGCGGTTCATGCTCTGCTCCATACGTTCCATATCCTCTTCGGCTGCATCGGGGTGCAGAATGTCGCGCATCGGGTCATCGTCCTTCTCCTCGATCCCCTGCCGGGTAATGTGCAGGTTGCTGGCTTTCATCAGGTCGGGCATAATCTCGTTCTGAATCGTCTGACGGTCGTCTTCGGCATTCTGGCAGAACACAACCTGCATCTGCAGTTCAATGAGCTCCTTGCACACCTGCTCATCGTCGCAAAGACGGACAATCATGTCGCGCATCTCAGGATAGAACTCTGCCATCGAGCTGTCGGCACTGAACACCCATCCCACCAATGCACGCTGACGCAGCGACGGGTCGGTGGTGTCGCGATACACCTTCACCAAGACGCGGAACTTATGGAAGTCGAACACACTCATAGCCGAGAGCATGACGGCGCTGACAATGAGCTGCTGGTCGTGAGAATCGACTGTGGGCGAAAGCAGGATGTCGGCAAAGGCATCGGCCTGCCAGTCGGGCCACACACCCGATGTGAGGATATAGCCAAACAGCCTATCCATGAACTGCTGATGCTCCTGATGCAGGCGCAGCCTCTTCTCTTCGCGCTGCTGTTCCTGTTCGAACTCAAGCATCGCCACATTTGCCACATACTCTTCCAGCCTCACCTGTAGCAGGTGTTCGGAAATGACGGGGCGAATCTCTTCACCTCTTTTATATAATGACTGCAACGAGGAGGTGTGGCTGATGCGGTCCTGAATCATCATGTTGGTCACCAGCGCGTTCAGCTGGCGCAACAGTTTATGATACACTTCGTTACGACGAGGGTCAACAGCGCCCCCGCGCCAGTAGTCGGTCATGAGCTGATAGTTGTTTTTCAGCTCTTGTAATATGCTTGTATCGTATCGCTGAGGAAAAGTGAGCACATAGTTCTGAGTCATGTTCAGAGCTTTTCCCAGTCGCCCCAGGAAAATGTGTTGCTGAATCTCATCAAGTTGTTTGTTCTCCCACATAAAAGTCTATTTTGTTTCTTTCGACGTACGAGGCACGACACGTGAGGGTTCTTTCGACGTGCGAGGTTCTACACGTGAGGTATCTTTCAAGGTGCGAGGCACGACACGTGAGGGTTCTTTCAAGGTGCGAGGATTCTTCTGTTCCGTGTTCAGCACCGTGCTCACGCTGTCGGGTTTGCTGTAGTTCTGCCTTACTGACCGCAACCACTTCACAGCGCGCAAGCTGTCAGTCGCACGAGGTGGGGCTGCATGCTCAAAATGCAAGTCGGGAAGCGAGTCGAGGGTCTGGTCGGTAGCATTGCAGCAGGTGCGGATAATGTCTCTGTAGGCTTGTAGGCCGCGCTCATTGATGGAGTCACAGGCTATGTTGTAGGCTTTCTTGAAGAGTTCCACCTGCCGTTGTGTGGCAGCACGTCGCTCAAAGGCTACAACGCCCAATCTGAGGTCCATCGTTCGTGTGTCGAGCAGTACGTTTGCTTTCTCATTTCTCGCAGCGGTGGCCTGAGGCTCAGGCAGCCATAAGGCATCGAGTATCTCGGTTTGCAGCATGTTCAGTCGCACATCGACGTCATTGACTTGAACCTGGAACACGCGTTCATGCTGTACTTTCCCACTGTCAACCGACTTGTCGGTGAGTAAGTGTGTGGCTGAGAAGCGCGTCATCGCCACCATTTTATTGTCAAGCTGGCGCAGTTGGCTGATTCGTGCCTTTTTCGCTGCCAGCAGTTGCCAGGACGCATCCGTAGCCGTCACCAGCTCAAGGTCGAGCCCGTTGTCTTTCATTCGCTGGGCTCTCACCAAATCGGTCACCACCACATTGGCGCTGCCCCGCATGATGGCGGTGTCGCAATCCATCTGTGCCTGAAAGCGCTTCAGATTGACATCGAGTCCTATCTCGCTGAAAACGCCACACTCCATCGCAATGAAGACAGGAAGACAGTCGAGCGTGGGAGTGACGGCTATGCGTAACTGTACAGAATCGTCGGGCACACCGTCTTTCTGCTCCCCACCTGCAGAACCGCCACAGGAAAGCAGAAAAAGGGATAAAGCAAAGAGGTAAACAGATAATTTCATGAGGTGCAAAAGTAATAAAAAGTTTTGTAACCACGAAAATTATTCGTAATTTTGTGGCATCATTAGCATAATCGCTTTTTATTATGGCAAAGGAAAAAACAGCATACGTGTGTTCCAACTGCGGACAAGAATCGCCCAAATGGATAGGCAAATGCCCTGCCTGCGGACAATGGAACACTTTCAAGGAAATCAAAGTAGGTCCCGTACCAACCTTCACTTCGAAGGGAGCACGCGCCGAGAACGTGAGCAACACCGCTTCAAGAACAGGCCGAGTGTTGCGCCTGAATGAGATATCCAACCACGATGACCCGCGCATCGACATGCGCGACAACGAACTGAACCGAGTGCTGGGCGGCGGCCTCGTGCCAGGCAGCATCGTGCTGTTGGGCGGCGAACCTGGCATCGGCAAATCTACGCTTTCTCTTCAGACAATGTTGAACCTTCCGGAGAAGCGCATCCTCTACGTGAGCGGTGAGGAGAGCGCCCACCAGATTAAGATGCGTGCCAGCAGGCTGCTGCCGAAGTCGGCTGTGGGCGATGCTGCCTCTCTCGACAACTTCCTCATCCTCTGCGAGAACTCGTTGGAGCACATCTTTGAACAAATCAAAGAGGTACTGCCAGAGCTTGTTGTCATCGACTCTATACAGACCATCTCGACGGAAGACGTAGAGTCGTCGGCTGGCTCCATCGCACAAGTGCGTGAGTGCGCTTCGGCTCTGCTGCGCTTTGCAAAGACAAGCGGAGTGCCTGTGATTCTGATAGGCCACATCACGAAGGAAGGCACACTCGCAGGGCCAAAGATTCTGGAACACATCGTCGATACCGTCATTCAGTTTGAGGGCGACCAGCACTACATGTACCGCATTCTGCGAAGCATGAAGAATCGATTCGGAAGTACCTCGGAATTAGGCATTTACGAAATGCAGCAAACTGGGCTCCGACAGGTCTCGAATCCTTCTGAACTGCTGTTGACGGAACGCGAGGAAGGACTGTCGGGCATCGCTATTTCGAGTGCTATCGAAGGCGTGCGCCCCTTCCTTGTAGAGACCCAGGCACTCGTCTCCAGCGCCGCCTACGGCACACCACAACGCACAGCCACAGGCTTCGACCAGAAACGACTCAACATGCTACTGGCAGTACTGGAGAAGCGTGTAGGCTTCAAGCTCATGCAGAAGGACGTGTTCCTGAACATAGCTGGAGGGCTGCGCGTCACCGATCTGGCAATGGATCTGTCCGTCATTGCCGCCGTGCTCTCCAGCAACGTCGATACGCCCATCGAAGCAGGATGGTGTATGGCGGGCGAGGTGGGACTCAGCGGTGAGGTTCGCCCCGTGAACCGTATTGAGCAGCGCATAGCAGAGGCCGAGAAGTTAGGATTCAGCGACATGATTGTGCCTCGATACAATATGCAGGGATTTGATGCCAAGAAATTCTCCATCAAGCTCCATCCCGTTAGGAAAGTGGAAGAAGCCCTGCGTGCTTTGTTCGGATAAAACAAACCTCGTACCTCGCGCCTCGCACCTCGTACCTCAAATCCACCTCGAATCCCTATGAAAAATGTCTGAATCGCGTGCCTGATATAATAAAATGCCGATTCAGACGTTTATCTAAAGAATGAAAGTCAACTTCAAACGGAATTTGTCATTGCTCATTATGCTGTTAATGAGCCTTCAAGTGATGGCACAGTCGTTCACCCTGAAAGGAAAGGTGAGCGACGGTGACGGCAATGGACTTGAACTGGCTACAGTCAGTTGTGTGTCACAAGGCAAACTCACGATGACCAACCTGAAAGGCGAATTCTCCCTGACACTTCATTCTGCCGACTCCGTAGAGGTGAGGTTCTCGATGGTGGGCTACAAGACGCGCACACGCACCCTTCGCAATCCACGCTCCACACAAACCATTCACATCCAACTGCAACCAATGGACGAACTGGGCGAAGTCGTAGTGACAGAGAAGCGCCGTCAGACCTCGCAAACAGAAGAGCTGGACATCAAGGACATCAAGAGCACACCCTCCACAAGCGGCAACGCCATCGAAGAACTCATTCAGCAGCAGGCTGGTGTATCGACACATAACGAGCTGTCGTCACAATACAATGTGAGAGGCGGCTCATTCGACGAGAACTCTGTATATATAAATAATGTGGAGGTATATCGACCGCTGCTCATCCGTAGCGGACAGCAAGAGGGACTCTCAGTCATCAATCCCGATATGGTGGAGCGCGTAGGCTTCTCAACGGGTGGCTTCTCAGCCAAATATGGCGACAAGATGTCATCGGCTCTCGACATTACCTACAAGAAGCCAAAAGCGCTCGAAGCTTCGGCAATGGTGTCGCTGCTGGGAGCGAATGCCTACTTTGGCATGAGTACGAAGAAGTTCTCAATGACTCACGGACTTCGCTACAAGACCAACCGCTATCTGCTCGGATCGCTTCAGGAGAAAGGCGAGTACGACCCGAACTTCGTTGACTACCAGACCTATATCACCTTCCAGCCCAATCGCCGCTGGACATTCGACTTCCTGGGCAACATCTCTGAAAACAGATACAACTTCGTTCCGGAGAACAGAGAGACATCATTCGGAACGATGGAGGATGTGAAGTCGTTTACCGTCTATTTCGACGGACAGGAGAAAGACCTGTTCCGCACCTTCTTCGGAACAGCGGGCATCACGAGACACATCAATGATTCTACACACATACGACTCATGTGGTCGGGCTTCTACACCAAAGAGCAGGAGTGCTACGACATTCAGGGACAATACTGGCTGGACGATGCACAGACCACCAAGAACCTGGGCGTTGGAACGTATATGGAGCACGCACGCAACTATCTGACTGCCAATGTGCAGAGTCTGAAACTGATGGTGAACAAGACGCTCAAGCGACACGACATTGAAGGTGCACTCACAATGAAATGGGAACGCGTCAATGAGAAAAGCCGAGAGTGGGAAATGCGCGATTCGAGCGGCTACTCAGTACCTCATAAGGAAAACCGACTGGACCTCATCTATACGCTGAACTCGAAAAACGAGATGTCGTCAAGACGATTCGAAGGCTACGTGCAGGATGTGTTCAAATGGCACACCGGAGGAAAGACGGAAGACAATCAGAACGATGACGAAGCCCCCAAGCAGAGTTTCTACACATTGACCTACGGTGTGCGCTTTGCCAACTGGTCGTTCAACAAAGAGACCATCATCTCGCCACGTGCCTCGCTTGCTATCGTGCCCTCGTGGAATAACAACATCACGATGCGCTTTGCTACAGGTCTCTATTACCAGGCACCTTTCTACAAGGAACTGCGCGACACGACAAGTGCTGTCAACAACATCACCGTCGTAAAGCTGAATTCCAACATCAGGAGCCAGCGATCGCTTCAGTTTATAGCTGCTGTCGATTATCGGTTCCGCATGCTCAACCGTCCGTTCAAGTTTACGGCAGAAGCTTATTACAAGGCACTCTCCAACCTCATACCCTATAATGTGCAGAACGTGAAGGTGACCTACTACGGTGAGAATCTCACTTCGGGCTATGCCGTAGGACTGGATTTGAAACTCTATGGCGAATTTGTGCCCGGAACCGACTCGTGGCTCACTTTCTCGCTGATGCGCACCCAGCAGAAGTTCAACGGTATGTGGGTACCTATGCCAACCGATCAGCGCTTTGCCATCAACCTGCACTTCACAGACTATTTCCCCGGAACCAAACGCTGGAAGATGACACTCCGACTGGCTTACGCCGACGGGCTGCCCTTTGGCGCACCTCACCGAGGACTGGGAGGTCAGAACTTCCGCGCACCTGCCTATAAGCGTGCCGACATAGGCATGAGCTGGCTCGCCTATAAGAAAGACTCGTCAAGGTCATTTACCCTGCGCAGACTTTGGGTGGGTGTTGACGGTCTGAATCTGTTCGGCTTCTCTAACGTGAACTCCTACTATTGGGTGACGGATGTGAGCAACCGCCAATGGGCAGTACCGAACTATCTGACCGGACGACAAATCAACGGTAAAGTGATTGTAGAATTCTAATAATAACTATGAAAAAGAAAGAAAATCTTAAATGCGGACTGCTGACCCTTCTGTTAAGTTTGTCCGCTATCTCAGCAAATGCCCAGAACACACCTTCAGGATTTAGAACAGCCAACGACGGCTCCACTTACAGCTTTGCCAAGCTCTCGCAGACAGAGGGCTCGGGTGTAAGCTTTTCCGACGGTTGCTATCTGGTGGAAAAGAACGACACGATTAGTGCCAACGACAAGTTTGAACTCGATGCCGACATACGTGTGAAGTTTGCCGACAAAACCACGTTCGTCATCATGGGAGAGGCCAATCTGACGGTTCCCGACGAACACTCCACTACCCTCACCCGCATCTCCGAAGAGGCAACGCCTTATAGCATCAAGATTGACAACCAGACGGGGGCTACGGTCAGAAATGTTGTGTTCGAATACATAGGACTCGAATCCGTCAGTTCAGGTGCCATCAACGTGAACCTTTGCTCCTTCAAGAACCATAACGGCAACACAGCTGCTGCGCTCTATTTCATCAGCAACGGAGAGGAAAGCACCATCAGCAAGAGCACTTTCGAGCTGTGCGAGAAAGCCGCTATTGGCAGTTCGGCTAATGCCAGTCAACCCATGAATATCATTGACTGCACCTTCATGCGCAACTCTACCCGCAACGGCAATATTCCACAAATCAACGTGACTGCCTCGAAGATGCTGATTGAAGGCTGCATCATCGACGGCGACCCAAACAGCCTGAAGAGCAACAACAAGGTGGGCGGCATCGGCATCTCAAACTTCATGAGCTTCAGCGAGACCAGCACCATCATTCGCAACTGCACCATCACTAACAATCGCTACGGCATCGGTACAGTAGGCCCTGTTCAGGTGCGAATAGAGGGGAACACCATTCTGAACAACAACCATGAGGACAACCCCATGAACGGAGGTAGCGGCATCAGTCTCTACGACCCCTACCGCCTCACCAACGCCATCATTGCAGGCAACACCATCAAAGGCAACCATTGGGGCATCACCATCATCGGCTGCAAGGACGTGAACGTGGGGCAGCCGAACAATACGAGTATTGACAGCCCGGGCAACAACCAGTTTGGCGACAACGGATTCAACGACGAGCGCTACGACCTCTACAACAACTCGACGATTACGGTTTATGCGCAGAACAACACATGGGGTGTTGACGAGCAAACTCCCGAAAAGATAGAATCAGTCATCTACCATAAAGCCGACGACGCAACCCTCGGCAAGGTGTTCTATCTCTCCGACGAACAGGAAGCTGGCATCAGCCAGACGGTTGGCACAAGCCAGCAACAGTCCTCACCCATCTTCAATCTGAAAGGAGCTCGCCTACAGTCACTCCCCAAGCATGGAATCTATATTCAAGACGGCAAGAAAGTCATTCGCTAAGCCTTTCTTTGCCACCACTTTGCTTTTCCTTTGCGGCAGCTGTCAGACACTCAAGACTGGCGACCTGCTGTTTCATGTGGCCGAAAGCGACAATGCTATTACCGATGTCACTCCGGGCATGATAGACCACGTGGCTATCTATCTCGGAAACGACAGCGTGGTAGAGGCCGTAGGTCGTGGAGTAGTCATCACCCCACTCGACTCCCTTCGCCAGCAAAAGGGGCACTACGTGATTGGGCGCGTGAGCTACTTGAACGCCAAAGCCTCAATCGAACAAGCCCTCAGCTACGTGGGACGTTCCTACGACTGGCTCTACCTCCCCGACAACGACGACATCTACTGCTCGGAGCTGGTACTCTTGAGTTACACCGACCGTGAGGGAAAGCAGTTGTTTGCGCCAATCCCTATGTCGTTTCATGATGCCTCCGGACGCATAACCGACTATTGGAAGAAGTTCTATGCCCGCCATCAAATGGAAGTACCCGAAGGGTTGCCGGGCAGTAATCCCGCAGAACTATCACAACGTCCTATCGTTCACATGAAAGGTCGATTGAAATGAAAAAAGAGAAAACGTCAGACGCAAGTAGCGTTTGACGTTTTCTCTCATAGCGTTTAATATATTCTCTCGAAGCGTTAAAAAAAGATTGTCCGATGCATTTAAGAGCTCGTCCGATGCATTTAAGAGCTCGTCCGATGCATTTAAGAACTCGTCCGATGCATTTAAGAATTCGTCCGATGCATTTAAGAGCTCGTCCGATGCATTTGACTTAGAAGTGAACTTTCACATCTACGCCCACCTGAATTGGAGCACCACGCTGTCCGATATAATCACCGTCGAAAGGCATAGCGAAGGTGCAGTAATGCGTGTTGGTGAGATTGCGTCCCCACAAGTCAACATTGAAGATTCCGAAATCAGCATTGGCATGAGCACCCAGCAATACATACGCTTTCTGTGAGGCTGTATTGGCATCGTCCCAATGCACTTTGCCGTTGCCCTGAGCATTCAAGCCAAGTGTTACGGAACGAAGGAAAGCATCACCCGATATATCGAATCGATAGTCAGCCGCAGCGCTATACACATGCTGAGGAATATAAGGCACATATTTGCCGTTGTAGTCAACTTCGACATTCACGCCATCCACCTTCTTCATATCCTTATAATCTACGAACTTGGCATTCGTATAGCTGTAGCTGGCTGCCCAAGTGAGATGTCCGTCGGCCATATTTCCGCGAAGTGCCAGTTCTGCGCCTAAGCTCCTACTCTTACCTGCATTCACAGTCATGCGGCCAAAGCCGTATTCGGGAGCCATCACGGTGAGTTGCTGATTGCGCAGCTGCGTATAGAACAGCGCCACATCGGCATGCAGACGGTCGCCCAGAATGTTCAGATGAGCGCCCAACTCATAGTTCCAGCTTTCCTCCGGCTTATAGGTGATAGCATCTTCTATGTTGGCATAGTCCTGCTCGGTGTGAGGCACGTCGTAGTCGCCTCGCTGCGCTTTCTGCTGAGCCTCTTTGCTCGTAAGGTCGGCATTCAGGATGTCGGAGAACAACTGAATGTTATATCCTCCTGCCATATAGCCCTTGCTCACGGTAGCATAGATGTTGCTTCCGTTGTCGCACAACTTATAGCTGAGCCCTACTTTGGGAAGGAGTTGTCCGAACGTAGTGTGATAATTGTTGGCGAGTTTTGATGACAAAGTGTAGGTAGCTTTAGTGAGGACAGAACCGCCCGTAATCGACATATACCCCATTGCATCATAGTCGAGGCCCACTCTCGTGAAATCATAACGAAGGCCCAGCGTTGCAACGAATCTGCCAAAACTCAGCGTTGACTCATGAAAGACAGCCAGATTCGTCGTGGGCTGTTGGAATACGTTTGGCACACGCATCACATCAGCTCTTGCATCGAGGC
>JAEEPT010000303.1 GCA_016284895.1 Prevotella sp. | reverse complement strand
CTTCAGGTTCGATGCGGATGTCGGGAGATAGCCCACACAACCAATGGCATCTCCTGACTCTTTCCATATCACCGCCCACATCCCTTCTGCGTTGAAGACAGTTCGAATAATCTCCAGACTCTCCTCCACAGACTTATGTGGTGGCCATCCTGCACGAGGTCCAACATCAGGATCGCTGGCATATTTAAATAGTATCTCGGCATCACTTTCCTGCCAAGGGCGTAATAGAATCCTTTTTGTTTCCATTTCGACAGCAAAGATACGGATATTTGCGAATACCGCCAAATTTCTGGGATATTCTGCACGATTCTGTGGTACATGCTGCTACTTCACTTTGCTTTTAGACAAACGCGCAGGTGACGTCAGAACAGAAAATTATTCAAAGAATCTTTTTTATTGCCTTGCGGCATTTCTGCTTGTCTTTCTCAGACAGTTGTGGATGCATCACAGTACCACCTCGTTCGATGGTTGCTACAATCTTAAAGCCTGAATAGTGGCAGATTTCGCGCATGGCACGGATAGCGCCACGCGACTGCTTGAACCAAATGTTCCAAGGCCAAGGCGTAGTGCAGGCGCTGAGGAGGATGCACTTCTTTCCCTTCATAAGTGGCTCAGGGAAACGTGGTGTATCGCGCATCATACCATAGACGATGCGATCGAACAGCAACTTCATCTGCCCAGGAATGTTGCCCCAATAGCAGGGGGCTCCCATAATGATTGCATCGGCCTCCCGAATCATCTTTAACACTCGCTGTGATTCATCTTCGCCTAATACACATTTCTCTTTAGTGCGACAAGCCATACAGCCCATGCAGGGCTTAATGCTTAGGTCGTTAGTGTAGACCATTTGCACCTTGTTACCTCTCTGCATTCCCGACGTTTCGTTGCCTACCCATAGCCTTTCTGCCTCGGCTTGCATGATGTCGAGCATCTGCGAAATCAGGCCTTTCTTTCGTGGACTCCCATTTATGATCAGTAAGTTCATGTTTTTTATTATAGTTTACCATCCAGAATCCTGTCCCTGGCGCATTTCACGGCGGGTCTGTAATAGTCAATCTCCATTACTTCAAGTGTGCGCTTCAATTCATCCATTCGATTACGAAACTAGGTGGATAGAAAAACGCTATATTACACGTTACTAACGACAATTGAACTGATGAGTTCGAATGTTTTACCGTGTCTATGACTAACATAGGTACTAATATTGACATTCGTATCATCGGGCATTCGACTATAGACCGTCTTGGCCTCAGGCATCTTGAACCTATGCTGGAAGATGTCCCAGTGAGAGAGGGTGACGCAGTAGCCCGTAGTGGTGTATTCGTATTCCATCTGGTCACAGGGCTGCCATTCGGCACCATCCCATCTGCTGGTGGTGCGAGTTATCAGCCTGTCTTCCGAGTCATAGACATAGTCGTGCTTCACCTTTGGCTTCAAGACGATGCAGTCGGAACTCCAGTTGGCAACTGTGGACTGGTCATAGACGTATTGCGCCACGACGTGGTTGTTCTCAACGTCTGCATTGTAGCAGTACGTGCTTTCACTGTTTTGCTGAGCGTTCATGTACATCGACATGATCATGCTTGCTGTAATAGTCAGAATAGTCATATCAATAATTATTTAAATGGGTTGGTTACTAAAATTTTTTTTCTTCACATACATTTTTTTTACTTGATTCTTTCAAGATTTCTGAAGCAAAGGTATGGCGAATCCCTTTATCCTCCAAAATTCTGGGATATTCTGCACAGTTTAGTGATAAACGGGCATGGAAGAGGGATGAAATGGTCGAAAAGTGATGAGCGGTTTGGCGATTTGACAGAAATATATTACTTTTGCCAGCAATATGAATAGAGGTCACAAGGAAACCATCAGCACCCGTTTCGTCAGTACCGCCTTCATCGTGCTGGCGATAGCCATCTTTAAGCCCTTCGGACTCGAAGTGTGGCAATGGCAGGCATACGTTCATTTGCTGGCGATGTTCATGTTAGGCTTGATCAGTTGTTTCCTGACCGAGGTCATCCTGAAGTATGCTGTCCGCATGCCTCGCTCATACGATCGTGGCGTCAACTATATCATCAGCCGTAATCTCCGCTTCCAGTTCATCAACACGCCATTGGTGTCACTGCTGATCTGTCTTTACCGTCACTTCGTCCTTCGACCGAGCCTGCTGGTAGAGGTGAATAGGCTGTCATGGAGCAATTATCTGGAAACGCTGCTCATCATCGCTTTCCTCTCATTCGCCATCGGGCTCTACTGGCGGTTCAAGTTCCGTAGCAGTTATCTGGCGGCAGAACTGGAGGAAACCAGGCAACTGAATGAGCAGCTGAAGAAGATGCAGGCTTCTGACCAAGAACCACATAGGAAAGCTGACGATAGCGCAGACAGCAGTTCATTGATCACACTCGAAGGAACCACCAATGAGCACGTCACTCTCGATATTGCCGACCTGTTATATATAGAAGCTGTAGGTAATTACGTAAAGGTTGTGAGTAAGTCGTCGAACAATGAGGTGCATGCCTCCATACTTCGTGCCACGATGAAGCAGATGGAAGACGTGCTGCAGTCATATCCCATGATTGTACGTTGTCATCGTGCCTTTCTTGTCAATCTCAGTCAGGTGGAGCAGATTTCCTCCAATTCCCGCACCATGCAGCTCGTGATGCGTCACAACAACGACATCATCCCCGTTTCGCGCAGCAATGTCAGTAAACTGAAGGAAATGATAGAGCAGCGGTGAAGAAAAATCCATATAGGATAATATTCCGCCTGTTAAGAAGAAAGAGCCGGTAAAGATAGCTGTGGTGTGACTGTGGGGGCGCGTTCTTTGACTTATTGACACTCAAGGACAGGGGCAAAACATTTGCGAAAAATTCCTACCTGTACGGTTGAAAGAAATACGTATATAAGTTGAAAGAAATTACCATAATATCCATAATTTTTTATTCAAAAGAGTTTATGAGGACATAATAATTATGATAATTATGCAAATTTCTTTCCAATAATAAGCACA
>JAEEPT010000054.1 GCA_016284895.1 Prevotella sp. | reverse complement strand
CACTACACACTACTAAAAAAAAGTTTGCAAAACATCTGTTTCATCTGTTTCCACCTGCAACATACTGACAGCCAGGTAATTAACAGGGAAGCAGATGGAAGCAGATGGAAACAGATGTTTTTGGATGAATATCTGAAGGTGCATGGATACGAATAGGCGTTGTGAATCTTTTAACGCTTTTTTTAGAAAAAACTATTATTCTGTTATAATCAAATCCTAACTTTTCATTATCTTTGCAGCAGATAAAGGAATAAAAAACATAAGTATTATGAATCAAGAAGCTGAAAAAAAGACACTTACACTCAAGACTCTGACAAAGAGTAGTGTGTGGGATGTGCAGGAAAACGATATTTTCCGCATGTTAGAAGGAGCTGAAAAGGACAATGAAGTGAGGGATAACCTTCGTCATTTCACCGACATCATCAGAAGCGCATTCATGATTGAAGAAATAAGTGATGATTCTCCCATCGTCAAGACGAAATACGAGAAGCAAGGCTATAAAGTGGCGCAGGTCAAAATTGACGAGGAGAAAAAGGTGCTCTGGGCCATTAAGAAGCGCCCCATCGTACGCGTGACTGACCTCACCTACGAGAACATCCGTCACATCTCAGCCTCCAAGCTCATTGAAGTGCTCGACCGCAACTTTGGTGGTGGCTGGGACTCGCTTTCCCAAAGTATCAAGGACATTATTGAGAGCGGGTTCGACATTTCTACCACAACCCTTCCCAAAGACCGCCTTCACAAGAAAGGAGGCATGTATGAAAAGAAGGTTGACGACGGCTTTGAAGTGCTCGAAGTGGCTAAAGGCACGTGGGTGGAAGCCATTTTTGCAAAGGCTAAGCCTGAGCAAGAGAAGCCTCGCATGAAGATGGCGCTCATGAATGAAGATGATGAAGGCGAAAATGATGACGACAGCGAGGTTGAGATTGAAGACAACTACAACAAGCCCGATGAGGACGACATTGAGGTAGATGGCCCTAACGATGATGAAATCACTGAGGACAACTATTCAACCATGATGGATCTGGGCAGCGAAGACCCCGATGAAGAGGCTGCCAACCTCAGTGAATACAGCGAAGATTAAGCCTCGTCGTTCAGCAGTCACAACTCATCGTCGCTCAAGTCAAACGTTCTACCTTGCTTCATATCACCTGTCATGAAGCCCAGTTTGAGCCATTTCATGCGTTGAGCTGAAGTGCCGTGAGTAAATGATTCTGGCTGCGAGTAGCCACGAGCTTTCTCTTGTAAGTAATTGTCGCCTATCTTCTTGGCACAATCGATGGCTTCTTCCAAGTCGCCTTGTTCTATCGAACCGAAAAGTTCATTATCGTGGTGAGCCCATACACCAGCATAAAAGTCGGCCAGCAGCTCTAATCGCACACTGAGCTTGTTGGCCGTCACTTTATCGGCTCTCGACATAGCCTGATGTGCCTGGTTGAGCGTTCCGAGAAGATACTCCACATGATGACCCACCTCGTGAGCTATCACGTAGGCATAGGCGAAGTCACCGTCGGCTCCCAGCTGCGCCTTCATTTGTGTGAAGAACGACAAGTCGATGTACAGTTTCTGGTCGCCCGAGCAATAGAACGGGCCTACTGCAGCGGAAGCTGATCCGCATGCCGAGTTCACTTGATCAGTAAACAGTACCAGAGTGGGAGGCGTGTATTGTCCATAGCCGTTTTCTTGGAAAATCCTGCTCCACACATCTTCAGTTCCAGCCAGGATAATACGTGAGAACTTAGCCAGTTCCTCTTCCTCTGGCGTAAACTCGCGCTGGCCTGAAGCCTGCTCTTCAACCACCGAGCCAAGACCTCCCTGCTGTACTACATTGTTGATCACATCGCCAAAATTACCACCTTGAAGAAAGGTGAAAAGAGCGATAATGATAATACCGCCTATACCACCTATTCCCGCCTTAGTACCCATTCCCATACCTCGACGGTCCTCTACATTCGAGCTCTCGCGTCTGCCTGTCAGTTTCATATTCTTTTTTTTTTTTAGATTTCTGGTATTCTGCAAAATTAGATTATTTTTTTATAACGACCTCACATAAACGCTTGTTTTTTATCTGTTTCCGACAAAAATATGTAATTTTGCAGACGAAAGATTTGATAAGCGACATGAGCACTACATCTGGTAAACATCTTCAAGGACTGCTGGCACTATCGCCCCTGTTAGTGTTCATCGTGTTGTATCTCGTTACAAGCATCGTTGCCCACGACTTCTATATCATCCCCATCACCGTAGCTTTCTTGGCATCAAGTATTTACGCCATCGCTACGACAAAAGGGAAGCTGCGCCGACGCGTCAACGTGTACAGTCGCGGCGCTGGAACGCCTGAGATGATGCTCATGATATGGATATTCATACTGGCAGGAGCGTTTGCCAATTCTGCCAAAGTCATGGGAGCTATCGATGCCACCGTCAGTCTCACGCTATCACTGCTTCCCTCGCAGATGTTGCTGGCTGGACTCTTTCTGGCTGCCTGTTTCATATCGCTCAGCATCGGCACCAGCGTAGGCACCATTGTGGCACTCACACCTATTGCCGCAGGCGTTGCCACACAGACAGGAGCCTCGGTAGCAATGATGACTGCCATCGTAGTGGGCGGTTCGTTCTTTGGCGATAATCTGTCATTCATCAGCGACACCACCATCATTGCCACACAGACGCAAGGTTGCCAACCGAGCGACAAATTCCGCGTCAACTCGTTCATTGTGGTTCCTGCCGCACTGGTCATTCTGTTTGTCTATATCATTCTGGGGCAAGGAATCTCGACTCCCACTGATATCCCAAGCGTTGACTTCTGGAAAGTGGTGCCCTATCTGGTGGTGCTCATCACCGCAATATTCGGACTCAACGTGATGGCTGTACTCACACTGGGCATTTTGCTCACAGGCATCATAGGCCTGGCCAATGGCTCTTTCGATGTATTCGGATGGTTCCAGGCTATGGGCAACGGCATCATAGGAATGGCTGAACTCATCATCATCACGCTGATGGCTGGCGGACTGCTTGAGGTAATCAAGCATAACGGAGGCATCGACTACATCATTAGCCGACTGACCCGGCACATTCACGGCAAGCGAGGAGCCGAGCTTTCGATTGCAGCACTGGTGAGTGTCGTCAACATTTGCACAGCCAACAACACTGTAGCCATCATCACGGTGGGCGGCATAGCGCGAAAAATAGGCGAGAAATTCGGTCTCGACCCTCGCAAATGCGCTTCTCTGCTCGACACATTCTCCTGTTTCACACAAGGACTCCTACCCTACGGCGCACAGCTACTCATGGCAGCAGGATTGGCAGCCATCAATCCCATTGCCATACTGCCCCACCTTTACTATCCATTGGCTATTGGCATAGCAGCACTCGGAGCCATCTTGCTGCGCTATCCCAGAAGGTACTCCTGATATAAGGCGATACACCTATTATATATATAAACGATTCATTCATCATAGAAAAGTGGACATCATTGCACGCAATTTTTTCAGACTACTCCGTGCCGGAGTCTTTGACGAAGAAGTAGAGATAGAACCCATGTCGGCATGGAAATGGCGACGTGTTTACCAGTATTCTATCATGCACGAGCTGCCTGCCCTGCTCTACGATGGAATAGAGAAATGCCGTGACCAGTTCTTCATGCGTATTCCCGACAATCTCGACAGCACTTGGAAAGAGACAAAAGAGAAAATTGCAAGCGAGAACATCGCGAAAGGTGCTGTCTTGCCCGAAATCTATACGATACTGAACCAACAACAGCTGCGCCCCGTCTTGATCAATGAAGCCAGAGAAGCCCTGCTCTATGAACATCCCGAACACAGAATCCATCAGAACATTGCGTTTTTCTTCCCCTATCAGACACAAGGCAACAAAGCCGACAAGTGGGCAAGAGACCATTGCACCGTCATCAACGACAACGACAGCCATGTGCTCATATACGAATGGAAAGGTCAGGCCATTGAGCATCACCACCGACTGCACACACTGACCAACAAGCTGCTGAACCACACTCTTTACAATATCATTGAGAAAGAGTTTCGCGAGAACGAGGCTACCTTCATCAACATAGGCGAAACACGCTTCGAAGTAGTCTCTAATACGCTCAACATGCTGCTCATCCTGCTCCGTATTTCTCAAAACATTCTGAGCAATGGCATTTCGATGAAACATCTCTCCGATCTTGGCATATTTCTCAGAAAAGCAGGCGACAAGGTTGACTACGTCAAGCTGCAAGGATGGATTGAACGGCTACACATGAAGCGCATAGCCCTGCTAACAGCCATTCTGCTCATTGACCTGCTGGACTTCACAGAAGACGAGATTCCTTTCACCACCATCAACGGCAAACATGATGAGCGGGCAATGAAAGAACTCTTCAATCTGAGACCTTCGAAAAACAACTGGCATTTCCGGCAAGGCAATGATATCTTCGTTCATTCCACCAACTCATCGGCCATGATGTGGCACGTGCGCCAGTCGGCACGCAATTTCGGCTACTACCCCTTTGAGAGTTTCACCAATTTCTTCGCATCACTGGCACACTCACTCTCACACATCGAAGAGTAATGGGAATCACGTGTACTAAACAATAAAAAACGCATGATTAAGAACGATTTTTGATTAGATTAACAATCAAAATAGAAATCTGCGCTCGTTTTTTCGTAATTTTGCAGAAATATATTATTTATCAATCCTAAAAAACAGAATAAATGAAGAACATTAGTCTTGACATTTCAAAAGCATCTTGCTTTCTGAAAGAAGGTGCCGTGGCTGCTTTCGAGCCACAGGTAAAGGCCGCTCAAGAGGCCCTGGAGAATGGTACGTGTCCTGGTAACGACTTCCTCGGTTGGCTGCACCTGCCCAGCGAGATTACACCTGCTTTCATTGCAGAGATTGAAGCCACAGCTAAGGTGATGCGCGACAACTGCGAAGCCGTTGTAGTAGCAGGTATTGGCGGCAGCTACTTAGGAGCACGTGCCGTCATCGAGGCACTGAGCAACTCGTTTGGCTGGCTCATTCAAGACAAGCAGAATCCTACTATTCTCTTTGCCGGCAACAACATCGGTGAGGACTATTTGTTCGAACTGACAGAATACCTGAAAGGCAAGAAGTTTGGCGTGATCAACATCTCAAAGAGTGGTACGACCACTGAGACAGCACTCACCTTCCGTCTCCTGAAGAAACAATGCGAAGCTCAACGCGGTAAAGAGGAAGCTAAGAAAGTAATTGTAGCTGTGACCGATGCCAAACGCGGTGCTGCCCGCACCTGTGCCGATAAGGAGGGCTACAAG
Organism: Prevotella sp.; assembly: GCA_016284895.1. Lineage (GTDB taxonomy): Bacteria > Bacteroidota > Bacteroidia > Bacteroidales > Bacteroidaceae > Prevotella. The sequence goes on along the minus strand of JAEEPT010000054.1, from coordinate 10,626 downwards.
AGCTTCATTATTCCCGACAACGTAGGCGGTCGTTTCTCAGTGCTCACCCCTGTTGGCCTGCTGCCCATCGCTTGCGCAGGATTCGACATCAAGGCACTCGTAGAGGGTGCACAGACCATGGAGAAGTGCTGCGGCAAGGATGTTCCCTTCGCTGAGAACCCAGCTGCACAGTATGCTGCCGTGCGCAACGGACTCTATCAGGCTGGCAAGAAGATTGAAATCATGGTGAACTACCAGCCCAAGCTGCACTTCGTGAGCGAGTGGTGGAAGCAGCTCTACGGAGAGAGCGAAGGCAAGGACAAGAAGGGCATCTTCCCCGCCAGCGTTGACTTCACTACCGACCTGCACTCTATGGGTCAGTGGATTCAGGACGGCGAACGCACCATCTTTGAGACGGTCATCTCTATCGAAGAGCCTGAGAAAAAACTGCTCTTCCCTGAGGATGAAGAGAATCTGGACGGTCTGAACTTCCTGGCTGGCAAGCGTGTGGATGAGGTGAACAAGATGGCTGAGCTCGGCACTCGTCTGGCTCACGTCGATGGCGGTGTACCCAACATCCGCATCTCTGTTCCCAAGCTCAACGAGTTCTACATTGGCCAGCTCATCTATTTCTTTGAGATTGGATGCGGCATCAGCGGCAACGTGCTCGGTGTGAACCCCTTCAACCAGCCTGGCGTAGAAGCTTACAAGAAGAACATGTTTGCCCTGCTGGACAAGCCTGGCTATGAGGCCGACTCAAAAGCCATCAAGGAGCGCCTGGCAAAGGAGGCATAAATAATTGCAGTGACCACTCAATAGATGTATCAGGAATATTTTATTGAATATCTTACAAAGCACGGTTTTGAGGCATTGCGCCCCAAAGCCGTGCTTTTCGATATGGATGGGGTGCTCTACGACTCCATGCCCAATCACGCCGTTGCCTGGCAACAATCGATGGCAAAGTTTGGCATCCACATGACTGCCGAAGATGCCTACGCCACTGAAGGAGCACGCGGCGTTGACACCATACGCATGATGGTGAAACAACAGCAAGGGCGCGACATAGACGAAACAGAGGCACAACTCATGTATGACGAGAAGACGCGCTGCTTCCATGCCTTGCCCGAAACGCGCATCATGCCAGGCGTGAAAGAGCTGATGGCACAAATCAAAGCATGCGGAATGAATGTGGGAGTTGTTACAGGAAGCGGACAGCGCCCACTCATTAACCGACTGTTAAACGATTTCTCGGAATTTATTGACGAACAGAACATTACGACTGCTTACGACATCAAAAAAGGGAAGCCCAATCCAGACCCCTATCTGGCTGGTCTCAAGAAGGCGGGACAGCTCAAGCCTTGGCAGGCCATCGTAGTAGAGAATGCACCGCTTGGTGTGCAGGCAGGTGTTGCAGCACAGATCTTCACCGTAGCAGTGAACACCGGCCCCCTACCCGACAAGACTCTGCTCGATGCAGGAGCCAATCTGCTTTTCACGAAAATGACAGACTTTAGCAATGCGTGGAATGATTTTCATCGTTGCCTGAAAAAATAAAACAGCTCTATGGGAAAGACATACCGCATCTTATTCGTGTGCCACGGCAATATTTGCAGAAGTCCGATGGCAGAATTCATCATGAAAGACCTCGTGGCCAAAGAGGGACTTTCAGGGAGATTCCATATAGAGTCGGCAGCCACATCAACTGAAGAGATTGGGAACGAGGTGTATCCTCCTGCCAAGCAGGAGCTGGCCGAGCACGGCATCAGTTGCAAAGGCAAGACCGCCCGACAAATGACTGCCGCTGACTACAATCGCTTCGATTTGCTCATCGGCATGGACCGATGGAACCTGCGCAATATGAAAGCCATTTGCGGAGGCGATCCCGACAACAAGATTCATCTGCTGATGGACTATACAAAACGCCCCGGCGAGGTGGCCGACCCTTGGTACACGGGCAACTTCGATGCCACATGGCGCGACGTGCTTGAAGGATGCAGCGCCCTGCTGGAAAGCATCGCCCGATACCTTCCCTACGAATAAGGACGCTTCATACATTTACAAAACAGAAACGCGGCTATTCGCATACTTGTACAAAACAGAAACGCGGCTATTCGCATACTTGTACAAAACAGAAACGCGGCTATTCTCTCACAATGAAAGAATAGCCGCGCTTTTTGTAATGCCTTATTGAAGACGGAGCGCCTTAATCCTGACTGTTCTCAGGACGGAGCTGACGCACCACTGCACCTGCACGCCACATCTCCTGATTGCGCATAGCCTCCAGTTCCTTCTCCAGTCCTGCACGATAGTCGGGCTTAGAGTTCGAGTCGATACTGATCTGAGCCTCATTACCCGTCAGCACTGAATAGTAGAGCCACTCCATAACGGGCTTGATGGCATCATGGAAACGAGGAGCCCAGTCGAGTGCACCACGCTGAGCGGTAGTTGAGCAGTTGGCATACATCCAGTCCATACCCTTCTCGCCAAACAACGGGCCAAGGCTCTGAGTGAGCTCTTCAACCGTCTCGTTGAAAGCCTCTGAAGGTGAATGACCGTGCTCACGCAGCACTTCATACTGAGCCAGCAACAGGCCCTGGATAGCACCCATCAGTGAACCACGCTCACCCGTCAGGTCTGAAGTAGCCTCACGCTGGAAGGTAGTCTTAAACAGATAGCCTGCACCAATGCCGATACCGAATGCAATGGTCTTCTCCTCAGCTTTGCCCGAAGCATCCTGATAAACGGCGTATGAGCAGTTCAGACCGCGACCCTCGCAGAACATGGTACGCAGTGAGGTGCCAGAACCTTTCGGAGCCACCATAATCACATCTACATCCTTCGGGGGAATCACACCTGTGCGGTCGCTCCAGTTGATAGCGAAGCCGTGTGAATAGTACAAGGTCTTGCCTGCTGTGAGATACTTCTTGATAGTGGGCCAAACCTGAATCTGACCAGCATCAGAAAGCAGCATGCAAAGAATGGTACCTTTCTGGGCAGCCTCTTCGATAGAGAACAGCGTCTTGCCCGGCACCCAGCCGTCGGCCACAGCCTTGTCATAGGTCTTGCCTTCACGCTGACCAACAATCACATTGAAGCCATTGTCGCGCAGGTTGCAAGCCTGACCAGGTCCCTGAATACCATAGCCGATAACGGCAATCGTCTCATTTTTCAACACTTCACGAGCTTTCTCAAGTGAAAACTCCTTGCTGGTGACAACAGTCTCAACGACACCACCAAAATTCATTTCTGCCATAATGCAAATAATAAAAATAAAGGTTATACATCTCCCTCTGTCCCTGCCAGCCCTACACGAAAGCCGTCGTCTTGTGAGTACAGACACGTCTTGCCCGAAGACACGTCAAGGGATTGTTACTTTTAAATAATCGGTTGCAAAGTTATCAAATTGACACGAAATGGCAAAACTACAAGGCCAATTTATTTGATTTTAACTTAATTTATTTGCAATCTGATACAGTTGCGCTCGTTTTGTCTTAACTTTGTAACCCAAAACAGGAAACATGACAAAGAAGGAAAGATACAGACAAATACTGGCATACTTTGAGAAGCAAATGCCAGAAGTGACCACAGAGCTGGAGTACCAGAACGTTTACCAGCTCCTGATGGCAGTCGTTCTGAGTGCCCAGTGCACCGACAAGCGTGTCAATCAGGTAACGCCCGAACTGTTTCGTCGCTTCCCAAATGCCCAAAGTATGGCCGAAGTCGATGCCTATGAAGTGCTGGAATACATCAAAAGCGTTTCCTACCCCAACTCAAAGGCAAAGCACCTGGTAGAGCTGTCCCGCATGCTTGTTGAAAAGCATGGAGGCGAAGTTCCTGCCGACATGAACGCCTTGCTTGAACTGCCTGGTGTCGGACGCAAGACTGCCAATGTGATTCAGGCAGTAGCATTTGGCCGGTCAACGATGGCCGTTGACACGCACGTCTTTCGTGTGAGTCACCGTCTGGGACTTGTACCCAAGAGTGCCAACACGCCCTATAAGGTAGAGCAAGAGCTGGTAAAGAACATTCCAGACAGCATCATTCCTCGCGCCCACCACTGGCTCTTGCTTCACGGAAGATACGTCTGCACATCAAAAAAGCCGCACTGTGACAAGTGCGACCTTTCTCCTATTTGTCCCAAGCTGATAGACGGGTCAAAACTGGAATGAAGATTCAAGTACAGGATTAGTTGTTCTTGATGTAATCCACAATCCAAGCCCCCACTTCCTTCGTGCCATACTTCTCTCCGCCTTCCACCTGAATCTCAGGCGTGCGCACATTTGCAGCCAGCGAAGCATCTACCGCCTTTCGGATGAGACCGCCTTCTTCCGTCAATCCGAAATGCTCCAGCAACATTGCTGCCGAAAGAATCTGAGCCAAGGGGTTAGCCAGATTCTGTCCGGCTGCCTGAGGCCATGAACCGTGAACAGGTTCGAACAGTGGAGTGTGCTCGCCCAGACTCGATGAGGGTTGCAGTCCCATAGAGCCAGTGATACAACTCGTCTCATCGGTGAGAATGTCGCCAAACGTGTTCTCAGTGACGATGACATCGAAGAAGCGAGGCTCCGTCAGCACACGCATCGAGGCATTGTCTATGAACATATAGTCGGTCTGCACATCGGGATATTGCGGCTCCATCTCCTTTGCCACTTGTCGCCATAACCTACTGGATGCCAACACATTGGCCTTATCCACTACAGTAAGGTGTTTGCGCCGCGACTGAGCCATCTTGAACGCAACATGGAGTATGCGTTCTATCTCAGGGCGCGTATAGATATCGGTGTCATACGCCTTGTCATTATCCTGATACTTCTCACCGAAATACATTCCGCCTGTCAGCTCACGAATCACCACGAAATCGGCTCCACGCAGCAGTTCGTCTTTCAGCGGTGACTTATGCAGCAGACAGTCGAACGTGGCCACAGGGCGCACGTTGGCAAACAGTCCCAGCTTCTTTCGCATAGCCAGCAGTCCCTGCTCCGGACGAACTGGTGAGGTGGGATCATTGTCGTACTTCAGGTCGCCCACAGCGGCAAACAGCACCGCATCGGCATTCATACACACCTCGTGTGTGGCCTCCGGATAAGGATCGCCCACCTCACTAATGGCATGGGCTCCTACCAATGCCTCCTCATATTCAAACACATGATTGAACTTTTCTGCAATGGCATTCATCACGGCAATGCCCTGCTGCATAATCTCAGGTCCAATACCGTCGCCTGCAAGAACTGCTATTTTCAATTTCATAGATTTACGCTCCTTTTGCTTTCGTTTTGTTATAAACGGCTGCAAAATTACAACTTTTTCCAATTCTCGCAAACATTTTACCCATAAAATCACCAAACATCAAAATCCAAGCCCATAAATGACCGATACGTGGTCATCGAATGACTAAGTATCGGTCATCACATGACCAAAGCTCGGTCATCGTGTGACCAAAGCAAGGTCATCGTGTGACCCAGAAGAAGTCTTTGTGTGACCGAAGGCTTGTTGCAGTCAGTCACAAGGAGAACCATAAAGGGACGTTTTCGTTATTCTGTATTCTGTAAAATCAGAAAAAGTCAAAATTTTCTTTGCCTTTTCGCTCGTTTTTCGTAATTTTGCAATCAAGTGTCGCTGATGAACCGTAAACGGTACCGGCTACGGCTGAATCTCTGAGTGCAGGGTGGCGATATGATTTTCGTGGAAATAATTATAGCGTTAGTGCTATATTCGGTAATGTCCCTGAACCTAGCAACTTCATACGACATTAATACTGCTAAATAAGACTAACGTCTGCGCGATAGCGTGGACGGACTTATTGGTATTAATGGGTTTTGCTAGGACCTTGGGACATTGATAAGGGCGTTTCACGCTTTTATTGTGTCCTGAGGTCTTATCGCAAAGACCCATTATCATCCGAGATAGTCCTTTCGCTCCTAAGACTATAGCGTAGATATGACAGACACGTTAGAGGGGATTCATAGTCCCCAGCTATCTCATTTCTTCACTAACCGGAATGGGAACACGTTGATGAAAGAGTTCGAGGGTATTCTGACAAACAACCCTCAGGTAAAAAATCTTGATGCTGTTGTAGGCTTTCTTCGTGCATCGGGTTATTTCTCTTTGCGCCCTTTTCTTGATGGTATCAACAAGGTTCGCATTCTGATTGGCATTGACGTAGATAAGTACATCGCCAAAGCCAACCAGAAAGGTGAACTGTTTTTTGGTGCAGAAGAGGAAGTAAAAGAGGAATGTCTTCGTCTATTGAAAGAGGATATTGAGCAGTCGCACTACACCAAGCAGGTGGAGGACGGTATGCTCCAGATGGTGCAGGACTTGATTGACGGCAAACTGGAGCTGCGCGCACATCCTTCCAAGAAGATTCACGCCAAACTCTACATTCTTTATCCTGACAACTACAACCAGCATTGCTTTGGTGCCGCTATTACAGGTAGCAGCAATCTGAGCGGCAACGGTTTGGGCATCAGCAATGAGGAACAATATGAGTTCAATGTCAAACTGACACAATTCGACGATGTTCAGTTTGCCAAGAACGAGTTTGAACTGCTGTGGGAAGAGGCAAAGAACGTACCCATCAATGCAGAGGACTATCAAAGCACACTCGACAAGACTTATCTGAAGGGCGACGTCACCCCCTACGAGCTATATATCAAGATGCTGATGGAATACTTCAGCGACCGTGTGCTGGCCATTGACCAGGAAGACCCCTTCGACATGCCCGAAGGCTACAGCAAGTATGACTATCAGGCTGATGCTGTCATAGAGGGCTATCAGAAGCTGATACGCTACGACGGTTTCTTCCTGGCCGATGTGGTGGGTCTCGGCAAAACGGTCATCGCCACGATGATAGCCAAGAAGTTTCTGATAGAGAACGGCCCAGAGCACACGAAGATATTGGTGGTCTATCCTCCTGCCGTTGAACAGAACTGGAAGACTACGTTTAAGGATTTCGGTATCGACAAATATACACGCTTTGTCAGCAACGGAAGTCTGGCAAAAGTGCTTGACGAAGAGAACTATGACTATTGGAATGCCGACGAATACGACTTGGTGTTAGTTGACGAGGCCCACAAGTTCCGCAATCATACGACTGGTGCTTTCCAGCAACTTCAGGAAATCTGCAAGATGCCTCGTGTAGAAACGGGCTATATTTCTGGCTATAAGAAAAAGGTGATGCTGATTTCAGCAACACCCATGAACAATACGCCTGCGGATATCTACTATCAGATACTGATGTTCCAAGATCCGCGTCATTGCACCATCGATGGTGTCCCTAACCTGACAGCCTTCTTCTCGCCTTTGGTGGTTGAGTTCCGTAAGTTCCGCAAGCAGGAGAACTTCGACCTGAAGGAGTTTAAGAAACTGGCTGAGAAAGTGCGCGACAGAGTGATCAAGCCCCTGACCGTTCGCCGTACACGAACCGACATTGAGAACATAGGCCGTTATAATAAAGATGTGAACGGATTCCCCAAAGTGGATAAGCCTATCAAGAAAGAATATGAATTGAACGACCACTTGGCCAACCTCTTTGAAAGGGCGATGCACATTCTTGACAAGGAACTGACCTATGCCCGCTATCAGGCCATCGCCTATCTGAAGCCCGATGCTGCCCCTGGTCTCTACGACAATGCAGAGGTTATCAGCCGCAGTTTGGCAGGCATTCGCAAAAACGGATTGGTAAAGCGTCTGGAAAGCAGCTTCTACGCCTTCTGCAAATCGTTGAAAGCCTTCCGTCAAGCTAACGAGAACATGATAGACATGTGGGAGAACGACAAGATTTTCATTGCTCCCGACCTGGACATCAATGCGCTGATAGAGGCTGGCTACAGCGAGGAAGAGATAGAGCAGAAAATGAACGAGAAGGCAGAGACGAATCCCAAGAATGCCTCCTTCAATCGCGAGCACTTCGATGAGGATTACATCGTGCAACTGAAACACGACCAAGCATTGCTTGACGACATGTGGTTAGAGTGGGAATATATCGATGACGATGACGACTCGAAGTTTGCCAAGTTCGAAGACCTGCTGAAGCATGAACTCTTCAAGAAGGAGCACAACCCGGAAGGAAAGATTGTGGTGTTCTCGGAATCTGTCGATACAGTGGAATACCTGCAGCGCCGGATTAATCGACCAGACGTATTGGTGATTTCCTCACAGAACCGCAGCCAGCTGTTCAAGACCATCCGCGAGAACTTTGATGCCAACTGGAAACAACGGAAAGACGACTATAACATCATCCTGACAACAGATGTATTGGCTGAGGGCGTGAACCTGCATCGCTCGAACATCATCATTAATTACGATACACCTTGGAACGCTACTCGTCTGATGCAGCGCATAGGGCGCGTGAACCGTATCGGCTCTACGGCAGGCATCATCTATAATTATGTATTCTATCCATCACGACAAGGTAACAAGGAAATCAAACTCAACCAGATAGCTTTGAGTAAGATTCAGACCTTCCATACTACTTTTGGCGAGGACAATCAGATATATTCTACAGAAGAGATTATTGACCGCGACCTTGATAAGCTTTTCAAGGAAAGCATCAAGCGCGAACAGGAAGACCGCAACCAGGAACTGCCGTTTTATGAAGAACTACGAGCACTCTATCAGCAGAACCGCAAGGAGTATCAACGTATAGAAAGGCTTTCGCTGAGAAGCAGGACAGGCCGTGAGCCTCGAACTGTAGAGGGTGTTACGTTGTCTGGTGATTCATTAGTATTTCTCAAAACCAACTTCCGCAAGTTGTTCTATCTGGTGAACGACCAGCAGACACGCGAGTTGTCTGTACTGGATGCCCTGAACTACTTCAAGGCTCAGCCGGAAGAAAAAGCCGTGCCACGTATTCCACAACATCATGAGCATGTGGAACGCGCCCTGAAGGAGTTCAATAGAACTAAGGAACAGGAACTGCACGAAGAGAAGTCGAACCAAAGCCAGCGCAGCAACCTCGGTGCTCAGGTCACTACAGCTGTCAGTTTGCTGAATGGCATGCTGCCACATATTGAGGATGGTGACACCCATCTGAAGATTGTTCAGCTGAAGGAACTAACAGAACGAGGCACTATTACCTATATCGCCAAACGTCTGCAACGCATTCAGAAGGACCTGCAGCGCCAGGGTGGCAGCAAGGCCAAACTGACTTTCGAAGATGCGCTAAAACAAGTGCTCGAAATGGCTAACAAGTACAGCACTTATTATCGCGAGAGTCAGCAGGCAGAAGAGGAATCAGCAGCAACCATCATTCTTTCGGAGTCATTTTAAAAACAACTGAGCCTTATGAACTACAAAAGCATCATTGAATCAAGATACAATCGCCAGAACTGGCAGTTGCTCCTGCACGACATTTTCGGCAACAAGATAAAATTCTGGAATACGCCTTCCGTTATTCCAACCAGTAGCCAGTTTGCCAAACAGGCGCTTTGGCTGGGTACTATCACATTGAGCGACAACCAGACCGTCTCAGTCTATGAGGTTGAACTCTCTGACAGCGTGGATATGGAACGTAATCGAAGAGGCATCCGCGACATGCTGCTGACCGACTGGAGAAACAACGGCAATGCAGGTGCCTTCATGTTCTGCTATCGCAAGAACGAGAGTGTGCTCCGCTTCTCTTACGTCAGCGAGGCCTGGACGTTTGCCGATGACGGCAGTTATCAGAAAGAATCGACTGATGCCAAACGCTTCACCTATCTGCTGGGCGAAGGGCATCGCAGCCGTACCGCCATTCAGCAGTTTGAGAAACTGCGTGACAGTAGCCTGACGTTGAAAGACCTGACCAAAGCGTTCTCTGTGGATGCCGTCAGCGATATGTTCTTCAAGGGCTATAAGCAGCAGTACGAAGACATCATCTTCTTTGTCACAGGCAAGCGGATGGTGAAGGTAGCCAACAAGTGGGAGGAGCGACAGGAGGGCGAGCCCAATGAGTTTATCATGCAGCAGTTTGCCCATACTGTTGGTGGTGATTTGCAATCCCCATCTGTAGAGAAAGCCGTCCGCGACTATGTGAAGAAACTAATGGGCCGACTCGTATTCCTCCAGTTCCTTCAGAAGAAAGGTTGGCTGGGTGTGCCTGCTGGTGAACCTTGGGGTACTGGCGACAGAGAGTTCATCCAAACCCTCTTTGCCAATTGTCAAGACAAAGACCACTTCATCGATAATGTCTTAGAAGTCCTCTTTGAACAGTTGAATACAGACACAGGCGAAAGAGGTAATGTAGCCCCCTCGGGGGCCGAATGGGGGGCCGTTCCCTATCTCAACGGAGGGTTGTTCGAACGTGATGCCACCGACGAAGCGGAATTCCCTCTACCTGCCAAATACATGCAGAGCCTGCTCGACTTCTTTGCCTCCTATAACTTCACTATCGACGAGAATGATCCCGATGATGCAGAAGTAGGTGTTGACCCTGAGATGTTAGGGCGCATTTTCGAGAACCTGCTGGAAGATAACAAAGACAAGGGTGCATTCTACACACCAAAGGAAATCGTCAGCTATATGTGTCGCGAAAGTCTCATTGCCTATCTCCAGACAGATATTGAGGACAAAGCAGCCAAAGAAGCTATTCGTCAGTTTGTGACCACCAACGAAGTTGCGGCTCTTGGCACTAACGACAAGTTCCGTCAACAGTTAGATGAAGCCTTG
>JAEEPT010000302.1 GCA_016284895.1 Prevotella sp. | reverse complement strand
GTCTATGACAGCAGTCATCGCGTTAGCTTGAGGTGCTGCCAACTGGCCGGAAGCAAAGCCGTAGGTCTCGTTCAGCAGCATCATCACACCGCCTACCGTTGCTGCTGATACCAGTGTGCCGAGAAACTTCCACGACTCCTGCTTGCGGGGCGTTGTGCCCAGCCAGTAGCCTACCTTCAGGTCGGTGATAAATGCACCCGACATGGCCAAGGCCGTACATACCACGCCGCCCATGATCAGTGCCGCCACCATGCCGCTTGTGCCTTTCAGTCCTGCAGCCACCATTACGACCGAAGCCAGGATAAGTGTCATCAGCGTCATGCCGCTTACGGGATTGGAACCCACGATAGCAATGGCGTTGGCCGATACAGTTGTGAAAAGGAAGGTAATGACAGCTACCAGTACAATGCCTACCAACGCCTGCAGTATGTTGCCGTCCATTACGCCCAGCCAGAAGAAAATGAAGGTCAGCAGGATGGTGATGACCGATGAAATGGCTATGAAACGGAACGAGAGGTCGAGCTGGGTGCGAGGCGTGCTGGCTCCCTCTACTGCCTGCGAGGGGGCTTCTTTAGTTTTGCCATCTGTAGTGGTTCCCTCGGGGGCCGAATGAGGGGCCACCATGCGTGCAATACTATTCTTGATGACGTCCCAACTCTTGATGATGCCGATGATGCCTGCCATGGCGATGGCACCGATGCCAATCGACTTGCCGTAGCTTCTGAAGATTTGCTCAGGCGACATGTCACCTACGGCTGTCGTAATCGAAGGATCCCATTGGTTCAGCACGTCACTGCCGAAGAGCAAGGCCATGCCTGGAACCACCAACCACCATACAGCGAATGAGCCAAGACAGATGATGAGCGCATACTTGAATCCGATAATATAGCCCAGACCTAATACAGCAGCACCCGTGTTCACTTTGAACACCAGCTTAGCCCGTTCGGCCAGATCCTCGCCGAAGCCCACCACGCGACTGGTGAAATTCTCGTTCCACCATCCGTAAGAAGCCACAACAAAATCGTACAGTCCACCTACCAATCCGGCAGTGAGCAGCGATTTGGCCTGGCCGCCTCCCTTCTGTCCGCTCACCAGTACTTGCGTCGTGGCAGTGGCCTCGGGGAATGGGTACTTGCCGTGCATCTCTTTCACAAAATACTTGCGAAACGGGATGATAAACAGAATGCCAAGAATGCCGCCTAACAGCGACGAGAGGAAGATGTTGATGAACGATGCCGACATCTCGGGATATTTGGCCTGCAGGATGTAGATGGCGGGCAACGTGAAAATGGCACCGGCCACCACAGCTCCCGAACAGGCTCCGATAGACTGTATGATGACGTTCTCGCCCAATGCATTCTTACGCTTGGCCAGCGTCGATGCGCCTACGGCAATGATGGCAATGGGGATGGCTGCCTCGAACACCTGACCCACCTTCAGACCTAAGTAGGCTGCGGCTGCCGAAAAAATGAAGGCCATTGCGATGCCCCATGTCACAGACCACGTCGTCACCTCCGGATAGACACCTTTCGGCGACATCAGGGGCTCATATTCTTCTCCTTCCTTCAACTCCTGGAACGCGTTCTCAGGCAGTTGGTTCTTGATTTCTGTTTCTTCCATTATATATAATAAGATGTTGAATTAGGTGCAAAAATAAACAAATTCCAATAAAATGCAAAGAAAAATTTGTGGGAAACCTCTAAAATTATTATTTTTGCGAAAGTTACAAACCTAAACAAGTGAGCAAAGATGGGAAATGTGGAACAAGAACTGAATTTTCGAGAAGAGTTGGTGAAGGCGCGTGAAGTCGCCTCCAAAGTGCAGATGCATGGTCGTGAGAGCGAAATCGATGCCTATTGGGAGATGTTGTGCGGACTGGTGCTCGTAGCTGAAGAGGATCTTAAGGAACAGCAAAATGAGTGGGAGATAGCGTCGCTGGCGCGCGAGTTCCTGCAATATGCCCGACCGCTCGAAGGCTTCGACCACATGCTCAGCAAACTCTATTCGGCTACGAAGCGCATGGTCGAAACACTCAGCGACCATCCTCGGCTCAAGGCTGAGCTGATAGAGTTCGAAATACTTGTGGTAGAGCGCGGGCAGGAGGTGAATGGCGGAGGAGGCCATATGGGCGAATATTTGCGTGAAGATCTTGACGAGCTATACCATAACATTGCCTTGGCAGACGAGGGAAAACTCGATGAAATCGAACAAAAAGGGCACTTGAAGCACGATCCCATCGAATGGACGGCTCGTTGGGAAGAGATTATCGACGAAGCCGACCGTGAGGTATTCCGTCGCTTGGGAGATCATCCTCGGGGCATGGGCTTCTGCCATGCTTACTGGCATGAGCGCGCAAGTGTTCTGCAGGCAAACTACGGACTACGGTGGCGCAGTCCTGCGATTATGAATCCCCGCGTTCATTTCGACTGATGAACGGATTCTGTATCCCTAACGCGCGTATTATATAATAAGGTGTAATACGCGCTTTTTTTGTTTTCTCGTCCTCATTTCATTGTCGGCGAATCCCCCCCCCTTCTCAATACTGAATTGGCTTCTTGTCATGACAGTGCTGCCGTCTGGGGCAGACAGTGTCGTCTTCTTGGCAAGACAGTGTTGCCTTCTTGGCAAGACAGTGTCGTTGTCTATGCGTGACAGCACCACTGTCTTGGCGTGACAGTGCCGCTGTCAGTGTCCGGAACGCTTGTGACAGTGCCAGATGGCGTCTGGATGTCTTGATTCTTGTCAAGACGATGATAAAAAATGCATATTTTTGAAAATTTTTTCCTGAAAGTCTTTGGCGGTTTGCAAAAAAGTTGTACCTTTGCATCCGCTTTCGCGCTAAAAACGCGCAGGGCACATAAAGAAGAGTTCTTTGAAAGATTTACATAGACAGTGAAGTAGTACAAGAAGCTGCTCCATTTGCTTTTTTGCAATTAGGTGCAGGGTAATGGAAATACAAATAGTCAGCCGTCGATTTTGAATGAAGAGGTGACTTGACACTTGATACTATTCGGATAC
>JAEEPT010000301.1 GCA_016284895.1 Prevotella sp. | reverse complement strand
GGAACAGTCAAGCCCGTCTATGTCGTGTCAACAGGCGACGAGGTGGAACTCTTCGTCAACGACAAGTCGCTGGGCAAGGGCCGACGCTCGTTCCAGTGGCTCTTCACTTTCGACAGCGTGCGCTATGAGCCAGGCACACTCAAAGCCGTTAGCTACAAACGCAACAGTAAAACTAACGTAGCCCCCTCGGGGGCCGAAAGGGGGGCTCCTTCTTCCTCCTATACCATCCAAACCGCCGGAGAGCCCTATCAACTGAAGCTCACCGCCATTGAGAACCCGCAGGGCTTCAAGGCCGACGGGGCTGATATGGCACTTGTTCAAGTTGAGGTGCTCGACAAGCAGGGCCGTCGTTGTCCGCTGGCCGACCCCATGGTTCACTTTGCTCTCTGGGGCGAGGGCCGCTGGATAGGTGGCATCGGCACGCGCAACAATGCCGACTATCTGAAGGAGAGCGAGAAGAAAGACCCCAATTTGCTCGACTCTGCCAACAAGAAGAACTCCAGCGACAACTACGTTGGAGCCATGTCGCTGCCAGCCGAATGTGGCGTGAACCGCATTCTGGTGAGAAGCACCACCCATCCCGGCACCATATCCCTCTCAGTGACAGCCGACGGCTTGCGTCCGGCTTATCTCACACTGAAGACTCAGCAGGCACCAGCCCCCGACGTGTTACCAGCCATGACCCTTGCTCCTGTCCTTGATCGCGGCGAGACCCCTGCCACACCCTCCTACAGCGACCGCTTCGCAAGCGTTGACATCGTCAACGCCAAATCCGGCAGCAATACCGCCAACGCAGCCCGCAGCTACGACGACAACGAACTGACCGAATGGAAGAGCGACGGCGAGCGCAGCAACGCATGGGTCACCTATCAGCTTTCGCGTAAGGCTGCCATCAGCGAAATCACCATGAAGCTTACGGGCTGGCGACAGAAGTGCTATCCCCTGGAGGTCTATGCTGGCAAGAAGAAGGTGTGGGAAGGCATCACCCCTGCCACACTGGGCTATGTACACATTGCCATTCCGCAGCCCGTAGCCGCCAAGGAACTGACCATCAAGATGGTGGCTCCCGTACAGGACAGCAAGAAGTTCGGACAGGTGAAGGAACTGGCTGGCGGCGTGGCAAATGAGATGGATCGCATGAAGTCGGCCAAAGGCAAGACCGAACTGCGCATCGTAGAGGTCGATTTCCTCGAGGCTGTCAAGTAGCAGCCTGCACACATCTGAGAATTGTTTATAACTTAAATAGTATAATATGCTGAAACTATTCGTACCAGGTCGTTTGTGCCTCTTTGGAGAGCACACCGACTGGGCAGGACACTACCGCACGATGAATGCTGACATCGTTCCGGGTGCATCCATCGTGACGGGTATTGAACAGGGCATCTATGCCGAAGTAGAGAAGTCTTCCCTTTTCGAGGTGCAAAGCGTTGCCCCCAGCATCCATTCAAGTTGGCACGACTTTGCTTGCAGGATGGATGAGCAGGAGCTGAAGCGCATTGCCCGTTCGGGCGACTTCTTCTGCTACTGTGCAGGCGTAGCCAGTTACATGCTGGAGTGGTATAAGGTGGGTGGAGTCCGCATCCGCATCACCGACATGACGTTGCCCATGAAGAGCGGGCTCAGCAGCTCGGCTGCTATCTGCGTGCTGGTGGCTCGCGCGTTCAATCTTTTATATAATCTGAACCTGAACACAATGGGCGAGATGAACATCGCATACGTGGGTGAACTGCGCACCAGTAGCCGTTGCGGTCGATTGGATCAGGCCTGTGCCTTCGGTGTAAAGCCTATCCTCATGACCTTCGATGGCGACGAGGTGGAGGTGCAGCCGCTCAAGGTGAAGAAGCAGCTCTACTGGGTGTTTGCCGACCTCTGTGGTGAAAAGGACACCATCAAGATCCTCTCCGACCTGAACAAGGCTTATCCCTTTGCCAATACTGAGCAGGAACGCTTAGAGCATGACGCACTGGGCAAGAAGAATCAGGAGTTCATTGAGCGGGCCATCAAGTATCTGGCTGAGGGTGACCGTGAGGCGTTGGGACATCTGATGACTGAGACCGAGGAAGTGTTCGACCGTCAGGTAGCCCCCATGTGTCCCAGTGAGCTCACCTCGCCTAAGCTCAAGGCCGTGCTGGCCGACGAGCATATCAAGTCGCTCACCTTTGGCGGCAAGGGCGTAGGTTCGCATGGCGATGGCTCTGTACAGTTCCTCGCCCGCAATGTTGAGGCTCAGCAGCAGTTGGTTGACTATCTGAACGCCAAAGGCATGCCAGCCTATAAGCTCACCATCAAGCCCGTCCACACAGTGCGCAAGGCCGTAATTCCTGTGGCAGGCTTCGGCACACGTCTCTATCCCGCCACGCGAGCCCTCAAGAAAGATTTCTTCCCCATACCCTGTCCCGATGGCATGGTGCGCCCCGTCATCCTCATTCTCCTCGAAGAGCTCATGAACTGTGGCATCGAGGAAGTATGCTTGGTCTTGGGCAGTGAGGAAGAGCGCCAGATCTATGCCGACTTCTTCGAACGTCCCCTTTCCGACGACCACCTGCGCAAGCTGAATGCAGAGAGTCAGGAGTATGAGAACCGCATCCTCAATATTGGCAAGCGCCTCCGCTATGTCTATCAGAAGGAGAAGCGCGGCTTTGGCCATGCCGTCTATCAGGCAGCAGAGTTTGCTCATGGCGACCCTGTGCTGCTCATGTTGGGCGACACGCTCTATCGCACCACCTGCAACAAGCCTTGTGCCTTGCAGCTCATTGAGGCTTACGAGCGTACCAATACGCTCACCCTGGGGCTCTATCCCGTGCCGTTGACCACCGTGAGCCACTTCGGCATCATGAGCGGCGTTTGGGAGGACAAGGAGTGTAACGTCATGCAGGTCAACAACCTGAGCGAGAAGCCCACGGCCAGCTATGCCGAAGAGTTTCTTGGCGTGCGTGGACTGAATGGAGAGAAAGAGTACTGCTCTGTGTTCGGTCAGTACATCCTCACACCCGAGGTGTTCGATCAGCTGGAGCGCGACATCC
>JAEEPT010000300.1 GCA_016284895.1 Prevotella sp. | reverse complement strand
CGCATCATATTCTGCTCTGCTCTTTTGGGTTGTAGCTTGAGTGAGGACGATATCATCCAGCAACAAATGGCGAAGATGATAATGAGATTTTCAGGAGACAGATGGCAGTCAATCCGCACCACAATATCTGATATGAATGGTAAGCGAATAGCCTTGGATGAAGTTGCGAAGAAAGCAAAACAAGAGAAAGATGTAGGAGCTCGCTTGGCTGTTTGGAGAAAAGAGGAGGATAACTTCAAAGGGCTCACCAACGCAGCTTTGAATGTTTATAAATATCTACACTCTGCAGTTAAGGGAGGTACTGTTGGTGCAAAGGTACATCAATGTAGGCAAGCAATGGAAAATATAGACCATGCCTATTATCTTTCTGAGAGAAAACTGATAAAATCCACAGACATGCAACCACAAGGAGATAAGTTTGCTTCACCGATAGACGAGATTTGATAATAATCATCAAGCAGGGAAAACCCCTGCTTTTTTTGTCCATACTCTTTTTTTTTGATTAATAATTGTTAATTGTTAGCCATCTTGTTTCGCGGAATATGAGTGTAACGGGGTGTGTAACGGGGTGTGTAACGGTGTAATGTTATAGACCCCGTTACACAAGTAGTACCTTTGCACCAACAATTTTTTTTAAATTATGGTAATAACAAGTAACACAAAGAGCGCGTCGCCCGAAGATATAGTAAGGTTCGCATGTGAGAAAGATTATCAAGTGATTGTCTATGATGATTTTTCGGGATTTCCAATGAAGGTAACGAGAGCAGGAAGGATGCCGAGGAGTGGGCAGACTACTACTTCGAATGTCTGGGTGAATTAGGTGTTGAATATGTTATTTATTAACGATAGAAGAGTATGACAGACACCATCACTTACATTTCCCGACCGAAGGGGAAGCCCGACGTATCAACGAAGGGCAAAATGAACGAGTGGGCTAACGGCTATAAGGAATTCGTTCCGCAAGGCCAGAAGCCGAGTAACAGAACCATGCTGATGCAGATGGGCAACTCCTCTTTCTATAAGAGCGAGGGCGCAAAGGAGTCTTCCTATTCGCTGCACCTGAACTGCGACGGAAAATCAGAAGACCCCGTAGGCGAACTGTTCGAGCAGTTCAAACTGCTGACTGCCGGACAGCAGAAACAGAAGCCACAGCTGCAAGAGGGTTCACAGGGACGCATGCTGCTTGACAACGGTCAGGGACTGAAAGTGTGGCTCGACACAGAGTCACACCGCCTGACCATCCTGACCGAGCTGGTGTGCGGTCCCGATGTGGAGCGACAGCTGTTGCAGGCACAGAGTCAGATGAACGTGTGCGTGGGGCGGCATCGTATGGAAATTATCAACAACACACTAAAAGAATCAAAGTAGTTATGAGTCAGAATTATCGTTTCGTTTGCCAGGACAATCAGTTCTCGGCACCGTGCGTGCCCTGCACGCTCCCCCTGTTCTCAACCACTGTGCGCAGTGCAGTGGTTGACTGGAAAATCACGACTCGTCAGGACATTGAGAGGGCCGTCGACGAGGGACTTCCGCTGGACCGCTTTATCCGCGACAGCGACTTCCAGAAGTTCCGCCTGAAGCGCCTCTCCATGCCTCGTGCTGGCGAGACCTTTGCCAACCTAAGCCTGGAGCAGCAGTTGTTGCAGTGGGCCAACGATCTGAAGATGTGGCTGCCGTGCTTCATCTTCGGCGTGAGACAGTTCGAAGGCACACGCCGCAGACAGTCAGAGATTAAGGAGCTGAGCCGCCTGTTCATGTTCGATGGCGACAAGTTGCCCATTGACCCTCGTGAGGTGTATGAGCGCACGTTACGCCCCGGATTTCCTTGGAAGGTTCGTCTGAGTCACAGGACATCGTCGGGACACGGCATCCGACTGGTGAGCGAGGCATTGCCAGAAATTGGCAACATTGCCGACAACCAGATAGAGCTGGGACGCGAACTTGGACTGCTCGGTATGAAGGGCACTACTGGCAAACCCGTCTGCGACAACAGCTGTGTCGATGCCAGTCGCATTTCATACGCTCCAAGACTGCGTGACATCTATTTTATCGACGAAGAATATCTTTTTAATATTTGATTTTTTTATTTTCTTTTTCAATTTTTTAATTTTCTAATTTTTCAATTATGAACACTGATTCATTAGAAAAGGACTTCAACGAGAAGTACCTGGAGTCGTATCGCAAAGAGCAGAGCGACCCCACCAACAAGAACCATCAGTTTGACAGCGCTGACACAACAGCAGCTGAAAGTGACGGTAGCGTAACGAACCTCGTAGCTGCTGTAGCACCTGCCGAAGATGCTGTCAACGCATCCAGCGTGATGGTGTTCGGTCATCCCGTGCCCGACTACATCAACTCCATGCTGCCCAAGGGCGTGCCAGTGGGCAGTCGCCACAAGGCAGCCATCCGACTGGCCTACGACCTCATGTTGCTCTGCGACGGCGACCTGGAGAGAGTGAGGCTGTTGCTCATGCAGCTGGTATGGGTGAAGGACGTAGTGGCCGAACGTGGCGAGAAGGAAATGGACGACATCGTGGATGCAGCCAAGAAGCTGATGCACAAGCGCGAGTCGGAGAACCTTAACGAACTGCAGCCCTCGAAGATGCGACGCGCCATAGAGACGGTGACAGGCCGCAAGTACAGCGTACTGCTCAGAGAGGCTCACAACCTGATGATGGGTGCCGGCGCTTCAGCCGACGAACAGGACGGCGTAACGCCCATGCTCAACCGCATCGGACTGCGCCTGCAGCGATTGATGAAGCACTATGTGATGATGCTGCTGCTGTTCCGTCACCTGAAGCTTCGCCACTATGCGCCGGCTGTGTTCGTGGGAGGTGGCTTCGGCATGACCCTCATGACCCGCATGTGGTACAGGTTCTGGGCAGAGCCTTCGCGCCGATGCCGACTGAACAGCATCATAGAACTGATAGGTCGCAGTGGCAGCGGTAAGCACATAGCGGTGTATCTCTACCGACTGATGATGGAGCCTGAGAAGAAGGCCGATGCCGCACAGATAGAGGCGCTGAACCGGT
>JAEEPT010000299.1 GCA_016284895.1 Prevotella sp. | reverse complement strand
GTTGAGAGAGTAGTATTCTTGTCTACCGACAAAGCAGCATACCCGATAAACACGATGGGAATGACAAAAGCAGTCGGCGAAAAGGTAGTTCAAGCCCGTGCGCAGAAGGCGTACGAGCGCGGAGGGACCGTCCTTGCATGTACGCGCTACGGAAACGTAATGTGTTCGCGCGGCTCTGTTATCCCACTGTTCATTGATCAAATTAAACGCAAAGCTCCAATCACAATTACCGATCCGAATATGACCCGCTTTTTGATGAATCTCGACGAAGCAGTCGAACTTGTTGCTTTTGCGTTTGAGCATGCTGAACCTGGCGACCTCTTCATTCAGAAAGCAGACGCTTCGACTATCGGCGATCTTGCTGACGGTGTTATGAAGGTGTTCGGACAAACTGAGAAAAAGATCATCGGTTCAAGACATGGCGAAAAACTGTATGAGACTCTCATGACTCGCGAAGAAAGACTTCGCTCTATTGACATGGGTCACTATTTCCGTATTGTTCCTGATGCTCGCGGATTAAATTACGATAAGTTCTATGTCGAAGGCACTGTAGCGACAGAAGGTGACGAAGCATATACAAGTCACAATACCACTCGCCTTGATGTCGATGGTGTTGTTAAGAAGATCATGGGCACGGATTACGTCAAAGAAGAACTTGAAGGTCGTCCGCATATAGTAGAGGCGTAATAGAGTAGAAGATTTGGAATAAGGAGATAAACATAATGGCAGAGTGGAAGAATAACGGCAAGCTGAAACTACTCATAATTGTCGGCACGTGCCCGGAGATCATCCGGTTGGCTGCGGTGATAAAGAAGTGCCGGAAGTATTTTGATACGATCCTAGCGCATACGGGGCAGAACTACGATTACAACCTCAACGGCGTGTTCTTCAAGGATCTGGAACTCGATCCTCCCGAAGTGTATATGGACGCAGTGGGGAAGGATCTCGGCGAGACGATGGGTAACATTATCGCCAAGTCTTACCAACTGATGGTCGAATTGAAGCCAGATGCTGTTCTTGTACTCGGCGATACAAACAGCTGTCTTTCGGTCATCGGAGCGAAGCGTCTTCATATACCGGTTTTCCATATGGAAGCCGGCAACCGCTGTAAGGATGAGTGTCTGCCGGAAGAAACAAATCGCCGTATCGTTGATATTATCAGCGATGTGAATATGGCATACTCTGAGCATGCACGTCGCTATCTGGCAGACTGCGGTCTGCCCAAGGAGCGTACCTATGTTACTGGTAGTCCGATGGCTGAGGTGCTGCACAATAACCTCGCAGAGATTGAGGCCAGCGACATTCACAAGCGTCTGGGCTTGGAAAAGGGTAAGTATATACTGCTCTCTGCTCACCGTGAAGAGAATATCGATACTGAGAAGAACTTTATGAGTCTCTTCACCGCTATCAATAAGATGGCAGAGAAATACGACATGCCAATCCTTTATAGCTGCCATCCTCGTAGCCGTAAGCGTTTGGAGCAGTCTGGCTTCCAGCTCGACAGTCGTGTCATTCAGCACGAGCCTCTGGGCTTCCATGATTACAACTGTCTTCAGATGAATGCCTTTGCAGTGGTATCAGATTCGGGTACACTGCCTGAGGAAAGCTCGTTCTTTACAAGCGTTGGTCATCCATTCCCAGCTATTTGTATTCGTACCTCTACAGAGCGTCCTGAGGCAATCGATAAAGCATGTTTCATTATCGCAGGTATTGACGAAAAGTCATTGCTTCAGGCTGTAGATACCGCAGTGACCATGAACCAGAATGGCGACTATGGCATTCCTGTGCCTGATTACATCGAAGAGAATGTCTCTACCAAGGTAGTAAAGATTATCCAAAGCTACGTTGGCATCGTAAACAAAATGGTCTGGAGGAAATTTTAATTGAGTATAAAAATTTTCGCCAAGGGGGCAGTCCTCGACTGGTTTAAGTTTTGAGGCGACGAGAAAAGAAAAAGCAGTTGCTAAGGACAACGGGGGGAGCGGAGCTCTGGTGGAAGTTCTAACAAATAATTTTAGAATGAAGATACTTGTTACAGGTGCAAAAGGGTTCGTGGGTAAGAACCTGTGTGCACAGCTGAATAATATTAAAGACGGTAAGGCACGTTGCTATGGTGACGTGACAGTGGAAGCCGTGTATGAATATGACTTGGACTCAACCCCAAAACAATTGGATGAATACTGCAAGAATGCAGACTTTGTGTTCAATCTCGCTGGTGTTAACCGTCCACAGAACCAGGAAGAGTTTATGCAGGGCAACTTTGGCTTTGCATCTACCTTGCTTGATACATTGAAGAAACATGGTAATACCTGTCCTGTGATGCTGTCAAGCTCACAACAAGCTTCTCTTACTGGGCGTTTTGGCAATAGCGAATATGGCCGCAGTAAGAAGGCTGGCGAAGACCTGTTCTTGGAGTACGGCAAAGAGACTGGTGCAAGAATGCTCATTTACCGTTTCCCCAACCTCTTTGGAAAGTGGTGTCGTCCAAACTACAATAGTGCAGTGGCTACCTTCTGCAATGCATTTGCTAACGACTTGCCTTATACAGTCAACGACCCAAGCGTTGAACTGGAATTGCTGTATATCGATGACCTCGTTGATGAAATGATTGCTTGCCTGAAAGGTGAAGAGCATCATTGTGAATTTGACGGGCTTGATGTACTGCCGTCAGCAGAGGGACGTTACTGCTATTGCCCCATTACCCATCACGTGACGCTGGGTGAAATAGTCGAGCTCTTGAAGAGTTTCGCAGAACAACCCCAAACCCTGATGATACCAGAGATACCAGAGAATAGCTTTGCAAAGAAGTTGTATAGCACATATCTGAGCTATCTGCCCAAGGAAAAGGTCGCTTTCCCATTGAAGATGAATGTGGATGACCGTGGCTCATTTACAGAGTTGGTTCATACCCTCAATGCAGGTCAAGTGAGCATCAATATCTCAAAGCCAGGCATCACAAAGGGACAACACTGGCACAACACCAAGTTCGAGCAGTTCATTGTGGTAAAAGGTCATGGCCTGATTCAGCAACGTAATTTGAAT
>JAEEPT010000298.1 GCA_016284895.1 Prevotella sp. | reverse complement strand
CTGAGGAACTGCGTGAGAAACGAAATGCCATCCTGCGCCATCAGAGTCAGATGGAGAGTGCGCCTTTCCTGGGCAACGACGAACGTCTGTTCTGGCAGCGCGCTGAGGACAGAAACCGCGAAACGGCCAAACGTTATGATGCACTCGGACTGGCCTGCTACGAGGCCATGGAGGCGTTTGTGGAGTACCATTTTTAGTTGAGAGTTTAAAGTTTATGCATAATCCGCCCCATACCCGTTCAGTTTCCGGAGGTGCTTCAAGGCACCGATGAAGCATGAAAATGCATCATTTTGACGTCCGTCCACCTGTAAAAAGGATGAACAAATGGACAAAATGACTGTTGAAACGACTTTTTTCCGGAACAAACCCGTTCACTTCCAAAAAGAGGTGACGGCGAATCCCTTTTTCCGGAGCATATCCGTTCAATTGAATGACGGCATCGGAATTTTTCCGCTGCATATCCGTTCATTTCATGCGTCAATAGATTCCGATGGAAAAGTCGTTTTCCGGACCATACCCGTTCACTTTTATGTATTCTTCAGTTATCTTTGTACTGGGAAATCAGTAAACACCAGTACAGATATGGCAGGAACAGTAAAGGAAATGAGTCTAATCAAGCAAGTGCTACAGCTGAAGCAGCTGGGCGAATCGAATCGCGG
Source organism: Prevotella sp. (assembly GCA_016284895.1). GTDB lineage: Bacteria > Bacteroidota > Bacteroidia > Bacteroidales > Bacteroidaceae > Prevotella. The sequence goes on along the minus strand of JAEEPT010000298.1, from coordinate 2,385 downwards.
CATAGCCCGCAGGTTACCAATCAACAAGGAGACGGTGAACGGCTACATGAACACCATCGATGCCAACGGGTGGGATATAGGCGAACTGTTGAAGATCGACGATCCTGAGTTGGAGCGTATGTTTCATGCAGGCAGTCCCGCCTACACAGATGCCCGCATGAAGGAATTCCTCCGTCTGCTGCCCTATTTCCGAGAACAGCTGACCAACCGAAAACTGCATGTCACACGACAGCTACTGTGGGAAGAATACCGTCATACACATCCTGACGGCTATGGGAAGTCACAGTTCTATGACCACCTGAAGCAGAATCTCGTGGCCCAGAAGGATATCACCACAGTGCTGGCCCAGACCTACAAGCCTGGTGAGAAGCTGATGATAGACTTTGCAGGCGACAAGCTGTCGTACATCGATACTGAGACAGGCGAGATCATGAAGGTCGAGGTCTTTGTTGCCTGTATGCCCTACAGTGACTACATCTATGTCATCTGTGTACCATCTCAACGTACAGAAGATTTTCTCTTTGCCCTGCGTATGTGTCTGGAACATCTTGGAGGCGTTCCTCCGATTGTCGTGCCTGACAACCTGAAGGCTGCCGTCATCACCCCCGACAGGCATGAGCCGGAACTGAACACGGCTTTGCGTGACATGGGCAATCACTACCACTTTACAGTCCTGCCTTGTGATCCTGCATCTCCTACACAGAAAGCTCTTGTAGAGGATGCCGTAAGGATCGCCTACAACCGTATTGCTGCCAAGCTGCGAGGACGTGAATTCCATTCACTGCTGGAACTGAATGCCGGTGTCGAGGAACAGAATATACTGCTCAACCAAACCCGTATGCAAAAACGTCCCTATACTCGCGAAGAGCGCTTCCATGCCATGGAGAAGCCTCTGCTGCAGCCACTTCCGGAAGAGGTCTTCGAAATGCGCTACTACGCAGACCTGAAGGTCGGCAGTAACAACTTCGTAGAGCTGCGCCACGACAAGGTTACCCACTTCTATAGTGCTCCTTACATATACATAGGCCGTATGGCCAGGGTTATTTTTACACGCTCATGGGTGAAGATTTACGTTGACAACCAGCTGGTGGCAACTCATACCCGCAAACATGATTACGGGCACACCTATGAGCCGGAACACATGGCCTCCAACTCAAGGGCCATCATGGAGCGCTCTGCAGCATACTATGTCTCATGGGCAGGTAAGAAGTCTGAGGAGTGCAAGGCATATATCTCAGAGATCTTCAATCCACAGCGTACCAACAAGCCTGAGGAAGTGTACTACCGTCTCTGTGGCGCGATTCTCTCTTCCTATAAGAAATACGAGTCATCACTGGTGGACCTCACGTGCCGTCAATGTCTCGACAACAGAGTGTTTACGTATAAGAAGTTTGAGGCCATCCTCAAGCACAACTACATCACGCAGTCCGATGACGAGCCATGTCTGTTTGCACCTGTACCTACCAATCATGCGAACATGCGTGGCAGTGACTATTTCAAGTAATCCCCTTTATTCACAACATCAATCCATCAAGTTATGACAGACGAAACTGTAAGATTCCTACATGATCTGAAACTGCCAGGAATGGCAGGATGCTGGACATCGCTCGAAGAGACGCACCAGCTGGACAAGATCTCACTACGTGACGGCATGCAGCTGATGTTACAGCATGAGCGCGACATGCGAACATCTAACCGTATCGCAAGGCTCATCAAGAATGCAGGTTTCCGCCTGAAGGCCACATTGGAGGAACTGGAGACGGATACTACTCGTGGTATATCTAGTACAGACGTAGCAGACGTGGCCTCAGGCAGCTACATCCGGGATGGGCGTACTATTATCATTAACGGTCCTACGGGAACAGGCAAATCCTATCTGGCATGTGCTTTTGGTGAACACGCTTGTCGCCAGGGAGTCAAGACGCTCTACTTCACAATGAATATGCTCATTGAGCAACTGAAGCTCGTGCATCTTGAAGGAAGGGAGACCAATTTCTTCCGTAAGCTCTCTGCCCACGACCTGCTCATTATCGATGACTTTGGCATGCTAAGGCTTGAAGGTCAGATACAGCATGATTTTGAGCAGATTATCGATGACAGGTACAACCGCAAGGCACTTATCCTGGCAAGCCAGCTACCAATCAAGGACTGGTACAATGTGTTCAAAAGTGAGCTCATTGCAGAGGCATGTCTCGACAGAATCGTGCATAAATCAAAAAGATTTGAGCTAAAAGGTGAGAGTTTAAGAAAAAAATATTAACTTTGCCGCCGATACTGAAGATTACCAACCGAGTGAACGGATATCACCGGAATTGGTGAACGGGTATCACCGGAATACGCAATAATGCAATCTGGAGATAGCACTTTCAGCCTGTTCTTTCTTGA
>JAEEPT010000297.1 GCA_016284895.1 Prevotella sp. | reverse complement strand
ATGTGGTGTAGCTTCGTAGCTCCCACGATGGGCGACTCCACCTTCGTCAACAGCCAGGCCAGCGAAATCTGCGTCATCTCCACACCATAGCGGTCGGCCAGTTCCACGACACGCTCCACCACCTGGTTGTCCTGCTCGGCAGTGGCATCATACTTGAAGTGCATGAACGCGTCTTCCTTCTGGCGCTTCGAGGTCTCACCCGGACGCTTGGCCAGCTTGCCTGAGGCCAGTGCGCTGTAGGGCGTCTGTGCGATGTTGTCCTCACGGCACAGGGGCTGCATCTCGCGCTCTTCCTCACGCATAATCAGGTTGTAGTGGTTCTGCACCGAGATGAACTTTGCCCAGCCGCGTTTCTCTGCCAGCGCATTCATCTTCGCCAGCTGGTAGGCATAAACATTGGCGATGCCGATATAGCGAGCCTTGCCTTGACGGACAGCCTCATTCATGCCTTCAAGAATCTCCTCGGCAGGCGTCTTATAGTCCCAGATGTGGTAGATGTAGAGGTCGACATAGTCCATGCCGAGGTGCTGCAGGCTCAGGTCGATGTTGTTCAATACATGTTGACGGCCATTGATGCCTTTCTCTATTTCTTCATCGGTACGTGGCAGGAATTTTGTGGCTACCACCACTTCGCCGCGCTTGGCCATATTGCGTAGGGCACGTCCTACGTACTGTTCCGATGTTCCCAGTTGATAGGCGATAGCCGTATCAAAAAAGTTCACGCCAAGGTCGAGCGAACGACGGATAATCTCACGTGTCGACTCCTCGCCAATCGTCCACGAATGTTGTCCGATGTTTGGGTCGCCGAAGCCCATACATCCCAGGCAGATGCGCGACACGCGCAGGTCTGAGTTCCCAAGTTTTACGTAGTCCATATTATCGCTGCTTATTGAATATCAGTTTCATCGTCTCAGGGTCGAGCGGTATCATCGTGGGCAGTTTCAGGTCTTTCACCATGTGGAGCGTGCCCTGCTTGTATTTCTGGAAGTGGTCGGTCTTCAGATGGCTCTGATAGGCTTCCTCGGAGGCATAGATCTCGAGAATGCGAATCTTCGTGGAGTCCTCGGCACTCTGCATGGGGAACAGACAGACGACACCCGGCTCCCGTTCCACACTCAGGCGGTCCACCTCGTTGGCTGCTTCGAGATACTCCTTGAGGTGCTGCGGGTAGACCTCGATTTCAGCCAGGCGGACTATCATCGTCTGGTACTCTATCGGGGCTGAAAATTCCTCATCTGTCACCTTCCGTAATTGCACCACATGCTCCTCACCTGGAACGAGGTCACTGACGGTCATACATTCGCAGTCGCTCCAAGGTGTGGCACCATTCCAATGGCGCACATTCGGAGCCGTGGTCACCACGTCACCCTTGCGGAGCAACTGCTTGGGCTTCCCCTCTTCCTGATAGTAGGCTTCACCATTGAGCACCATCAGCACCTGAGTGGCTTTGGGATGATAGTGCCACGAATTGTGACTGCCGCGTTCGAAGAGGAAGTTGGTAGTCATCTGATGCTCGCTACGGCTCAGTAGAGAGATATGTACTTTGCCTGTGTTATACTCAGCAGGAGCCGTAAACTTCGCCGGGAATATCGTCTCTTGTGCTGCTGCCGTGATAGAGAACACAAGCATTGCTGCCGTCATTAGTAACTGTCTCATCATCTTATTGTCTATGCGTTAATTATTTTCGACCGCAAAATTAATGCTTTTCCCACAAAAAGCGCATAAACATATTACGGAGATATTTACCATTTTTACGGAATCTGCCGCCCGACTGCGAGCCGTCAGCAGGAATCAACTGATACCCTGCCCGCTGCTCTATGCATCAAGTTTCGGAGTCGAAACCGTGTGTCGAAAGCGAGATAATGAACAAATCCATCACATTTTATGTAAATTTCACTGTCTGATGTGCGAGGATTGAAGAATTTTGTGTAATTTTGCAGCGTTCTTCGGAACAAGACATATTGAAATAACGAAGCGTTATGCTCGACTTGCTAATGGAAATGTGAGAAACTTCTATTGTAATGCAAGGACAGTGATAACGGTTCGCGCTGTATAGCGTGGACTGATTACTGCATCTACATTACAAGGGCAATTCTCACAGCCTCCATTAGAAGACGTGGTAAATCAGTGCCACGCTTCTACAATAATAATGGTCCTTTTGGCAACTGGAGGATAAGAAAAGAATAAAATACAGCTTATGAAGTATACATCGGAACAGATTAATAAAATGTCATGGCAGGAATGGAATGAGACTATGGCAGAAGAACTGAACCGGAAAGGTTTTAAGGCTAAAGTATTTAATTCTGACGAACATCGTTGGACTAAAACTGGCAAGTATGTGGCAGGTGATGACCCAAAACTATTTGTGCTTGGTACGATTGAGGATAGCGAGGCTATTTCTTACCTTAAAGATATTGGCTTGCTTAACAATGGAAGATGCCCTATGTGTGGTGGCCCTATTCATAGTAATCCTGGAAGATTTACCAGCGGATATGATTCTAACTTTCATTTCCAGATTTGCCAAAACTGCGTAAAGTCAAGAGGCGGATTGAGAAGAAACGTTCCTGAGTCAGGTAGTGGTTGTATTGTCGCCCTGATTCTATTCCCGTGGTATCTCCTGAAAAGCTTATTCTAATACTAAATATGAATACATCAAGATTTTCAAACAACCTCCTTATTTATAATCGTCAATGAGGACACGCCAAACATTCTACGAATCAGCAATTCCGAAAAAATCATAAATGCAGTAATGGACTATAAATACTATAGAGTATGAGTATTGTTTTAATTATCATCTGTGTTGTTGTTCTTATTTACTCGTTCAACTGCCGCTCAAAGATTGACCAAGAAGAAAAGGCCGCAATGAAAACTCCCGGCACAGCAGATAGGCTACGGGATAACTTTTCTGGATTGATAAACATGTTGTTATCCAATCCCTCACACACCATTCTAATGGAAAGGCTATGTTAGTTTGAACGACTGATTTTCTTGGAATAATCTTTGGATGGTTGCCAGGAAATGCTTACCTTTGCACCATCGTATAGAGAATTGTATGGAACAGGCGAAAAACAATCCGA
>JAEEPT010000296.1 GCA_016284895.1 Prevotella sp. | reverse complement strand
CGACTGGAAACGCAGCCAAAGCATGGACATGGGGTTCTGCAGGCGTGTGTAAGTGAACAGCATCAGTAGCAGCGTCAGCACAATATATGCCAACACTGCCCATTCGGCCATGATAAGTCCTTTGTGTGGATTTTTTTCTATAGTAAACAGATTTTTCAGCAATTTCATTATGCTTAGTGATTATCGGTGTACCCTATTATAACCATCCGTTATCCTTATACCATTTGATGGTGAGCGGCACACCACGCTCAAGTGTGTATTTCGGCTCATAGCCCAGCTCCTGACGGGCTGGCTCGATGTCGCATCGCCAGTTGCGCTGACGCAGTATGTGATATTTATCGTTGTTGAGAGCTGATATCTTACCTGTGATATGGCCTGCAATGTCGCCAAAGTAGGTGATGATGCGAAGCAGCCAGATGGGAGCGGTGATGCGAATCCACCAAGGATTGCCTAACTCGCGGCGAATGAGGTCGCTGAAGGTTGATGACTGATAGACCTCACCGTCGCTCAGGAAGTAAGCACGACCCGTCTTGCCCTTCTCACAGGCCAGGAATACAGCCTGAACCACGTCGAGCACATAGACGAAGGTGATGTCTTGACGGCGGAACCCCACAGCAAAATCACTGTGCTGTTTGATGCTCTTGGCCATGAGGAAGTAGTCACGCTCGCGCGGACCATAGACACCCGTAGGGCGCAGAATGACATAGGGGAAATGAACCGTTGTGGTCTCAAGCCCTTTCTTCAGCCAGTGTTCAGCTGCTAGTTTGCTCTTGCCGTAGTGGGTGTTGGGATGGGGGGTGTCGGTCTCGCGAATCTCTTTGTAAGGCTGATGTTCGCGAATGGCACCGAAAATGCTTAGCGAACTGATATAGACAAACTTCTTCAGTGGTGTGCCAACCTTGATGAGAGCCCGTACCAGATTCTTTGTACCTTGGGTGTTGATACGGTAAAAATCGTCTTGGTCCAGGCATTTCGTCACTCCGGCAGCATGCACCACGTAATCGAAGTCTTTCCCTCTCAGTTGGTGCTCCAGTTGAATGGGGTCATCAAGATCCAGTTCGATGAAGTTGATCCGCTCGTCCTGCAGGAACTGTTTCGAACTGCTTTTACGCATGGCGGCCCAGGTCTCCATGCCCCTTCGCAGGGCCTCTTCCACAATGAAGGAGCCAATGAATCCACTGGATCCAGTAATAAGAATTTTCATTTTTTGATGACTTTGCGTGTCGTTCCGTCGCTCATCTTCACAATGTTGATGCCTTTCTGCATGCCATTGTTGCGCTGTCCGTGCAGTGAATAGAAGCTTACGGGGATATTATTTCTTCCTGCTGAGATGCTTTCTACACCCTCTAACTGTTCCTTGAATATAGCGAGAATGAACTTCAACTGAGCTATAATTCCATTTTCGCCTATGCATTGCGAGTAGGTGGTGTTGGCTGCTTTGTTGAGAATATCAGCCAAAGATGACTTTAAGTCATCGTCCATGGGGAGGTTGATACAATCTAAAGCCTGTTGGTGCAGGTCGACATATTCATTGAATACGTCTTTCTGTGCAGTCGAGATAAACAGCCAGTCGTTCATTGGGCCGTTCGTGGAGGCTGCAGAGTAGGTCGACTTTTCACCGTCGGTCACGTTGAAGTAACGCCATCCGCCTAATGTGAACTTCACTGCCAGATTGTAGGAACCTTCGGTTGATCCCTCTTTGACAATATGGAACGATGTGGCCGATGAACCGCGAACACCAGTTCCGTAGCCAGGCCATCCATCCATGTAGAAACGGTCACCGTCAGTCTTGGAAATGCTGAAGGGATTTTCGCTACCCCAAATACCCCATGGTGTGCTCTCATTGATGTTGGCATAAAGTTTTCCGTCATCGCCAACGAACTTGCTCGTCCCGATGTTATAGATGTACCACGACTCTTCGTTGTTGACGAAATCTTCACCTTCAAACCATCCTGTTGCGGTAGCAGGAACCACAATGCCTTTCTTGACTTCGAAAGTGGCTTCCATCGGACGATGGTCGCTCAGCATTTCGCCTTTTTCATTGACAAAGTCGTCAACTAACGCAAAATCCTTCAGAACAAGACGGTTGCCGTGGCGGGGATTAATGTAGATGATTTTATCGACCACCTCGCCTTCAATGACTCCCAAACTGTCGACCATCAGTGGGGCAGTACCATACTCAGGATAGTCACCCTTGCAGAACTCTACCCAAGCATCGGTGCAGCTGTATTTGTCGCTGTTGTTCAGACTGTCGATGAGTAGTTTTTTCAGCTGTTCGCGGGTGTAGCGGCAGTTGGTGTCGCCCATGATGATTTTGGGATGTGAGGCATCGGCTTGAACAATAGCATCGTAGAGCTGTTGTATCTGCGATTCGCGTGCGGCAATGTCTTCGGGCAATGAGCCTGCATCCATGTGCAGCGTATAGACATCGACCACGATATCGTTGCCGACAGTTGCCTCGTAGAAGCGGTAACCTTTCGTCACTTTACCGTCACCATCAACGAGTCCGTTGCCGTTGATGACTTTCCATGCTGTCCTTACATCACCTGTCACAGGCAGGTCTTTCTTCCAGATGAGCATCAGCCCGTCGTTGTCGGTACGTGAGATAAGGTTGAGGATGTTCAGGCTTCCGCAGTGCTTGGCCTGCTGATAGTTCTCGCTAAGTGCCGACATAAGGTCGTTGTGATAGTTGAAATCTTCCTGTGCGGCAATGATGTCATAGCCTTTCTTTGCAAGATACTGACTCATCAGTTTTGTCTTTCCGTTATCGGCAGTGCCGCCGGCAATCTCTGGCAGGCCATTCACGTTCAGCGTGACAACTTTCAATGTGTCCTGTGCTGTTGATGCCATCGTTGCTATCAAAATGGCAAAGCTAAGTAAAAATCTCTTCATGTTAATCTCTTTTTATGCTATGGCTAATGTTATTTATTGGAATCAATCGTCGTGGTGTCTTCCTCAACCTTAGATTCTTGAAAGCTGTTAATGCGATTGAGGTAGAAATCACGTACTTCGTTCCATCGATAATAGGGGGCTGTCTTGCTCTGGATAGGCAGTCTGGCCTCGTTCTCGTTGAGTAATACTTTTACCATC
>JAEEPT010000295.1 GCA_016284895.1 Prevotella sp. | reverse complement strand
GTACAATTCGCTACATCTTCAGATGTAATCGAGAAATACTGTTTTATGATAGAATATTCGTGGCATTCGAGCAATTCGTGGTTAAAAAGAAAAGTGAGGGCAAGACAACAAAGGCATAGCGCTAAAATCTTGTAGATTTTTATTGGCGGTAGCCGCGATACCTCTACGAACGCGGAATAGCTGCGTAGAGAAGTCAGAACGAATAGGCGAATCCCAGTGAAGAGTATTCCTTGAACTGCCAGTAGCCCAGTTTGTCATCGCGATTATTGGCATCATCGAAGCGAGGATAGAGGAACAAATTGGCGGTGATGAATTTCGCAACGCGCAAGGTGAAGGTATTTTCCCACTCCGCCTGTACTCGATTATAAGAGGTGAAGAAGTAGAGACGGGTCTTCCACGATATGATATCATTGAACTTCCACTCCAATGAAGCGGTGAGCGAAGAACCGAAAGCGATATTGGAATGCAGGTGACCTTCATCGACCTTTATGCCGAAGCTCTTTGCGAGATTCTCACGGTCAACATATCGGTAATCCAAGCCGAATGGAGAGATGTTGACCGTACCCGTCAGCCGCTTATTGAGGGCCTCTACCTTGTAGTCCATACCAAGACCTACGTTCACAGTGAGCGGTGAAACAAAATCGGAGAACACTTTCTTGGTGTTTGACTTACGACCTGGCATGAACTGCGTGTAGGCCAGCACCTGCAGGGCATAGTACCAACGGCTGACTGCCTGTAAGCCCACCTTGCCTGTGTAACGAATCAGGTCTTCATTCGACTTGAACTTATTGACTGAATCGGAAGGTGAGGTCTGCAAGCCTAATTTCATCTCGAGTTTATTGTCCCATTTCCATCGTGACTTGTTGTCATAATTGGCCTCCAGCGTCAAGGCTCCCACTGCCGAGTAGTTGCTCTCACCACCCTTATACCAGTTGTCGCTCACGTAGTTCTGCATGAACTGAAGCGAGCCGTCGAACAGGAACTTCCAGAACTGCGGCTTCTCGATAACCACCTCCATTGGAGCTTCTGTCTCGGGAACTGCCTCTGGCAGCGAGTCGTTTGCCTCGTCGAGTATGGCCACCTGCTGCTGAATGGGCTTTTCAAGGTCTTCACGCAGCTGCCCGGAAGCGTTCATCTCATTCTCAGAGAAGCTGACCAAGTCGGGACGGTTCAGATAGACGCGCATCAGGGCGTTTGATACCTCTTTTGAGAGTTCCTCATCGCTCTGGCCTGCAGTGAGGCTCAAGTGGTTTTGGGCTACGGAGTGATAGAAGGTCAGAGGGCCGAAAAGCGGGTAGAACGAGCTTCGGGCAGTGCTGTTTGTCTGTGCATGGCTGACGAGGCATGCCCCCAGAGCCACGAAAAATAATATTAATTTTCTCATAAATCTCATTAACTGCATGCAAAGATATGATTATTTTTTGTAATTTTGCACCTTGTATATAAAATTTTTTAATTTCAAAGATGAATAGAGACACTTTAACAGGATTGATCCTGATGGGCGTTTTACTTGTTGCCTATACATGGTGGGCGCAACCCTCACAAGAGGAGATTGAAACCTTCAAACGTCAGCAGGACAGCATCGCCGCAGTACAGCACGATGCTGAAGTGAAGGCTAAAATGGCTGAAGCAGAACGCAAAGCTGAAGCAGAAGCAGCGGCTCAGGGCGACTCTACCGCCCTCTTTTTCCAGGCACTGAATGGTGAGGAAAAAGATATCGTACTGAAAAACGACAAGTTGGAACTCACGTTCTCCACCAAGGGAGGCACCCTCACAAAGGCCGTCATCCTGGGCTTTGAAGATAAAGACTCGGCTAAGAACGTAACGCTCTTCGATGCCAACGACCAGCAGATGAACTTCATGTTGGCAGGAAAGAACGACAACATCATCACGAAAGACCTCTTCTTCACTCCCAGCAACATCAGTGACAGCACACTCACCATGACGGCTCCGGCTCAGGCTGGGGGCAGCATCGTGCTGAACTATGAACTGGGACGTGACTACATGCTCCACTTCTCCCTGCAAGCAAATGGGCTGGCAGGACAGTTTGCGCCCAACTACAAAGAGCTCGACATTCAGTGGAACTCGAAGGCTCGACAGCAGGAGCGTGGCTTTACGTTCGAAAGCCGTTACGCCACGTTGACTTACAAGGAGAAAAACGGTGGCACCGACTATCTGAGCGAGACTTCGGAGGACACGGAGAATCTCGACGAAGAACGGCTCGACTGGGTGGCTTTCAAGAACCAGTTCTTCTCAGCCGTGCTCATCTCAAAGGACGACTTCGGCCCCTATTCCGTGCTGCACAGCACGCCCCACGAGAAAGGTTCGGGCTATCTGAAGAGCTATGAGGCCACGCTGCACACGCAGTTCGACCCCAAGGGCATCAATGTTTCTGAGTTTGAAATGTATATCGGCCCCAACGACTTCCGCCTGATCAAGGACGTGGAGGAACAGAGCCGCTTCGGGAAAGACCTTGACCTGGAACAGCTCGTCTATTTAGGCTGGCCGCTCTTCCGCTGGATCAACCGCTGGTTCACCATCTATGTCTTCGACTGGCTCACCTCGTTTGGCTTCAACATGGGCATCGTGCTGATTCTCATCACCCTGCTGCTGAAAGCCATCACCTACCCGATGGTGAAGAAGAGCTACATGTCGAGCGCCAAGATGCGCGTGCTGAAGCCGAAACTCGACGAGGCCACCAAGCAGTATGACAAGCCCGAGGACCAGATGCAGAAGCAGCAGGCCATGATGCAGCTCTATGCACAATACGGTGTGTCGCCACTGAGCGGCTGTCTGCCCATGCTCATTCAGATGCCTATCTGGATTGCCATGTTCAACTTCGTGCCGAACGCCATCCAGCTGCGCCGAGAGTCGTTCCTATGGATTGACGACCTCTCGACCTACGACCCGATTGTGGAATGGGGCTTCAACATCTGGGGCATAGGCGACCACCTCTCGCTCACCTGCCTGCTGTTCTGCGGTGCCAACATTCTTTATTCCTACATGACCATGCGCCAGCAGCGCGACCAGATGGTGGGGGCGCAGGCAGAGCAGATGAAGATGATGCAGTGGATGATGTACCTCATGCCACTCATGTTCTTCTTCATGTTC
>JAEEPT010000053.1 GCA_016284895.1 Prevotella sp. | reverse complement strand
CCCAGATAATAGCAAAGGTAACCAGACTCCCCTCCCCTGGGGAGGGGTAGGGGGTGGGTATCTTCTCTCCCACATCTCCCCTGAGCCGGACTACCTCTACAGGCTATGGAGAGCCACCAACATTCACCTGCTGCACGGGCGCATGGCCAGCGGACACCTGCAAGGACGACTGCTGAAAATGCTGGTGCAGATGATTCGGCCAAAGAACATACTGGAGGTGGGCACCTTCAGCGGCTATTCAGCCATCTGCATGGCTGAGGGACTGAACGAAGACGGACACGTCTATACGTTCGAGATCAACGACGAGCAGGAGGACTTCACCCGACCGTGGATTGAGAACTCGCCCGTGGCCGACAAGATCACGTTCATCATAGGCGATGCCATCACCGAGGCGCCACGACTGGGCATCACGTTCGACATGGCTTTCATCGACGGCGACAAGCGCACCTACGTGGAGACCTACGAGATGACCCTCTCGGTGCTGAACAAGGGGGGATTCATCCTGGCCGACAACACGCTGTGGGACGGACACGTGACCGATCCGGCCTACGCACACGACCAGCAGACGCAGGGCATCGTGAGGTTCAACGACCACGTGGCCTGCGACACAAGAGTAGAAAAAGTGATACTCCCCCTGCGCGACGGGCTCACACTCATCAGAAAAAAGTGACAAGACACGCACCTTAATAAAAACAAAATAACTGGAACCCGGTAACTTATAGATGAAGAAATACTTACTTACAACCGTATCCATCATTCTCATACTGGCGGCAGCACTCCTGTTGACACCCATCGGCAAGCGCTGCGCCGCACTGTTCACGCTCACCCCGACAGCGGAACTGGCCACCCTGCATTTCCCCGAGGCTTACTATCAAGGCGAAGAGGCACTGAAAAAGGGAAATGTGGAAGACACACGACACATCATAGAAGAAGGCAAGGCCCAGGCCAAGGACAGCAACGAATACTACCGTTTTGAGGTGCTGGACGCCAAATACTACTTCTACACCATGCAGACCGACTCGTTCATGAACAGTCACCACCGTCTGCGTAACTATATTGACCGCAACAACCGAAGAAAAGACGGTCAGATACGCCTGCTGGAACTGGAATGTGAAATTCAGATGGGCGTGTATGAGGCAAAGATGACTGGACGCATGGACTCGGCACAGTACCACAACATGAAGGCACTCAAGATGGCCAATGAGCTGGGCTGTGATCCCAACTACCGACTGCTCATCCTCATCAACATAGCCGATGTGTATAAGCAGCAGGGACGTTACGACCAGAGCGTGACCTACTTCCGCGAGGCAATAGAACTGGGCGACTCGATGGGCATGGCCAATGCCACACGCGCCACGCTCATCATTGGCATTGCATCGGCCCAGGCCGCCATGCACAACTTTGAGCAGAGTGCCAAATTGTGGGACATGGCTGCCGAGATGAAGCCGCTCATGGAGCCTATCGAACTGTTCAACTACCTGAACAACCGAGGCAACGACTACTATCTGCAAGGCAAGTACCGCGAGAGCCTGGGCTGTTTCCTGGAGCTCGACTCCATCATTGCCAACGACCCTAACAAGCTGTGGGAACGCATGTTCGAGCGCTGCAACCTGAGCGATGTATATATCAAACTGGGACAGCTGGAGCGCGGCAAGGCCCTATTGGACGAGACACAGCCCTTCTTCACCGAACAGAAACAGCCCATCCCGCTCTTCTACCTCATCACCCAGCGCATAGAGGTGGCGCTGGAGGAAGGGAGAATAGCCGATGCGAAGCAACTGGTAAAGGAAAACCCCATCCCAGAATGGATGATTCCCGAACAGCAACTGCTGCGACACAAGGTGCTCATGCGACTGTATGAGCGAACCGAACAGTGGAAGGAGTACAGCGAGCAGATGAACAAATACGAGTCGCTGCACGACAGCATAGCCAGCAACAACATGAAGATGCGCTTCTCGGAAGCAATCATGCACTATGAGCACGAGAAATCATTGCTCGATAAACAGCGCGAGCTGGAAGAGAAGGAGACCTCCTTCCGCTGGGCCGTAGCCCTGCTGCTGCTCTTGTCGCTCATCATCGTGCTGCTCGTCGTCATCAACGTGCTGAAACTCAGGGAGCGAGAATTGCGCGAGTCGGAGATGCGCAACAGCATTGCCGAACTGCGCATGAAAACCGTGCGCAACCGCATCACGCCCCACTTCATCAGCAATGCCCTCACTGCCGAGATCATGGCGCAGATGAACGGAAAGGAGGTGAACCTCGACTCGCTCGTGCAACTGCTGCACCGGGGCATTGAACATACCGACATCGAACAGTCATCGCTCACCAAGGAACTGGAGTTCATACAGTTCTATTGCAGCATAGAGAGCCGATCGGTGGGACCCGACTTCCACCTCAGCATCGACGTGCCAGACGGACTGGACACCGACCAAGTGCAACTGCCGTCGATGGCGGTACAGATACTGGTGGAGAATGCCATCAAGCACGGACTGAAGGCACGCCAGCCCGAACTGGGCAAACAACGCTGCGTATGGGTGAACGTGAAGCCACAGAAGGATGCCACACTTATTGAGGTAATAGACAACGGAGTGGGACTGGCCGAAGAAAGAAAGAATAAAGAGCGCACCGGACTGCGCGTAATGCGACAGACCATCTTCCTGCTGAATGAACAATACACGCAGACGCATGGCCGACGAACGGGAAAACCGCTCATGGACTACGGACTGGCCAACTATGCCCACCCCGACGGACAGCGCGGATGCCGAGCCTGGCTGCTGCTGCCCAACGACTTCGACTATATTCTGGAAAAGAAAGAAGATAAAGCTACCCCCCCCCCCACGAAGATAAAAAAATAATGTTTTAAAATGGAAGCGAGACGACTTGTAAGAGCCTTTATCGTAGATGACGATCAGAACTCCACCGCCCTGCTGCTCAAAATGCTGGAGAGCTACTCGGTGGAAATCATAGGCACTGGAACCGATGCCACCGAGAAGGTAAGAGGCGAAATCATAGAGAAAGAACCCGACCTGCTGTTTCTTGACGTAGAAATGCCATCCATGTCGGGCATTGACTTCTGTGCCACGATTCGCCCACAGGTGAAGCCTGACATGAAGGTGGTGTTCTACACCGGTTACGACAAGTACATGCTGGAGGCACTGCGCCAGCAAGCCTTCGACTACATGCTGAAGCCTGCGAGCAAGCAGGAACTGGCCAAAATCATGACACGCTACTACGAGAACCGGTTGAGCAACATTCAGCAGGCCATCCCCTTAGAAAATACGCCCCTGCCAAGCGTGATGGTGGTGAACCAGTATAATGAGCACACCGTGCTGCACTTCGACGACATTGCCTTCTTCCGCTTCGACGGGGACCGGCGCATCTGGGAAATCGTCACCAAGGAGGGCAAAAGCCACCAGCTGCGCCATCGCACCACTGCCGACATCATACTGGCCTACTCGCGCAACTTCGTACAGATACACAAAGGCTACATTGTCAATGTGCAGCACATCAGCGGTGTGGTGGAGAACACGTGCCGACTCAGACCGCCACTCGACAGCATCACCGAGCTGCACATCAGCAAGAACTTCCGACCCAACTTCATGGCTACCTTCTATAATATGTAGGATGGCTCCGAGAACTCAGAGAACTCAGAGAGCTCAGAGAACTCAGAGAACTCCGAAACCTCAAAAAAAATACACATCATTAATCATTTTTATTTTCAAACCAAAAGTTTTATAACTATGACATTTTTCAAACACATGCTGGCAGTTGCCGCTCTGCTCATAGCCGGAGCCGCTGCCACGATGGCACAACAGATGCCACCCATCCCCGTCGATAAAGACGTGCGCATGGGAAAACTGGAAAACGGACTGACTTACTACATCCGTTTCAACAACTGGCCCGAACAACGAGCCGAGTTCTACATTGCACAGCGCGTGGGCTCCATTCAGGAGAACGACCAGCAGCGCGGTCTGGCTCACTTCCTGGAGCACATGTGCTTCAACGGAACAGAGCACTTCAAGGGCAACGACATCGTGAAGTGGTGTGAGACCATCGGTGTGAAGTTCGGTCGTGACCTGAATGCTTACACCTCTATCGACCAGACGGTCTATAACATCTCGAACGTGCCTACCACACGCGAGGGCATCATCGACTCTTGTCTGCTCATCCTGCACGACTGGGCCGACGGACTGCTGCTCGAAGCTGACGAGATTCAGAAGGAGCGTGGCGTGATTCACGAGGAGTGGCGCCTGCGCACCAGTGCCACCATGCGCATGCTGGAGCGCGACCTGCCTCAGCTCTACCCCAATTCAAAGTACGGTCACCGCATGCCCATCGGTCTGATGGAGATCGTCGACAACTTCGAGCCTCAGGTGCTGCGCGACTACTACGAGAAGTGGTATCGCCCCGATAACCAGGCCGTCATCGTGGTTGGCGACTTCGACGTGGACAAGGTGGAGCAGAAGATCAAGGAACTCTTTGCGCCCATCAAGATGCCCGAGAATGCCACTCCTGTCGTTGCCGAGGCTGTTCCCGACAATGCTGAGCCCATCTTCGTGGTCGATAAGGACAAGGAGATGCAGTACAGCATCGTGGAGGTGTTCTTCAAGAGCGACCCCATCCCCGACGAGATCAAGACTAACATGCAGTACCTCATCATCGACTACATGAAGGATGCTGCCATCGGCATGCTCAACGACCGTATGGCTGAGCTCGCACAGAAGCCCGACTGTCCCTTCCTGCAGGCCAGCTCCAGCTATGGAAAGTACCTGTTCTCGAAGACCAAGGATGCCTTCTCAGTGGATGCCCTGCCTAAGGAGGGCCAGACCGAAGCTGCCATGAAGGCTGCCTTCATCGAGGCTCGCCGCGCTGCTGAGTTCGGATTCACCGCTACCGAGTACAAGCGCTATCAGCAGAACTTCTTGAGCCAACTGGACAAGCAGTTCAGCAACAAGGACAAGCGATACAACAACCAGTTCTGCCGCCAGTATGTCAACCACTATCTTGAAAACGAACCTATTCCTTCGCTCGACGACTACTATGAGGTAATGAAGCAGATTGTGCCGATGATGCCCGTAGAGGCCATCAACCAGCTCATGCAGCAGCTCGTGACCGCTACCGACTCGAACATGGTGGTGCTGAACATGAACCAGGAGAAGGACGGTGCAGTATATCCCACTCCCGAGAGTCTGAAGAAGGCGATGGCTGAAGCCCGCGCCGAGAAGCTGGAGGCATACGTTGACAACGTGAAGGACGAGCCCCTCATCACCGTGCTGCCCAAGGCTGGCAAGATTGTGAAGGAAGTGGCTGGCAAGAAGTTCGACTATAAGGAGCTGAAGCTCTCGAACGGTGCTACCGTAGTGCTCAAGCAGACTGACTTGAAGAAGGATCAGGTGATCCTCGCTGCCGAAGGCTTCGGAGGAAGCTCACTCTACGACGAGAAGGACTTTGCCAACATCAAGTTCTTCGACGATGTGATTGAGGCAAGCGGACTGGGCAACTTCAGCCACACCGAACTGGAGAAGGCTCTGGCTGGAAAGATTGCCAGCGCCAGCATGATGCTGGGCACCGAACGCGCCAACATCACCGGCTCATCAACTCCTAATGACGTGGAGACCCTGCTGCAACTCGTCTATCTCTACTTCACCAAGATCAACAAAGACCAGGAGTCGTTCGACAACACGATGAAGACCACTGAACTGATGCTGAAGAACAAACTGCTGCAGCCCGAGGCCGTGTTCAGCGATTCGCTCACACTCACCTTGCAGAACCACTCAAAGCGCTTTGCACCAGCCAACGTGGATGACCTGAAGCTGGTCAACTACGACCGCATCCTGCAGATGGCTAAGGAGCAGACTGCCAACGCTGCCGGCTTCACCTTCACCATCATCGGCAACTACGACGAGGCTAAGCTGCGCCCCCTCATCGAGCAGTACCTGGCATCACTGCCCGGTGATGCCAAGACCGTGAAGAAGGGTAAGGACGTAGAGGATTCATTCAAGGGCGACGTGAAGAACAACTTCAAACGCAAGATGGAGACTCCGAAGGCTATCGCCGTGATGCTCTGGAAGAACGAGAAGATGAATTATACGCTGGAGAACAGCATCCGCGCATCAATGGTTGGACAGATTCTCACCATGCTCTACACCGAGAAGATTCGTGAGGAGGCCAGCGCCGCTTACTCAGTGATGGCACAGGCAGGACTCACTCGCGACGACTATCGCACCACCGCCACCGCACTCGTTTATTGCCCCATGAAGCCTGAGAAGGGCGACGTGGCCGTGAAGATCATGGACGAGGAAGTGCAGGGACTGACCAAGGCCGTTGAAGTAGAAAAACTCAACAAAGTGAAGGAGTACATGCTCAAGGCTATCGACGACGAAGCCAAGACCAACAACTTCTGGATTCGTCAGATCAACCGCCTGCGCGACTACGGTGTTGACTTCTACACCGACTACAAGAAGACCGTGGAGGCTCAGACTCCTGAGACCATCATGACCTTCGTGAAGGAACTGCTCAAGAGCGGTGACAAGGCAGAGGTCATCATGCTGCCCGAGGAGTAAAGGAAAAGAACATTTAGGGAGCTTGCTCCCACTATAATGAAATAAATTTCGGGAAATGCCTGCTGAACAATTCAGCTTGCATTTCCCGAATCTTTTGATGCTTAATGCAACGTAAACTTGCGAAAAAAAATAGAATCCTATTTTTCTATATCGACCAACTCAACATCGAAAATGAGTGCCGAGTATGGCTTGATCATTCCGCTGTTGCGCTCGCCATAAGCCAGCTCGTAAGGAATGAAGAGCTGCCACTTGGAACCTACAGGCATCATGGTGAGTGCCTCAGTCCATCCCTTGATGACCTGATCGGCACGGAAACTGATAGGCTCGGAGCCATGCTTGGAAGAAGCATCGAACACGGTGCCATCGACCAGTCGGCCCTCATAGTGCACCTTCACCTTGTCGGTGCGCTGTGGAACAGCACCTTCGCCCTGCTTCAGGACTTTGTATTGCAGTCCGGAGGCTGTAGTGATGACGCCTTCCTTCAACTTATTCTCAGCCAAGAACTTACGCCCTGCTTCGCGGTTAGCGCCATAAAGTTTATCGGTAGCACGATCCTTAATTTGCTGAGTGAGCCGATGGGCATTGCCCTGTGCCTCTTCCATTGTCATCTGTCCTTTATCGCCTACAAGCGCGGTGATAAAACCAGCCATAAGTTTCTCGAGAGAAATGGTCTGCGTGGTATCGGCTCCGAAAAGCTGCTGATTGATGCCTTTCATCATCTGATTTGCCACCTGCTGCCCAATTTGGATACCAGCATAGAATGCAGTCTTCTGTGCATCAATCTTCCCTGAGGTCATTTCCTTCAGACCGTCGATAAAGTCGGCCATATAAGCAGTGTCAACCTTCATTTGCGACACAAGATAGTCTTTCAGACCGTTAGTCTGCATCATACCGATAGCATAAGCCACAGAGTCAACATCGCTCTTGAGTTCTACCGGCTGCACTGTTACCACCTTTTGCTTCTTTTCCTTTTTCTCTTTCGCACTTACTGTGCTAAAAGAAGCACTCACCAGAACGGCGAGTGCTACGTATAGTACCTTCTTCATGATTACGCTTAGTTTCATGAATTATCTGTTTACTTCACCTCCAACAGCTCGATCTTGAAAATCAGTGCTGAGAAAGGATTCACCATTGCACCTGCCTGACGCTCACCATAGGCCAGTTCCTGAGGAATATAGACCTCCCAGACAGAACCAGCAGGCATGTGTGTCAGTGCCTCAGTAAAGCCCTTGATGTTACGGTCGCAACGAACGGTGTAAGGCTGATTGCGCTTGTAAGAGCTGTCGAATACAGAGTCATTGATCAGACGGCCCTCATAGTGCATGGTCACAGTTGATGTATCTGCAGGCACCTTGCCGTTTCCTTCCTTGAGAATCTTATATTGTACTCCGCTGGGCAGTGTCACCACGCCTTCCTTCTTGGCATTGGCAGCCAGGAACTCTTCACCGGCACGCTTGTTTTCGCCGTAAGTCTTCTCAGTCTCACGAGTCTTGATCTGCTGCATCAGGCGCTGAGCAGTCTCGTTAGCCTCTTCGAGCGTCATGAGTCCTTTCTTTCCAGTAGTACCAGTCACGAAGCCAGCCATGAAGTTCTTCATTGAGATGGTCTGGGTAGAGTCGTTACCAAAGAGCTGATAGTTAATGCCCTTCACCATCTGGTTAGAGATCTGCTGACCAATCTGAATGCCTGCATAGTAAGCTGCCTTCTTCTTGTTTTCGCCAGCATTGGCACCATCATTCAATCCCTTGATGAACTCACCCATGTAAGCAGTGTCAACACCAAGCTGCATGACGAGATAGTCCTTCAGACCCTGGGTCTGTGCCATACCGATGGCATAGCTTACAGAGTCCACATCACTCTTCAGATTTGCTTTGGGAGTACCGCCGTCACAAGAAATCATCGTTGTGGCGACTACGGCCATTGCGGCCAGAATCATTGATTTTTTCATTGTTATAATATTGTTTTTAGAATGAATTTCTATTATTTTCGGATTTCTCAGAGTTTCTTTATACGACTTCAATCAGTTCTACATCGAAGATCAAAGCAGCGTAGGGGGGAATCATCTGTCCAGCACCGCCCTCACCATAAGCCAGGCGATAGGGAATAAAGAAACGATACTTTGCACCTTCCTGCATGAGCTGCAATCCTTCAGTCCATCCAGCAATCACCTGCTGCAGTCCGAACACAGCGGGCTCGCCACGCTGAACGCTTGAATCAAACACTGTCCCGTCAATCAGGAAGCCCTCGTAGTGGCACTTCACTGAGTCTTTAGCTGTAGGCTTCTTGCCATTGCCTTCGCGCAGCACCTGATACTGCAAGCCGCTGGGCAGTGTCTTCACTCCTTCTTTCTTGGCATTCTCAGCCAGATATTTCTCACCTTCTTCGCGAGCAGCCTTTCCTTTCTCTGCACGCTCAGCATTCATCTTCGCCTCTTGCTTAGCAAAATAGTCCTGTACTATCTGCTGAGCCTCACGATGAGAGACCTTCAGTTCGTTTCCTGAGATCACATCCTTAATAGATTGTGCGAAGTCGTCGATGTTCATGTCGGCGGCTGCGCCCATCTGCACCAACTGTTGTCCGATGCCCAGTCCGAGGGCATAGCTTAGTTTATCCATTTTTTCTTTCCTTAATTAAAAAATCGCGCAAAGTTACGCATTATTTCGGATTCAGCCATTGTTATTTCGCTAAAAATCACTATTTTTGTAGAGATTTAATAGTTTATCATTTATTAATCAGAGTTTACTATCATAAAAAACAGCGCATTATGAAAAAGAAAATCGTTGTCTTGACAGGTGCAGGCATGTCGGTAGAGAGCGGTCTTCGCACGTTCCGCGATGCCGATGGCTTGTGGGAGGAATATCCCGTTCAGCAGGTGGCTACCCATGAAGGATGGGAGGCCGACCCCACGTTGGTGACCAACTTCTACAACATGCTACGCAAGAAGTGCTGGGGGGTGAAGCCCAACGAGGGCCATCGCTTGGTAGCAGAGTTAGAGAAGAAATACGACGTGACGGTAGTCACTCAGAATGTTGACAACCTGCATGAGCAGGCTGGTTCATCAAAGGTGATTCATCTGCACGGCGAGCTGATGAAAGTCTGTTCGAGCCGTGATGTCGATGACCCGCGCTATCAGATCACTTTGACGCAGGACAACTGCGAAGTGGCTCCCGGCACTAAGGCTGGCGACGGCTCGCTGCTGCGCCCCTTCATCGTGTTTTTCGGCGAGGCAGTCCCCCTCATTGCCGCAGCTGCCGAGGAAGCACAGGAGGCCGACATCTTCATTGTGATTGGCACGTCGCTCAACGTCTATCCTGCCGCTGGACTGCTCCACTACGTTCGTCCAAGTGTGCCCATCTATCTCATTGACCCCAACCCTGTCAGCGCCGGCAATCATGTCACACAAATTCAAAAAGGTGCCTCCGAAGGCATGCGCGAACTGATTGCCAAGCTCATGTAGGAAGCAGTTCCGCAGAGCATTGTTTTAAGCACATTTCACAAAGATATGTGCTTTTTCTTTTTGCATTTCAGCAGAATTGTACTAATTTTGCACGCTGAAAGTCTCCACAACCCAATACATCAAAGGAAGACGAGCCCAAAGTGCATGAGACACGAGAAACTAGAACACGAACTGAACCTGTTGTTGATGCTCACCGAGAATCACAACCTCACCGTAGCTGACATCTGCAGCAATCTACAGATTTCGCGTCGCAGTTTCTATTATTACATAGATTTCTTTCGTCAAGTAGGCTTCAAGATTGAACATTCCAGACCTTATTATCGCATCAGAAGAGACTCACCGTTTTTCAGAAAGCTCGATGAAATCGTGCATTTTACGGAAGACGAGGCCATCACTATGCGCCGTATCTTAGACCTCACGGGTGATCAGAGCATTGAGGTGGAGAAAGTGCGGCGCAAGCTTGACAACCTCTACGACCTGCACATTCTCGACGACGTGGAACTGAAAACGCAACTGGCCCACAATGTCAGCGCCCTCTATACAGCTATCAAACAGCACATGACCGTGCGATTGGTGGGCTACTCATCGCCTCACAGCAACACGAAGTCTGACCGAATAGTCGAGCCGTTCCTGCTCATGAACGGGAATCAGGAGGTGCGTTGCTACGAGATTGCATCTGGCAAGAACAAGACATTCAAGCTTTCACGCATGGAAGACGTTGAGATGCTCGACGTGATATGGGAACATGAAGATGCTCACAAGCAGATGCTCACCGACATATTCATGTTCAGCGGCGATGAGCAATGGACCGTCACGCTTGTCCTGGGACGTCTCTCCGCTTCTATCCTTCGCGAGGAATATCCGAAGAGCGAGCGATACATAGAACAGCAGAACGATGACCACTGGATTGTAAAGATGCCCGTTTGCTCCTTTGTAGGCATAGGTCGCTTTGTATTGGGTCTTTTCGAGGACATTGAGATTGTGGGATGCGAAGAGTTCAAATCATATATAAAGGATAAAATCAACAAATTAAACGCAAAACAATTATGAGAAAGATTTCAGTTTTTTTCGTTGCCGTTGCCACAATGATTTTGGCAAGCTGCGGATTAGGAGCAGGCACCAACACCACAAACGCCAGTAGCACAACCGCCAACGCTTCATCTGCCGGCATTGGTGCTGCCGCAGGCAATGTGCTCGGGAGTGTTCTCTCAGCAGCAACCAACGGACAGACCATTGGCAATGTGCTGCAGAGCGTACTCGGACTGGATAAGCTGACGAAGCAAAGCCTCATCGGCACCTGGACCTACAGTCAGCCCGGATGCGCCTTCACCAGCGAGAAGTTCCTCGCACAGGCTGGCGGTGAAGCCGTAGCCACCAGCATCAAGGATAAATTGCAGCCCTACTATCAGAAGGTGGGCATCAACTCATCCAGCACTCAGTTCATCTTCAAGGAGGATGGCACCTACAGCGCCACAGTGGCAGGAAAGCCTCTTTCCGGAACATGGACTTTCGACGAGAGCACCTATCAGGTGAAGCTTCAGGCCGCCCTTTTGTTCAACATCACTTGCTATGCCAAGAAGAACTCCAACGGCATTGGCCTGTTGTTCGAGGCCACAAAGCTTCTCAGCGTACTCCAGAAGCTTACCGCGCTTTCAGGCAACAGCACTCTGCAGAGCATCGGCGACTTTTCGAAGAACTACGACGGACTGCGCATTGGATTCGACTTCAAGAAATAAGCCACAGTGCCATTTCATCGCTTAGACACTACACTGGATAAGCCTTCGGGCTTCAACAATCCATTCGACTACGAACCTCATCCGCTATGCCTCATGGCTGCGGATGAGGTTACGTGTTTTGTGGAGTCGCAACCCGAGCTGCTGGCCGATGCACAACGAGGAAAAATGTTCGGAGTGCTCATCGTGGAGAAGGACGGGCAACTGGGCTTCCTGGCTGCCTATTCAGGCCTGCTGGCTGGGCGCAACAACTGGTCTTACTTCGTGCCATCCGTCTTCGATGCCCAACAGCCCAACGGACATTTCAAGACTGAGGAGCGCAACATCTCTGCCATCAATGCCGAGATAGCTGCCCTCACGGTTCCATCCCCCACTTCCGGAGCGGCCCCCACATTTGCTGCGACGATGTCGCAGCCTACCGTACTCGCCCTCAAAGCCGAGCGCAAACGCCGTTCCGAGGCATTACAGCTATGGCTCTTCCGTCAGTACCGCATGCTGAACGCATGTGGCGAAGAGAAAGACCTCGTCGAAATCTGGCGCGACTATCACACCTCGCCCAAACTGCAACAACGCTTTCCCCTACCACCAGGCGGCAGCGGTGACTGCTGTGCGCCCAAACTGCTTCAGTATGCCTACTGTCAGAACCTGCGCCCCGTCACGATGGCAGAGTTCTGGTATGGTGAGTCGCCTCGGGGTGAGATTCGTCATCATGGCCAGTTCTATCCTGCCTGCCGAGGCAAGTGTCTGCCCATCCTCACCTTCATGATGAAAGGCTTGTTGAGAGAGAATATGATTCACTCCGAGTGGGAACGTCAGACACAGGCAGTGAGGACTATTTACACCGACGGCGATCTACTTGTAGTGGAAAAACCCTCTGGACTGCTCTCTGTACCGGGGCGCATTGAGGCTCCTTCCTTGCAACAAGTGCTCACCGCAGAATACGGCGAAGTGTTCATGCCACACCGACTTGATATGGACACTTCGGGCCTGATGGTAGTGGCCCGCAACGAGGAAGCCTACAAGAACCTGCAACAGCAATTCTACGCACGCACTATATATAAGAGGTACGAAGCACTGCTCGATGGTCCGTGGCCAGCCCATCTCCCCACGAAGGGGACGATTTCCTTACCCTTGCGCCCCGATCCGCTTGACCGTCCGCGACAGGTGGTCGATTTGCTGCATGGCAAGCAAGCCATCACCGACTACGAAGTGCTCTCCCTACCTAATATATCAGAAAAGACCCCATTTCATCGCGATTATCCCTGCGTTTTTGTTTCCTTGACCCCTCACACGGGGCGCACCCATCAGTTACGCGTGCACTGTGCTCATCCCGAAGGGCTGGGTCTGCCCATTGTGGGCGACAACCTCTACGGCCAGAAAGCCCACCGGCTCTGTCTGCATGCCACCGAACTGGCCTTCGACCATCCCACCACGGGTGAGCGTCTGCATTTCAGTTCTCCCACCGACTTTCACTGTTCAACTGCATTACCCACAGGAGTTTAGCCACAAAAGGCCCTATTTTAATCTTAAACAATCATAAAGCGGACATAGGTTTCGCTTTTTTTTCTTACTTTTGCAACATACTGAAACTATATAAACCAAACAATTACCTTCTATGAAACACTTATTTCGCAAGTTGGCCCTCGCTGCCATGCTGATGACAGCCCCAGCCGCTGGGTTCGCTGCCCAGAAGCCCGGCACATTCACCGTGGGCGACAAGACTTTCCTTCTGAACGGTCAGCCTTTCGTAGTGAAGGCTGCCGAGGTTCACTATCCCCGTATTCCGCGCCCCTACTGGGAACACCGCATCCAGATGTGTAAGGCACTGGGCATGAACGCCGTGTGCATCTACATCTTCTGGAACATCCACGAGCAGCAGGAGGGCGTATTCGACTTCACTGGCAACAACGACGTGGCTGAGTTCTGCCGTCTGGCCCAAAAGAACGGCATGTACGTCATCGTTCGCCCCGGCCCCTACGTGTGTGCTGAATGGGAGATGGGCGGTCTGCCCTGGTGGCTCCTGAAGAAAAAGGACATCCGTCTGCGTGAACGCGACCCTTACTTCATGGAGCGCGTGAAGATTTTCGAGCAGAAAGTGGGCGAGCAACTGGCTCCGCTGACCATTCAGAAGGGCGGCCCCATCATCATGATACAGGTAGAGAACGAGTACGGCTCGTATGGTGAAGACAAGCCCTACGTCTCGGAGATCAGGGATTGTCTGAGGGAAATCTATAACCAAGCCCCCCCTACCGCCCCCGAGGGGGCCTCTAAAGCAGGCAAGTCTAATGTAGCCCCCTCGGGGGCTGAAGGAGGGGCCGACATTCTGTTGTTCCAGTGCGACTGGTCTTCGAACTTCGAGAAGAACGGTCTTGACGACCTCATTTGGACGATGAACTTCGGAACGGGTGCCAATATTGATCAGCAGTTCCGTCGTCTCGGCGAACTGCGCCCCAACGCCCCAAAGATGTGCTCTGAGTTCTGGAGCGGCTGGTTCGACAAGTGGGGAGCACGCCATGAGACACGCCCTGCCAAGGATATGGTTGAGGGTATGGACGAAATGTTGTCGAAAGGCATATCCTTCTCACTCTACATGACTCACGGTGGTACATCGTTCGGTCACTGGGCAGGTGCTAACTCTCCCGGCTTTGCCCCCGATGTGACCTCTTACGACTACGACGCGCCCATCAACGAGTGGGGCCTGGCTACCCCGAAGTTCTGGGAGCTGCGCAAGATGATGGAGAAATACGATGCTAACGGTTTCCCCCTCGGGGGACGGAAGGGGGACCTTCCTGCCGTGCCCAAGGCTCCGATGCCCATCATCACCGTGCCGAAGTTCGAGCTGACGGAGTTCGCACCAATGATGACAGCCCTTACAAAGCCCGTCAACGGCACACCGAAGACCTTTGAGGAGATGGACATGGGTTGGGGCACGATGATGTACTCCACCCGATTGCCGGAGATCACCTCGCAGAGCGTGCTCACAGGAGAGTTCCACGACTTTGCCCAGGTGTTCATCGACAAGAAATACATTGGCAAGATTGACCGTGTGAAGAACGAGAAGTCGATCACCATACCTGCCGTGAAGAAAGGTGCCGAACTGATTATCATCGTCGAAGGCATGGGCCGCATCAACTTCGGTCGCGCCATCAAGGACTTCAAGGGCATCGTGGGCAACGTCACGCTGACCACTGAGACGGACAACATGGAGATGGTGCTGACACCGAAGAACTGGATGAACGTCGCCATTCCCGACGACTATCAGACTGCTGTCAAGGCACTTGACATGGTGAAAGGTGTCAACGACCAGGTCGCTGCAGGTAAGGTGAAAGGGAGTACTCCTGCACTCGCCTTCACACAGGGCTATGAGGGGTCAAAGAAGCTTGCCGACATCATGAAGCCGGGCTACCATCGCGGCTACTTCACACTGAAGAAGGTGGGCGACACGTTCCTGAACTTCGAGACGTGGGGCAAGGGTCAGGTCTATGTGAACGGCCATGCTATGGGCCGCATCTGGTCGATTGGCCCGCAGCAGACGCTCTACGTGCCGGGCTGCTGGCTGAAGAAGGGCAAGAACGAGATTATTGTGCTCGACATCGTAGGCCCGAAGGAGGCTGTGGTCTGGGGTCAGGATTCCCCTGAGCTCAACAAACTGCAGTTAGAGAAGAGCAACAAGCACAACAACATCGGTGACAAGCCCGACCTGAACAGCGCTACCCCCGTGGCTACTGGCAACTTCAAGGCTGGCAACGGCTGGCAGACCATCAACTTCAATGCGCCTCAGAAGGGCCGCTACCTCGCCATCGAGTGCGTCAGCACCCAAAAAGCAAACGATAAGGTGGCCATTGCTGAGATCTATGTACAAGGAACCGACGGAAAGCGTCTCTCCCGCGAGCCTTGGAAGACGAAGTACGCCAATAGCGAGGATGAGGGCGGCAACCACCTGGGCGATAAGGTGTTCGACCTGCAGGAATCCACCTACTGGCAGACGGAGAAAGGAGCCGCTGCACCTCACCTGCTCGTTATCGACCTGGGCAGCGTGCAGACCATCAAGGCATTCGAATACCTGCCTCGTGCAGAACAAGGAGCACCCGGATCAGTGAAAGACTTCAGAATCTTCCTGTACTAAGACAGAGTAACTGGAGTTTTAAAGACATAATAACAGTTATTTTTTAAAGACATAATAACATAAAAACAGATATTTGTTGAGGCCGCGCTTTGGTCATGTGATGATCTATATTTGGTCATGCGACGACTAAGTATTGGTCATGTAATGACCGAAGCGCGGTCATCATGAGACCAAAGTATGGTCATCTCCCAACCAAAGCAAGGTCTCAACAAATATCTGTTTTTATGTTATTGTGTCCTAAGAACTCATTATCTGTTCTTATGTTATTGTGTCTTAAAAACTGTTCTTATGTCTTACCCCCAGTTACTCTGTCTTAAAAAACCGTTATTCTGTCTTAGACGATGGGGAGCGATATACCGCATATCTTCTGATAGACGTCGAGCGCATAGACATCTGTCATGCCGCTGATATAGTCGATAACAGCCATTAGTCGGTTCTCCAGGTCAGGGTTCTCAATGTCGTATTGGCTGGACACGCGTCCGATGA
>JAEEPT010000052.1 GCA_016284895.1 Prevotella sp. | reverse complement strand
TACCGTAACAAGAAGACAGCTGCCATCGGAAGCCAAACCAACGGACTGCAGAACTACGACGACCTCTATGCCGACGTGCTGTTCTGGATCAACAACGGATGGCTGGACTACTGCGTGCCGCAACTCTACTGGGAGATAGGCAATAAGGCTGCCGACTACGAGACGCTCATCAAGTGGTGGAACAAGCACGCATCGGCTCGCCCGCTCTTCATAGGCGAGGACGTGGAGCGAACGGTCAAGTTCGGCGACCCGGACAATCCCTCGCAGCATCAGCTGGCCGCAAAGCATCGCCTGCACCAACAGATGAAGAACGTGGGCGGAACCGTACTCTGGTATGCTAAGGCCGTAGTAGATAACCCTGGCAACTATGGCTCCGTGCTGCGCAAGAGCTACTGGAAGAACCCCGTGCTGCAGCCCAGCATGAAGTTTATCGACAAGGCAGCTCCAAAGAGTCCCAAGTCGTTGAAGGCCGAATGGATCTCAGGCGACTACGTGCTGTTCTGGTCGGCTCCGAAGGGAAAGAACTGGAAGAACACTGCCGTAAAATATGCTGTATACCGCTTTGCCAAAGGCGAGAAGGTGAATATCGAGGATGCCTCCAAGCTGATAGCCGTCACATCGAACACGTTCTGCAAACTGCCCTACAACGACGGCAAGCAGAAATACACGTATGTGGTGACTGCCCTCAACCGCATACACAACGAGAGCAAAATTGCCAAGAAGAAAGTAAAGCTATAAAAAAAGGAAGAACTTCTGAAAGGCTTCACCGAAGCTCGGACAGACGATTCTTATAAGCCTTGCGCAAACGGCGCACGGCTCGATTGCGGATTTGGCGCACGCGCTCCCTCTTCAAGTGCATGTCATCGGCTATCTCGGCCATCGTAAGATGTTCCTGCTCTATGCCGTAATAGGCCGTAATCACTTGATGCTCACGCTCGCTAAGCGAATGGAGGGCATACTCCACGGCATCGGCAATGGCGGCATCATACACTCGCACGTCGGCCAAGGGAGAGTTTACATCTGACAAAACAGAGAGCAGACTCATGTTTGCCCTGTTCCCCAACGGGGCATCGACTGAACGCGACAGACCATCCTTCGCATTCTCCACGCGCAGCTCGGCACTTTCCTGCTTCAAGGCTTTCTCTATCTGCTGACGAATGAAGACTACAGCATAATTAACAAACCGCAAACCACGTTCGCTGTCGTATTTTGCAGCTGCTTTCATCAACCCGATATTACCTTCGCTCACAAGATCATCCATCGTCAGACCTTTCCCCTGATAGCTACGTGCAATCGTTACAACAAAACGGAGATTAGCCTGAATCAGCTTGTTCAAAGCACGTTCATCTCCAGCCTTGATGCGAGCCGATAAACGGTGCTCCTCTTCTTCAGAAAGCAACGACTCGCGGCCAATTTCGTCCAAGTAGATGTTTAGCGTATTATCTATCATGCTGCAAAGATATAACATTTTTTGAAATAATCAGAATCACTTCCACTTTATTTGCTGCTTTTTCCTCTTGAAGCGAACGACCAAAGGCAAATGATCACTAAACCCACCTCGCAGATAATGATATCCATTAAAGGTTCTTCGCGGTTTGTAGTTGCCGTTCTGAACATCTTCCTCCAATAAGAAACGGGCATCGTTAATATAAGCTGTATCTATGTGAGCAGTCATGCTTGGTGAGAGGAGCACATGATCAATGGAGCGCCATTCACCACGATAGCGATAGGTACCTCCTACACCATTTCGCCCTTTCAGATTCTTTGACACGTTGACAAGTGCCTGCTCTTCTAACCATACCAGCGTAGGACTATCAGCATAGTCATTGAAGTCACCCGCTACAAGAACATTTGCCTCGCCAACTGATTCAACAGCCCGTTCCAATGTCTTCACCACTTGCATTCGGAAAGGTCGCGTGCGCCGTTCGCCTCCATATCGGCTCGGAGCATGAACAATAAAAATGTGAAGCGTGTCGATGGCCCAAGCGATCCCTTTTACATATAGTATATCACGTGTAGGACGCATACCCTTCAGCAACGGTACCTCAATATAATCGTAGCAAAGGGGCAGAAACGATGATGGCTGATAGAGCAAAGCCACATCGATGCCGCGCAAGTCAGGCGACTCAGTCATCAGATATTCATATCCGGCATTTCGCAACAGCGAACGTCTGGTAAGATCATGTAGCACAGTATCGTTCTCCACTTCACAAAGCGCCACTAAGTCGGGCAAATCAACAGAACAGGAGAGGATTTCCTGTCCTATGCGATTCAGCTTTTGCCAATACTTCGTGTGGCTCCAATAACGAGCTCCCTCAGGCAGAAATTCAAAGTCCTGCTTGAGGGAGTCGTGACGGGTGTCGAACATGTTCTCGCAGTTGAGCTCTACGAAAGTGAGCGTCTGCGCTACAACACATGTAAATGATAAATGACAAATGATAAACAGTAGAACAATCTGTCTTATTGGAGAATAATTCTCATTGGCCATTTGTTATTAATTGCTTAGCAGTTGACATGCTAACAAACTTTCTCCAATCGCTTCATGATAGAGAACATGAAGAGTGCAGCCAGCAAGCACAATGCTGCAAACACGGCCCAAACAGTCCATAAAGGCAGATCTCCCCACAAGATGCCACCCACCATCACCAATTGATTACCAATTGCGGTAGAAACGAACCATCCACCCATGCAGGCACCTTTATATTTGGGAGGCGCTACCTTCGATACGAAAGAGATGCCCATCGGTGAAAGCAGTAGCTCACCAAAGGTAAGAATAAGATAGGTAAGGATAAGCCAGTAGGATGATACGCGCGGAGCGGCATCGCCAAGAGCAGCTTGCTCATTGGGTGATGGAAGTGTCAGCGAAGCATAGAGCATCAGGCAAAAGGCAACAGCAGCCACAATCATACCGTATGCAATCTTTCGGGGAGCCTTGGGCTCTTTATTTCGGGCAGCAAGCCAGCCAAAAATAGCAAGAGAAACGGGTGTAAGAGCCACGACATAGAAAGGATTGAACTGCTGGAAGATAGGAGCCTTGACCTCAACATCTCCATCAAGTACGCCATAATTATATGCAAGGAATCCGAGAGCAAAGAGAATCACGATAACAGATACCACGCGATTGCGAAGCGTCTTTCCCTGAAAAAGGGAGAATGAAGCATAAACCATGAAAATAACAGCAACAAGATTCCAAACATTGAAAGCCATCGCCTTAATACCGTTGGCACTTGTCTCAGTAAACTCATTTGCAAAATAGGTAAGCGAGAGTCCGTTCTGATGGAACGACATCCAGAAGAAAGCAACCACAGCAAACACAAGCCCAAGGGCAACAAGGCGTTCCTTAGTTTGCTCAGGGGTAAGATCGTCAATGACGGCAGCCGCCCCTTCTTTTTTCTTGCCTCCCTCAACATGACGGAATGTACTACGGAAAGCATAATAAATAGCAATTGAAATAATGAGTGAAGCACAAGCTACCGCGAAAGCGAAATGGTAGCTATCATTCTCGCTGACTCCGAGTGACTGCTGAGCCCACTCCATGATGCGAATAGCAGCCGTAGGAGCAAACAATGCGCCGATGTTGATTGCCATATAGAAGATGGAGAAGCCTGAGTCACGCTTATCAGCATATTGTGGATCGTTGTACAGGTCACCCACCATCACCTGTAGATTGCCTTTAAATAGTCCTGTACCAAATCCGATAGAGATGAGGGCTGCCAGCATCACGATGAGGGCAAAGCGGTCACCTCCAAGAGGTACGGAGAGAAGCAGATAGCCTGCAAACATGATAACAATACCCGTAGTAACCATTTTGCCGAAACCGAACTTATCGGCCAGCATACCACCAAACAACGGGAAGAAATAGACAAACATCAAGAACGAACTGTAGATAATACCTGCAGTAGCAGGTGCGAGTCCATAGTTTGCTCTTAAAAACAAAGCAAAGACGGCCAGCATGGTGTAATAACCAAATCGCTCGCCGGTGTTGGCCAATGCTAATGCATAAAGACCTTTAGGCTGATTCTCAAACATAATTTTTATTTAATTTTAGGATTATCTGTTTTCTGTATGTCAAATAGATAGGTTAGCTTTACAACTATATTGGCAAAGTTGGAGCGTCCGAAGTAGTCACGCTTAGAATTGCGATAGATGTCGCCCAGTCCATAGTAATAACGACCCTCCAACATAAAATGTCCCACTTTGGGATGAGAGAATTCGAGTCCTAAGCCTGCGGTAATGCCATAATCGAAATTGCGCTCCACCGACATAGTGTCCTGAGCCACAACCTGTGACACACGTTTTGCGCTCCTGTAGCGCAACTCGAAATTTGTCTTCGTCTGCTCACCTATACAGACACCAAACTGAGGACCTGCCTGAACAAAGAACTGGACTCCCTTACGTTCACGTCCCCACCCCAAACGGGCAAAGACGGGTATTTGAATATAGTTGATGGTGCGCTCATATTCCTCAGGCTGGTTCGTAAGTGAATTGATGACGGGTTGGTCGTCACGATCCAAAATATTCTCTTTCCAACCTAACTGAGCAAAGTTAACTTCGGCTGTTAGCGCACAAATAGAACTGAAATACTTCTCGCAAGTGTACCGCACGGCCAGTCCTCCAAACAGTCCTTGATGCATGCTTTGTGGGACTTCAGGCAAAAACCCGATGTTACTGAACACATAGCCAGCACCACCACCCACCGCCAATTCACTACGATAGTCGCCTATCTGGGCTCTACCCGCCAGCGAGAGAGTGATGAGGGTCAGAATGAGGAGTATTCGTTTCATGCTTTGCTTAGTAGTCTTACCTGTAGCACTTGATTAATAGTTCACGGCCTCAATCTTGTGTTCTGGCATATAGTGCACGAACATATAGGCACGATTCTGCAATCCGCCATTGCCCACACGTTCGAACTTCAATGGAGTCTGAACGGGAGAGATGTTGAGTTTGCCAGCAGCACCGTCGAACGTCTTGCCATACTGGTGCAGTCCCTGCAAGAAGAAGTAGGCATGGTCGAAGCCAGTAAGAGCAAAACGAGGCAGCGAGTTCATCATGTCCTGATGGAAGTTCCAGCGATACTTCTGCTGCAAACGCTCAGTAGCCGACGAGAGCGTGTTCGTAAAGAACGGAGCAGGCAGATACACATTATACTTGTGGAAGTTCTCCAGCTGATGAGTAGCATACATCATCCATTCCGTATAGCCGAACATAGCAATGTGAATGTCGGGATTTGATGAAGAAACGGCACTCAGTCTGCCAAAAGTGGCATTCAACTCTGGTGAACGGGCTGTATTGAGCACCACAACGTTCTTCTTATTTACATCGAACGATTGCATGAAGGATGCATCAGAAGATTGCTTCAAATTGGTGATACTGTACTTGACGCCTCTCTGTTCAAGCATACGGCGCAAGGCAGATGTGAAAGCGCCCTTAGTGCTCGTAGTATCAGAACAGTCGATGATCACGGGATGATAGTCCTTGAACCAATCGCAGAAGCGACGGGCCGTGGCATCATTCAACGCATTAGGGCTCTGATAGACCTGAAAGATGTTGTGATTGGTGTAGAGGTCGGGAGCATTAATAGAGAAAGGAATCAACAGCCGAATGTCATTCTTTTCTACAAACTTCGACAGTTCAGGCACTTGCTTGGAATAAAGCGGACCGATAATGAGATCACAACTTGCTGCATTGGGGTCAGCAAGTACATCGCTCACATTGCTGTCCTCAGCTAGATTCCACGCATATATATCTGTTGAGATGCCCAGTAGCTTCAAACTGTCGCAAGCCATCAGCACACCACGATAGTATTCCAGCATACGACGCCCATCACCATTCACATTGTGTAGCGGCAACATCACACCCAGCCTGATGGGGCGTTTTCTCACATCGCGGTCAGCTTTGATTGCTTGAGTCATCTTTACCTCAGATGGTATAACGCTCTTTGCAGGTCCGCTAAGTGTTTTTTGAGTAGAATATGGTATGTACAGTACATCGCCTTTCTTCAGTTGAAAGTCAGGATTAGCCATCTGTGGATTGGCTGTTTTCAACTCATCAATTGTAATTTCATAGGTTCTACAGATACTGTAGATGGTCTCTTTCTTTTTCACCTTGTGTTCTTCACGCCATTTGCCATTTTGTGAGAAGGCTTGCTCTATGCCGCAATTCAAGGCGATTACACACATTATGTATCTAATAAAATACTTCATAGTTATTGATTACATTTTTTGTAAAAAATCAGACATTCGTATCGTTGGAAAGCGGAAGCGTCATCACGAAGCGTGAGCCGCTGCCTGCAGTCTCCATTTGGGCAAAGGCGGGTTCAACAGCAGCATTATATTCGGTATCGAGCACAATGTTGCCCCCCAAACGATTAGCAATAGAACGAGCTACAGTAAGGCCGATGCCCGTACCCTCATAGTAGTCATCCAACTGTACAAACTCTTCAAAAATGTGTTCAGACTCCTCCTTAGGTATACCTATTCCAGTATCTGATACGCTGAACACAGCCAGTCCGTCGGTTCTATCGAGATGCAACACTACTCCGCCTTTCTGCGTAAACTTCATAGCATTGTCCAGCAGGAGCGATAGTGCGCGTGTTGCCTGTTGAAGGTTGGTGGTAAGCATCATTGTTTCGGCTTCATTGGGATAGCTGATGTCGAAATGAATATCGGTAGAAGACGAAATGCCGCTCTCCTCTGCTGCCTGCGCAGCTATCTGTAAAGCAGAAACCGTATCGTTTCGCTCAATAACCGTACGGGAACTCACATCGGAAAGCTCCAACATTTTGTTGACGAGTCCTGTGATTCGGTTGGTATTCTCAATAATCTTTTGATTGACATCCTGACTCGTCGCCTCGTCAAGTTTAAGACCAGGTGTAGTAATCACCTGAGTGAAACCAGAAAGGATGTTGAGCGGAGTTCGTATCTCATGAGAAATCTGCTTAATGAAGTTGGTCTTCATACGCGAAGATTCCTCAGCCTTAGCATTAGCTATTTCCAACTGGCTGAAAGCACGTTCCAATCGTGAAGCAGACTGATGACGGAAATAGATAATCAGCACAAAGCCCATAACTACGATGAAGAACGCCACAATAGTTGCAATGAAGCGTTGGCGCGACAAAGCCTCGCGCTGCTCAATGATTTGTGTCTCTTTCTGCTGAATATTATAGATGGTTGCCAGCTCCAGGGAGGCATCCTGTTTCTCCAGCAAAATAGCCGTGTCAAGGGCATTGCACAATTTCAATCCCATGGCCATGACGGTATCGATACGGTTAGCTCCCAAATTGGCTCTGAACTTAGGCAAGATGTAAGTCTGAATATTGTCGAGTGTGAGCTTCACGTCATAATGTTCCATCTGCTGATCAAGAACTGCAAGCTTGTCGGCAGCCTCGCTCCAACGTTCGGCCACAATCAGATAGCTTGTTGCCTCCATCTTGCCATCGTCGGTTTTTGCGTAGTCGGTGGTAAGTGCTTCATTATAAGCTCGTTCAGCCTCTTTCTTCTTACCCAGCCCCTCCAGACAGCAAGCCTTATAGAAGTTCAGACGGGCATATTGCTTGTCAACAAAACTAGCTGCGGCATGCGGATGCTCCTTGTATTGGGTCAACACATCATTCAAACGCTCAGTCCATTCATAAGCTTCATGATAATAGCCAGACGTAAGATAAGTATCGGTTATCGTGATGGCACAAACCACCGAACTGGTGTAATCTGAAAGCGCATCGCTGGCGGCTATGATTTTCTGAAAGTGCTGATAGGCTTGCTCATAACTTATTGCTGCTTCTTCCGGATGCCCCATCTTCAACTGGCAATTGCCTATAAACGTCTGTAGATTAGCATAATCCGAATTTAGGTTAAGGCCTTTCTTATCCAGCAGTTCAATGGCAGGAATGGCAACCTGCATCGTTTTCTCATAGTCCATTTTGATATAAAGGAGACCAGCCAACCTGTTTGCCGACTTGGCATAATAGCTCAAATCCTCATCTGTCTGTACGGGTAGCGAGACAGCCTCTTTCCAGGCTACTTCGGCTAATCGAAGCTGACGAAGGCGAGAATAAGCATAGCCTCTCCAATAAGAAGACTTCATCTGGGTAATAGAGCCTAACGAATCCAACTCATCTACCAAGACCAACAGGCTTTGATAGTCGCGCAACTCGTAAGCAGCATTCAGTAGGCTGTCGGCAGTATGGCTATCTCCCCCCGCCTGTTGTTGCTCAGTACATGACATGAAAGACAGGACAGCAACAAAGGTTGCTACAATCAGATGTAGAAGACGTCTATTTGTCATCTTTATTTATAAGTCCATCAATTCGGTGGTGCAAAGTTAAGAATTATTTGTGGAAATATCAAGAAGAATCGCTTAATATAAAATACAAAAATCACAAATCAAGGCGTTTTAGCGCTTTTTTGCATAAAAAAACGTTAATCATCATAACGCTACAACAGATAGCCATGCTTTTTCAGCAGTTCTTCGAACCGGCGGACGTTCTCATGACGAATCAGAATGAGATAGCCCTCAGCACGAATTACAAGCTGGCGCAACTGCTCGTCGGTAGTAATCAGCCGGATAAGGTCGATATGATCGGGCGAGAGGCGGTAATGCTTATAAGAAGACGAGTCTGGCTTCAATGGACTGCACCGCTTCAGGAGCATGTCGAAGAACTGTTTCCAGAGTGGCGGCAGCTCGCTACTGTTGAACTGTCGGAAGACGGAAATCTTGTTTTCCACGTCCTCACGGCTTTTGCAGTTGGCCAAAAAGCTACTGGCCGATGTTTCATAACGGTTCTTCGAAATAGGCAAAGAGGTATCCTTCAGCAACTGGGCGTATGGATTAGGCTCTACAAGCGAACGGATGATGAGCCGCTCAGGGTCGAGTTCAAAATAGGCTTGTTGCTCTATCTGGGGCGGTTCATATTCAGAAACGACTCCCAAGGCGAAACGGCCTAATGCCGTCAGCCGCAAATACTCAGCACGCGCAAAGGGCGACTCCGAACGATGCAACGGCGAAAGGGCCAGTTCGGCCATGCCCATGCTGGAAAGCAGAACACCCAGGGCCTGCAAGGAGGTAAAGCCAAACTCCATGACAAAGGAGTCGGAAGTGAACACTTTATTGCTGAAATCATTCACCAGCTCTGCTCTTTCGAGCTGAGACCCTGGATTGAACAGCAGGGCAGGAATCACCTGGAAACAGATGAAAACACATCCTACACCATCTGCTTCACCTATAACCACTTGACACATTGGCTGTTGCAGACGGAAACAGATGAAACAGATGTTTTTAAAACTTCTTTCGTATAGTGTAATATAAGTGTTTCCTGTTTCAGAATCAGTCACGTTGCAGTTTAGTTCAGCTCATGTTACCATTTAGGTCAAATCACGTTATGATTTAGAATAGATCACGTTATGATTTAGAATAGATCATCTCACGATTTAGGTTACTTCATGTCATGATATAGATTAGATGGCGCTACGTTTTAGGCAAGATCACGCTTCATTCTTTATCCATATATAGATAATGAAATAATCCCCAAAACATCGACGTTTCAGGGATTATTTCTGTTGAGGGGTTAATTGTTAACCTTTACAATGCTGCGGCAGCAATCCACTCATAGACACACGAGACAATGCCAAGGAGACAGATGCCTGCGGTACAGAGTGCGAGGGAAAGCTTGGTGGTTCCGTCCATTGTGAAAGTGGGCAGAGGACTGTCCTCCTTCGTGATGTACATGGCCTTCACAATCAGCAGATAGTAGTAAAGACTGATGACTGTATTAACCAAAGCGATGAGCACCACGAAATATGGCCAGAACGGAGCTATCTCATGACCACGAACAGCGGCAAGGAACACGAAGAACTTCGAGAACATGCCTGCGAACGGGGGAATGCCTGCCAGAGAGAACAGAGCCAAAGTCATGAGCAAAGCCAGCTTCGGATTGGTCTGATAGAGACCGTTGTAAGCTGACATCTGAGTAGAGCCACCGTTGTGCTCAACTGCACTAATCACGGTGAAGACAGCCATGTTGGCAGCCACATAGACCAGCACGTAGAACGTAAGAGCTGTTGCTCCAGCCTGTGGGTCGGCACCTATCACAGCCAGCATGATGTAGCCAGCCTGTGAGATAGAGGAGAAGGCCATGAAGCGCTTCAACTCCGACTGACGGATGGCAAAGAGGTTGGCCACGGTAATGGAGAGCACGATGACAATCCAAAGCATCGGGTTCCACACATCGACCATCGAACCGAACACCTTGGTGAGGATGATGCACAGCGTGAGAGCTGCAGCACCTTTAGACACCACGCTCAGATAACCTGTGACAGGTGTGGGAGCGCCCTGATAGGTGTCGGCTGTCCAAAAGTGGAAGGGCACGAGAGAAATCTTGAAGCCAAGTCCGCTGAAGAAGAACACGAGACCCATGATGGTCAGGGGCGACTCCGTCAGAGCAGCAGTCACATTGTCAAAGTAAAGACTACCCGTAGCGGCATAGATGAACGAGATGCCGAAGAGCATCACGCCACTGGAGAACGTGGCCACGAGGATATACTTGGCCGCACCCTCAGCCGAGTTCTTACGGTTCTTGTCGAAAGCCACCATGCAAGCCATAGGCACAGAAGCCATTTCAAGACCGAGGAAGAACATGAGGAACGATCCGCTGGACATCATCATGTACATGCCGAGAAGCGTAGAGAGAACCAGCATGAAGAACTCGCCAGAGAGCTTCTTGTTGGTCTCCAACCACGTGTGCGACATAATGACCACGATGAGCGTACCTGCGGTGAGAATTATCTTCATCACATTCACCATCTGCGAGGTGACATAGATACCGCCGAAAGCCGTCTGAGGTTCCTGACAGCCAAACAGCAGGCAGGTCTGACAGATGAGGGCTCCCATAGTGATCAATCCCAGTTTCCTGGTCTTCTGCTCATCCTTCATCAGACAGAAGTCTGCCACGAAGACCACTACAAGCCAGAGAACAAGGAATGCCTCAGGCATCATATTTAAGAATTGAGAATAATTCATAATGTATTTCGTTATTACGTTATTACGATATTACGTTATTACGATTCCACTTACATTACTCCAATTGATTGAAGAATAGTTCCTGCACTCGGCGAAATCATGTTGCTGAAGAAGAACGGAGCACAACCAAGACCTGCCACACAGAAGATGAGGCAGATGACGGCGACACGCTCGTCCCATGTAGCATCGGTAAGCTCGAGGAAGTGTTTGTTCTCCACTTCGCCATACAGAATCTTACCCACAACGCGCAGGATATAGACTGCCGTTACGACAATCGACATACAGGCGATGATGGTGGCCACCATACGGAACGAAGCATTGGGGTCGCCTGCCAGAGGATGAGCACCAAACGAACCTACGAAGATGGTCATCTCGGCAATGAAGCCTGAGAAGCCAGGCAGACCGAGGTTGGCCAGACCGGCTATCACATAGCCCACGGCCAGGAACGGCATAATCTTCATCAGACCAGCCAGCTCGCGAATGTCACGTGTGTGTGTGCGACCGTAGATCATACCAATGAGGGCGAAGAAGAGAGCGGTCATCAATCCGTGAGACAGCATCTGCAGGATGGCACCCGTCACAGCCGTCTGGCTCATCATCAGCAGGGCGAAGAGCACCAAACCACAGTGAGACACCGACGAGTAGGCATTGATATACTTCAGGTCGGTCTGTACACAAGCCGACAGGGCACCATAGACCACTGAGATGGTGGTGAGGATGAGGAACACCCATGAGAGCTGCTGAGCAGCCTCAGGCAACAGGTACATAGCCACACGGAAGCAACCATAGCCACCAAGTTTCATCAGCACACCGGCATGGAGCATGGACACAGCGGTAGGCGCAGAAGCGTGACCGTCGGGAGACCATGTGTGGAAGGGGAACAGAGCGCCCAGCACACCGAAGCCGATGAAGATGAAGGGGAAGAAAGCACACTGGATGTCGGTAGGAATGAGGTGAGAGGTCTTCGCAATCTCATTCACGTTCATTGTGAACACACCACTGTACTCGCCATTGAAGTAATAGATGCCGAGGATGCCGAGAATGAGCAGAGCCGATCCACCCATCAGCATCAGGGTGAGCTTCATGGCAGCATACTCTTTCTTGCCAGAGCCCCATACACCAATCAGCAGATACATAGGTATCAGGGCCACCTCATAGAACATGAACATAGTGAACATGTCAACGCAGATGAAGAAGCCGAACACACCCGTGCTGAGCAAGGTGAACCAGAGGAAGTACTCCTTGGTCATGGGCTTCAGCTGCCATGAGGCAAAAGTACCGGTGAAGACAATAATGCTCGACAGGAGCAACATCACCACAGAGATGCCGTCAACACCAACGGCATAGTTGATGTTGAGCGCCTTGAACCAAGGTGTAGAGGCGGTGAGCATCATGCCATTATCCCATGCTGCGGCATTATCATGATTGGTTACATAATAGTAACAAAGCCAGATGGAGAGCGCCAGCAAGCAAGACGAGCCGGCCACCATCACGCCACGCACCTGATTGAGGTTGCGGGCTATCCACAATCCCAAAAGCATCAGGGCGGGGATTAAAACGAATAATGATAATATATTCATAGTCGTATAAGTCTTATAGGTCTTATAGGTCTTACAGGGCCTATAGACATAATAGGATTAATGTTAATGCTACACTACCAGTGAGGAACCATACAGCATACTGGCGCACATCGCCACTCTGCCAGGGACGGAGAGACTCTCCTGCCTCGTTGGCTCCCCATGCCAGGAAGTTGAACGTACCATCTACAACGTGACGATCGAACCATGCGATAGGCGTAGAGACGCAGCGGAAGATAATCTTATGCGTCACGTACTGCCAAATCTCGTCCTGATAGAAACGCTTGTAGGCTGCACGGTGCAGCTTCGGGAACGTCTTGTAGAGACGGTCGGCGATGGGCTGACTCTCACCTTTATATATATAGGTGGCAAGACAGATGCTCAGAAAGGCGATGACAGTTGAGGTGGCTGCAATCTGAATGTCGAAGTGGATGGTGTAGTCCTGGCCACTGGCCGACACGAACGAACCGAACGAGCCGCCCCAATCCAGGAAGCCAGCCAGCGTAGTATAGATACCCACGCCAAGAGTGACCACCGACAGGAAGATGAGCGGGAAGGTCATCGTCAGCGGAGCCTCATGGGGCGTGTGGTGCTTGTGAGCCTCCACATTCTCCGTACCCCAGAAGATGCCGTAGTACAGACGGAACATGTAGAAGGCAGTCATGGCGGCAATGCCCGTCATGATCCAACCTACCACAGGGCTGTAGGCAAAGCAGGCGGTGATGATTTCATCTTTCGAGCTGAAGCCCGAGAAGAAAGGAATGCCCGAAATGGCCAGACAGCTGATGAGGAACGTGATGTTCGTGATAGGCATGTACTTGCGCAGGCCTCCCATTACGGCCATCTCGTTAGAGTGAACGGCATGGATAATACAACCGGCTCCGAGGAACAGGCAAGCCTTGAACATAGCGTGGGTGAACAGGTGGAACATGCCAGCCATATAGCCCAGCTGAGCGTGGTTGTCGAGCAGAGCGCCGTGATGCCCGGGAAGGCTGACGCCAAGAGCCACCATCATAAATGCAATCTGCGAGATGGTAGAGAAGGCCAGCACACGCTTGATGTCGCTCTGAGCACAAGCAACGGCTGCTGCATAGAAGGCTGTGAAGACACCCACCCATACCACAATGGACATGGCCTCGGGTGCATACTGAATCCACAGGGGGAACATACGGGCAATCTGGAACACACCAGCTACCACCATCGTAGCTGCGTGGATCAGGGCAGACACAGGCGTAGGACCTTCCATAGCATCGGGCAGCCAGATGTGCAAGGGGAACATAGCCGACTTACCGGCACCACCAATGAACATCAGCACCAGAGCGGTGGGCAGTATGCAAGCACCGGCAGCAACAGCCTTGGCGGCATTGCCCTCGATGAAGGGAGTGGTGCCCTGCCCCATCACGATGTCGCCAGCAAACGAGAAGCTGAACGAATCAGTGAAGTAGCCGAAAGTCAGGATACCCACAAGGAAGAACATATCGGCAAAGCGAGTCACGATGAAGGCCTTCTTACTGGCTGCAATAGCAGGCTTCAACGGATAGTAGAAACCGATGAGCAGATAAGAAGAAACACCCACAAGCTCCCAGAACATGTACATCTGGAAGATGTTAGTGGCCAGCACCAGTCCCAGCATTGACATGGTGAAGAGGCTCAGGAAAGCATAGTAGCGCTGGAAGCCCTTCTCACCGTGCATATAGCCGAATGAGTAGATGTGTACCATGAGCGACACCGTGGAGATGACAATCAGCATCATCACCGAGATGGGGTCGAGCAAGATACCCATGTCGAAGTGCAAGTTGCCCAGAGGCAACCACGTGAAGTTGTAAGGCACAATCGTCTGGAAGATTCCGTTCACGCGGTCGGCTGTGAAATATTCAAAAGCCGTCCAGTACGACAGAATGGTGACGAGTGCCAGCGAGCATGTGCCGATGAGTCCAGCGGTCTTATGCTGCATCTTCATGCCTGCCAGTCCCAACACGAGGAAGGACAGAAGCGGCAGAAGGAGAATCAAATAAGATAATTCGTAGATCATAGCGTTTTATCCTTTCATGTTAGTAATACTATCTACATTATCGCTCTTGAAGTTGCGATATACATTGATGATAATTGCGATAGCCACAGCGCTCTCAGCTGCTGCCACACCAATGACGAAGAGGGTCATGAACATGCCTTCCATGCCGTTAGGATAAAGCAGGCGGTTGATAGCAGCGAAGTTGATATCGACGGCATTGAGCACCAGCTCGACAGAGATGAGCATGGCAATCAGGTTGCGACGGGTCACGAAGCCATAGACTCCGATGAAGAACAAGAGTGCACTGAGCACGAAATAACATTCTACAGGTACCATAATTCTTTATTTCTCTAATTCTTGATCCTTTCTTGCAACAACCAAACCACCAATGATGCAAGCCAACAAGAACACCGAAATGAACTCGAAGGGCAATACATACTGATACTTCTCTGAGCCTACCAGGGCGAAGCCTATTTCCTTCATGGATACTTCGGCATCAGCCACAGCATCGAAATTAGACACGAAGCCAGCCTTCATCAGAATGAGGCAGACCGTCACAAGGCCAACGAGCACCACCAAGCCATTGCCAATGATGCGGCTGGTCTTGATTTTCTCTACCATACCCTGCAGGGTGCGCTTCGAAACAAGCTGAATGGCGAAGACGTAGATCATCGTCACGCCACCGGCATAGACGCTGATCTGAGCTGCGCCCAGGAACGTATAGTCGAGCAGGAAATAAACACCTGCCACGCCAAAGAGCACGAACAACATGAATGTTGCGGCTCGCATGATTCGCGTAGTCGTCACGCACAGTAAGGCAGAGCCCAGAATGACGACGGCGAGGATGCAAAACATTATTATATTTGCCATAGTCGTTTACTTCGTTTTGGTGTTGAACTTTCCGACTTCCCACTCGGCACCACCATCCAGCAGATTGGGCAGCGAGCCACCTTTGTACTGCTCTTTGTCGAGGTGAAGCACGAGCTTCGAGCGGTCGAACACCGCATTCTCGAAATCGTTGGTAAACTCAATTGCGCCGAAGTTGCAGGCATTGGTACAGAGCTGGCAGAACATGCAGTCGCCAAGGTCGTACTGATAGTCGTCGAGCACCTTCTTCTTCTTTCCCGTCTCAGGGTCTTCGGCCATGTGACTGGTAATCTTGATGGTGCCGTTCGGACATGCCTTTTCGCACAATGTGCAAGCCGTACACTTATAGGCACCGTTCTCGTCGCGAGTGAAGACGAGACGGCCACGGTGGCGCTTAGCCACGTGAAGTGTGGTCTTGCGGTTCTCGGGGTACTGCTCAG
The DNA here is from genome assembly GCA_016284895.1 of Prevotella sp. GTDB lineage: Bacteria > Bacteroidota > Bacteroidia > Bacteroidales > Bacteroidaceae > Prevotella. Next base: position 485 of record JAEEPT010000052.1, on the reverse strand, counting down.
TTGACTTGTTGGTGAAGAAGTCCTTGAAGTATTCCTTCCAGGTGGTCTTCATGCCCACAGCCAATGTCTTAATGCCGTGTCCGAGTTCTCCGAAATATGATTGTTCTTTTTCCATTTTTTAATATAAGTCTTATGGGTCTTATGAGTCCTATAGGTCTTATGAAACTTACTTAATATAAAGGCCTAAGGCCACACATACGGTCATCAGAACCAGGTTGATGAGTCCCATCGGCATGAGGTACTTCCACTCCAGCTTCAGAATCTGGTCGATACGCAGACGGGGGAAGGTCCACTTCACCCACATCAGCAGCCAAACAACACCGAAGGCTTTGGCCATGAACCACACGATGCCAGGGATGTAGTTCATCACAGTATCAAAGGCATCGATACCTATGTTCAAGGGAGCCCATCCACCGAGGAACACCGTAGCGGCGATGCCGGAGATGATGAAGAGGTTCAGGAACTCAGCCAGATAGAAGAAGCCG
>JAEEPT010000051.1 GCA_016284895.1 Prevotella sp. | reverse complement strand
TATTGCTGACGTAGCAAAGCGATTTGGGAAGATTAACGAAAATAGCCCCATGCAGGGTTTACGCAGATTTACTGCGGAAAGCGATCATGCTGATTGCAAGAAGGGTTTAGGACAAACGCACCGAGCGACCGTGCTGAACGCTTATGGCCACTCGCGCGCACGTACACGCGAGTTAAATCCGTTAACTGCGTGAAAAGTCCGTTAAAGCGGTTGGGCTGAAATGAGCCCTTTGCCGTACCTTTGTAGTGTGTTCAGGACAAAGCGCGTAGGGCCAAGACACAACTACTGAGAATCAACATTTTTTATACCGTTTTTTATGGCGAATGACTATTTCAGATTTAAGCGTTTTACCATCCGTCAGTCTCGGTGCGGAATGAAAGTGGGAACGGATGGTACCTTGCTTGGGGCGTGGGCTCATGGGGGCAGCACCATCCTGGATGTCGGTACTGGTACTGGCCTGATAGCCCTGATGATGGCGCAGCGTTTTCCGCAGGCTTCCATTACGGGCGTTGATGTCGATGAGGCTGCTTGTCTGCAAGCAAGGGAGAACGTGGCTGACTCTCCCTTCTCTGCGAATATCATTCATCAGAATGTCATGGACGTGAGCGGTACTTTTGATGCGGTCGTTTCGAATCCGCCTTATTTTAACCATTCGCTGGAAAGTCCTGATAATCAGCGCACAATGGCGCGTCACACTTCTTCGTTGTCTTACCGTCAGTTGATGGAAAGTGCTTGGCGACTTCTTGACGAGCACGGTGAATTTTCAGTTGTCATACCTACTGAGGGGAAAAAGGAAATGGAGAGTGCTGCTGCACTTACAGGATTCTTTAAAGTGCGTGAATGTGCTGTGAAGACAACGCCTTCGAAAATGCCGCGCCGCTATCTGATGGCATTCCGGAAGCATCCTGTTGAACAGCCTGAAGTAGAAGAGGGCATCATTGAAGTCTGTCCCCAAAAGCGCTCAGAGTGGTATCAGCGTCTTACGAAAGAGTTCTATTTAGATGAAGGTGAGTTAGCTTAACAGGAAGGATTATGAAAATAGCTTTGTTACAGATGGATATAGTCTGGGGAGACCCGGAAGAGAATGTTCGGAAGGCAGAAGCACTGCGTGCATCGCAGCCAGGAGCCGATCTCTATGTTTTACCGGAAATGTGGGCAACGGGATTTGCCACTCGTCCGGAGGGAATAGCCGAGAAGGAAAGCCATTCGGTGGCGCTCGACTGGATGAAGAAGACGGCCAGTGATTATTCGTGTGCAGTATGTGGAAGTCTTGCCGTTGAGGTGGAAGACGAGCAAGGCAGTTCGTATCGGAACAGGCTGTACTTCGTGACACCTGATGGCATGAGCTATTATGACAAACACCATCTGTTTGCTCATGGACATGAACACGAACATTATACCGCAGGACAGACGCATACCCTCGTCAACTGGAAAGGTGTTCGTTTCCTATTGTTGACTTGCTACGACTTGCGCTTTCCTGTGTGGGCACGCTATGGTTGGGCAGGGGAGTATGATGCCATCATCTATGTCGCCAACTGGCCCCACTCGCGTATGGATGCCTGGAATGTGCTCACTCATGCTCGCGCTATAGAGAATCAGAGTTATGTGATAGCTGTGAATAGAGTGGGGAGCGATCCTTCCTGCTCATACACAGGAGGTTCCATGATGATTGACCCGATAGGTCGGACTATATGTGCATGCAAAAACGAGACTGAACATTCGCTTTTGGCGATGCTCAGTCTCGATGATTTGCAGAAAGCCCGGACTCACTTCAAAGTTCTTCAAGATGAAGATAAGCCACAAGACTTCTTTGTTTGACAGCCGTCTATCCGATAGTGTATGCTGCCATGACGGCTATTCCCATTAAGATGGCAATACATAGAAGGACAATCTTCCCCCATTTTGCAATTAACTTTCTTTGCTCGATAGCTTTCAAGCTGTCTCGCTTGAATTTGCTCGCGCTGTCCATCTTGTGATGATGGTGATGATGATGTGTATCAGACATTTTTTATTTGATTTTGAAAATTTTTACTTGTGAGGCAAGTCCGCTCGGAACGGGCTCCCAATCGCTGTAGAGGGTCTTCTTGTAGTTGATGTCAACCACGTTTATTTCCTCCATTTTGCGCCATTTCACTCCTTGTCTGTCCAGTTCGGCTATGCGGTTGGCAGGCAGGTTGGTCACCTCGATGCGCAATTCGTTTTCGCCCACTTTGAGCGTTCCTCGTGTATCGAGAATGAATGGCACTGACCATGCGCATCCGATGAATGTACCGTTAATGAAGACACGTGCACTCTCACGAACATCTCCGAGGTCTATCATCCATTTGCCTGAGGGATTGTCTTTCTTTGACATTTTGAACTTGGTAGTATAGACACCCGTTCCCATGGTCGTCTTGGCTTGTTCGTCAAGCGTTTCCCATGTCTGTAGCTTTGACAGTTGGTAGTTCTTTTCCACCTTAGGAGCTTCTTCTGTGAAAGAGAGATTCCAAGAACCGTTGAGAACGATTTCGGCTGCAGTTTGCTCTTCTGTCTGAGCTGCTGCAGGATGACTTCCCTTCCCCTCATTGAAGGTCTGGAGAATCATCGACTCACCACTTCTTAGGCAGATATCGACAGCGTTATTGTCGTAGGTGGCTTCGCAGATGTCGCCATTCAGCGGATTGAACCATGTGGCACCTTTGAAAGGAACTGCCAGCTTCACGGTCTGGTGTATGTCGTTGGGTGACAGGTTGGCAATGAAATAGTGGTAGCCGTTAGCATTCTTTCTGCGAATGGTCTTCAGTCCGCAGTCAGTACGCATCTGCTCAGGCGTTGCAGCTCTTTCCAACTCGCTTCTGTTCGTAGTATAGAAGATGTGTGCACCTTGTTTCTTCAAATCATCAATGTGCTGCTTCACGTGATCAGTCATTTCGCCACTACCAGGAATGATCAAGCCCTTGTAACGTGCTCCTGCTGCTGTGACAAGCATGCCGTCCTTATAGGTAACCCCTGAGAGCAGGCGCTCTGAGATATAGTCGCAGTCAAAGCCTGCTCGGTCGATGTTCAGGATGGTCTGAATGAATTCAGGTGCCAGCTTACCCATTGCATGAATACTGAATTGCATCAGCAGCTTCCCCGTGTTCTTCTTCCACATATCGCGAACAGGCAGCAACACAAGGAAGTCGTTGTCGGGCTGTCCCCACTGCAGGAAGCTCTGGCAGCGCTCCACATAATCCATGAAGTAGGGGGCATCGCGCCAGATACTGTTAGTAGGACTCATGTCGATAGAGGCATAGAACTTCCATCCTGGCCAAGGATCGTTCTTGGGGGAATAACATGTGCCGTGGAAGAACATGTGGTTCACGCCTGCACAAAACATGAGGTCGATGTCGGGCTTCAACTGTGAAAGCGAGGTGCGGAAGTGCTCGGTGAGCCAAGTGAACGTCTCGCTGCTGGTATATGGCTTGCCTGTGACATGTGCAGCCGAAGGAGCATATTTCAGCATGGAAAAGTCGGAGTCGTTCTTGCGTGTCTTGCCAGGATCTTGGCGAAGTCCCTTGATGCCAAGATTGGAAAGACCGAAGCCTTCGATCTCGGGGATGTCAACAGCTGCATAGCAGTCGATGAGGTTGGCTGGCGAACCGTGTGCCTGGTTTCGAGTGATGGCTCCGTGACTGTGCGCCCAGGCCGTCCATTGCTGTGTGAAATTCTCTAAGAGCAGGTCGCCGAGCGTCTCGCGATAGTCACTGAGCACCTTTGGCTCGTAAGCCATTAGCTCGGGAAGATGTTCTTCGAGCTTATAGCCACGACGGGCTTCAAACTCCTTGAGCAGCGTGGGTGTCCATGTGGCATCGGCCACTTCGTATGAATCGTTGAAGAAGGTGTGAGGGTAGGGGGTACCCGTGCGTTCAAAAGCCTGCTCGATGTGCTTCAGGTAGTTTTGAACGGCTCTCTTGTCGAAGTGGTCAATCACAAGTCCTTCACCTCCGGGAGCAGCTCGCTTTACTTTCATTACACCATATTTAATATATATAGCGATAACCTTCTTCGATGTGAGAGGTGAGAGTTGAGAGGTGAGAGGGCTCTTCTTGTCAAGCATCAACTGCCCGTCTTTCACGAAAGCTGTCACGTCAATAGCTTTGCCGTCGGCATAGAGCATGACTTTATCGAGGAAAGCATTCTTACCATCTTTTTCTGAGGGTGAGAGATCAATGGCGTCTGTGTCATTGCCGTCAATCGTTTTTTCTACAAAGACAACTCTGCAAGCCGATTCCTTCAGCGGCACCCAAGGACCGCCGAAGGGCCAGCCTGTTCCAGTGGCCATATCTATCTCAATGCCGTTGCGCTGGGCTTGGGTCTGGGTGAAACGCAACATCTCCATCCACTTGTCCGACAGATAATCGATGTTGTTGGCCTGATTGCCCTGCACGCCATATAGAGGCGTAATCTCCAGCGCTCCAATTCCGTGCTTGGCATATTCGCTGATGGTCCACTGCAGGTTCTCTTTATCTACAGCTGAGCCTAACCACCACCAGCGAGCGCCAGCTTTTGCCTCTTGAGTTGGCACTGGCCAACTCTGGGCAAAAGCCTGGCTAAATGATAAATGACAAATGATAAATGACAAACTTATCACCTGCCAGCCACTTCTGTTTCGTTTATGATATCTCATTTTTCTTTGTTGTTTTTATTGTTGCAATCAGTATTCTGATAATCTCGTCTAAATCACTCTTTAGCGAAAAGTACACGTTGTCGTCTAAATAGTTCGTCTTATGTAATAAAACCAACCAATATGAAGTTTCGCTGGCTTCTTTGAGCGATATGCTCATTTTGCTTATGAAGTCAGCCCTGCTTTGCCCTTGAATAGCCTCATGGATATTTGCCCCAATGCTCGTACCGCTTCTAAACATTTGTTTCGACATCGTAAATTCCTTTTTATCTGTGAGATAGTTAAAGCAATTCACTATCCGTATAGCAAATGCAATAGACTTATCGACTAAAATATTATTCTCAGTCATACCGTCCTGCGTTTATCATTTATCATTTATCATTTGTCATTTGTCATTTGTCATTTAGGGCGCAGCCCGTTATCAGTTTCCGTCTGGTTTCACGAGATCAGCATTGCGAGCTGGAGCCCACTTGAACGTCTGCCAGTCGTCTGGCTGTGCGGGATTGAAGTCCTGCCAGTCTGAACGGAGATACTGTACGATGGGGAGGTTGAGCTGTTTCATGCCCATTACTACACACTTGGCTACTTCGTAGGCTCCGTATGTGTTGAAGTGGGTGTTGTCGGCCAATGCTGTCTCTTGTCCGGGGAAGGTGTTGGCAGGATAGTGTACCAATGCTTTCTTAGAGTCTTCAAATCCTAAAGTTTCAAAGAATGTCTTGGTCATTTTGTTCAGATCAATCACAGGCACGTTCTCTTTCTCAGCCACCATCTTCATAGCAGCAGGGAAGTCTCCGTGAGTGTTCTTGATGGTCTTGTTGTCACTGTCGAACTGTCGGCGCTGTGTCGGGGTGCAGAACACAATCTCTGCTCCCTTTCCGCGAACCTGATCCACAAAGATTTTCAGCTGATACTGATAGTGATACCATGCGCCGTCGCCGGGGCGTTTCTCTTTCTCATCGTTGTGTCCGAACTCTACAAACACATAGTCACCCTTTTTCAGCGTTGAGAGAATCTTGTCCAGACGGAAAGAGCCGATAAACGTGCGAGCCGTGAGTCCGCTTTCGGCATGATTGCTGATGGCAACCTCAGGACCGAACCAGCGCGTAATCATCTGTCCCCATGAAGCCCAGGGTTCGTTGTTCTGGTCAACCACGGTAGAGTTGCCGCACAAGTAGATGGTAGGTACATCGGCTTTCTCAATATGAATGGTCTGAACGGCAGGCATGTCGCCATTGAATTCCAGCGTCAGTTTGTCGTCCCATGCCAAGTATGTCTTCTCGCGATCCTTTATCTTCACGCGTGTCTTGTCATCTATCTGCGGAGAGCGCTTGTTCACTGTGAACTCAACGGTCTGCGTGTCTTTCTTCTTCTGCGTGGTGATGTTGTCCATCATCAGGCGGCGACCTTCAGCCCTGACTGTTGTGTTGCTGTTCTTCTTTCCACCGAGAACAACCTTGACGCGATAGTTGCCGTCGGGTACTTTCACTGAGAAGTAGAATGGTTCCTGCGGTGACTTCGCATTCGGAGCGGGAAGCAGGTCATAGCCATAGCCGTCCTGCTCGTTATAGACTGGTTGTGGTTTCGTTAAGTCGAAGTCGAAAGTCTGTGCCATCAGTGTCAGTGGCATCATGGCCAGAAGGAGAAATGTGTTTCTTTTCATATTAGTAAGTTGTCTTTGCGAATAGTAATTTATTCTTAAAATCACGTGCAAAAATACGATGATTATTTCTTATTTCCAAATAAAAACAAAACTTTTAGCTGTGCCGAGCCAGCGCTTTCTTCAAAAAAGCAGATGTATAGCCCACGTTGCTTTCGGCAATTTGCTCTGGCGTGCCGGTCACGAGGATGGTTCCACCGTTGCGACCGCCTTCAGGTCCCATGTCGATGATGTGGTCGGCCAGTTTGATGACATCGAGGTTATGCTCAATGATAATGACTGTATTGCCTCTGTCAACAAGGCGTTGCAGCACTTGCATCAGGATTCTGATGTCCTCGAAGTGAAGTCCTGTGGTGGGCTCATCGAGGATGTAGAGTGTTCGGCCCGTGTCTTTCTTTGAAAGCTCGGTGGCGAGTTTCACGCGCTGGCTCTCGCCGCCTGAGAGTGTGGTGGAGGGTTGTCCCAGTTTGATGTATCCCAGTCCCACATCCTGTATGGTCTTGATTTTCCGCAGAATGTCGGGCACGTTCTCAAAGAACTCCACCGCCTGATTGATGGTCATGTCGAGCACATCGGCAATCGACTTTCCCTTATAGCGCACCTCCAGCGTCTCTCTGTTGTAGCGTTTTCCGTGACAGTCCTCGCAAGGCACCTGAATGTCGGGCAGGAAGTTCATCTCAATGGTCTTATATCCGTTTCCGCCGCAGGTCTCACATCGTCCGCCTTTCACGTTGAATGAGAAACGGCCCGGCTTGTAGCCGCGTATCTTAGCCTCTGGCAGATTCACGAACAATGAGCGAATGTCAGAGAACACGCCAGTATAGGTTGCAGGATTGGAGCGAGGGGTGCGCCCGATGGGTGACTGGTCGATGTTGATGACCTTGTCGATATGCTCGATTCCCTCAATGGAATCGTAGGGCATAGGCCGCTTCTGCGAACGGTAGAAGTGCTTGGAAAGTATGGGTTGTAGCGTTTCGTTGATGAGTGTTGACTTGCCGCTTCCGCTCACACCAGTCACCACTATCAGCTCGCCTAATGGAAATTCAGCATCCACATGTTTCAGATTGTTGCCTGTCGCCCCTTTGAGCACTATCTTTTTGCCGTTGCCGGTGCGATGCTCTTTGGGCGTTTCGATGGTCTGCACTCCGTTCAGGTATTCGGCAGTGATGGTGTGTTTAGCCATCATCTCCTTGGGCGTTCCCTGAAACACCACTTCGCCGCCTTTGCGGCCCGCCTTGGGGCCAATGTCCACAATATAGTCGGCAGCCAGCATCATGTCCTCGTCGTGTTCCACCACAATGACGGTGTTGCCAAGATCGCGCAGCTCTTTCAGCGAATTGATCAGCCGTTCGTTGTCGCGCTGGTGCAGACCAATGCTTGGCTCGTCGAGAATATAGAGCACGTTGACGAGTTGGGAGCCAATCTGTGTGGCGAGTCTGATGCGCTGGCTCTCACCGCCCGAAAGTGATTCCGAAGGCCGGTTGAGTGCCAGATAGTCCAGTCCCACCTCCAGCAGGAAGTTGATGCGCGTGCGAATCTCCTTGATAATCTCAGCTGCAATCTGTCGCTGTTGACTGTCCATGTGGTTCTCCACTTCGCTCATCCAGTCGCTCAGCTCCTTAATGTCCATCGCCCCCAGCTCTGAAATGTTCTTGTCCCATATCTTGTAGGACAGCGCCTCTTTGTTGAGCCTTTGTCCGTGACACTCAGGACACTCACATTCGGCCATGAATTGGTCGGCCCACTTCTGCCCACTCGTAGAATCATCGTTTTCCATCACGTCGCGCAGGTATTTCACGATGCCGTCGAAAGCCACGAAGTAGTCGCTGGATGTGTGAACGATGTCTTTATCTATGCGCACGTTCTCTAAAGAGCCGTAGAGTATCTCCGACATAGCCTCTTCTGGAATGTCGCATATCTTGGTCTTCACGTCGCAGTCATATTTCTTCAGTATGGCATCAATCTGCCAGAAGATGAGCTGGTTCTTGTATTTTCCTAAAGGGATGATGGCACCGTCGTGAATGCTCAGCTTCTGATCGGGTATGACTTTGGCCAAATCAATCTCGCTCACTTTCCCCAGTCCCTTACACTTAGGGCAGGCTCCTTGTGGAGAGTTGAATGAGAAATTGTTGGGTGCAGGGTCGCTATAGCTGATGCCAGTTGTGGGACACATCAGACGTTTCGAGAAGTATTTCACTTCCCCCTTGTCCTTGTCGAGAATCATCACGAGGCCTTCGCCTTGCTTCATCGCCAGCTGTACCGACTTTTTCAGACGTTCATTGGGCTCTGTGCTCCCACTCTCTTTGGAGGGGGTAGGGTGGAGGTTTAACTTGTCAATCACCACTTCAATGTCGTGGTTCTTGTATCGGTCCACCTTCATGCCGCGCGTGATTTCCATCAGTTCACCGTCAACACGTATCGTGAGATAGCCCTTTTGGCGCATCGATTCGAACAGCTCTCGATAGTGGCCTTTTCTCGATCTGACCAACGGGGCCAGGATGAAAATCTTCTTTCCCACATAGTCGTGCTGAATCATGTCGATGATTTTCTCTTCGGTGTATTTCACCATCGGCTCGCCTGTGACGTAGCTATAGGCTTTGCCGGCACGGGCATAGAGCAGTCGCAGGTAGTCGTAGATCTCAGTGGTTGTGCCTACTGTTGAGCGCGGGTTCTTGTTGGTCGTTTTCTGCTCAATGCTGATAACAGGCGAAAGACCGGTAATCTTGTCAACATCGGGGCGCTCCATGCCTCCGAGAAAGTTGCGAGCGTATGCAGAGAATGTCTCGATATACCGCCGCTGTCCTTCCGCAAAGATGGTGTCGAATGCCAGCGACGACTTGCCGCTGCCACTCAGTCCCGTGATCACGGTGAGCGAGTGGCGTGGAATGGTTACGTCAATGTTCTTCAGGTTATGAACCCTTGCGCCATAGACGTTTATTTTCTCACTTTCGCTATTTGTGCTCATTGTTCACCAGTCGTGTTTTTCGTGTCAGTATAGCCTCTCAGCAGGTTCACGTCCTTGCGTATCTTGTATTCCTTGCCATCGGCACCCTTGGCTTCCACAAATACGAAATATACACCCTGCTTCACGTCGTTGCCATTATATTTCCCGTCCCATCCACCGTCAGGCGAATCCCATTCATATAGCTTCTGTCCCCATCGGTTCAGGATGATGGCTCTGAAGGAAACAATGCTCTTATAGTCCTTTTTGGCGCGATAGATGTCATTGATTCCGTCACCATTAGGCGAGAAGGCATTGGGAAATTCCAGTTTGCTTTCTGCAATCGTGATGGTGATGGTCTGGTCTTCCAACATATCGGTGTCATCACCGTTTGTGAGGTGGGTCTTCAAGATGACGTTGTAAGTACCCGATTCATTGAACGTATAGTTAGTGTTCTCTTCATATCTTACAAACAGCTCGCCGGGTGTTCGTGAGTCACTGCCTTTCACCAGTTTGAAGTGCCATTCGTAGGAGGCAGTCCATTCGCCGAGGTCAGCAGGGTTCGCACGGAACGACACTGCCAAAGGAGCTTCGGCATCGTCAATACTTGTCGACTCCATAGCATTCCCTTCTTTATCGGTATAATAAGCCTTTGGCGATACGCTCTGTCCGAAGCAGTTGAGGCCCATCGATAGCAGCAGGATGGTGAGAACAATGAGTTTTCTTTTCATACTTTCCATTCGTTTTAACATGCAAAAGTACATAATTAATCACTAACTTGCAAGCAAACGTCTGTTTTCTTAGTATTTTTTGTCAAGTCCCCCCCATCCTGTTATTATTTACTTACGCTTTTTACTCAAATTGATGGGCGTGCTCTTCGGGAAGACGATGCTGTAGGCCTTGTCGAGGGCTTTCAGGTCAACCTTGTAGTAGCTGATGCCCAGCCTCACGCTGACGATGGCCCTGAGCATTTCGCGATGCTTGCGCGGATAGAGCGAGGGCGGCGGCAACTCGTTCCAACCTTCCTGAGGCTCATCGTCGACCGCAGCCAGATGGCACACTTTCCAGATGAAATCGTCGGTGGCCTCGAAGCCGAACCACGTCTTCAGCACCCTGCGGATGCAGAAGCGCTTGCACTGACCTCCGAGGAGGAGCCTCGTGCGCTCCAGCCGAAGCCAGAGCTGCACAAAGCATTCTTGATTGTTCTCGATATTCATGGTTCATTATATGTTGAAAAATAAAATTGATTTTGACAAATGACCAAATGACCATAATGACCAGATGGCGGTAGCAAATTCTTCACTCTTCACTCTTCACTCTTCACTTTCCTGTACCGTCCGTCCTCCGTCTTCACCACCAGCCCTTGCTTGCTCCAGTTCTTCAGCATCTGGCGCACGGTGTTGTGGTTCACACCAGCGCCCTTGATGGCCACCGAGTGCTGCATGGCCTGTTCGAAGGTGAACTGCATGTCCAAGCGCTCGTAGATGGAGTCGTTCTTGCCGCGTTTGAGGCGGTTGCCGCTCATATAGCCAGCGTAGTCACGACTGTTGAAAGCATTCTCTATGCGGTCGCGGAAGAAGTGGAGTGCGTTCTCCAGCAGCGAGTCGGCTATCACGTCGTAAGCCTCCAGCATCGGCGGTGTCTGGGCTTTCAGGAGCAGCTCCTTCCATAGGTTAGGATACTGCTTCAGCCGCGCCTCGGCACCATTCATGCCGTGCTTCTGAATCAGCCCCTCGCACACCTTGCATAGCATCAGACAGCAGGTCATGCGTTGTGCCGTCACACAGACACGAATGCGCTGACGGGCACGCACCTTGTCGTCGTTCATCATCGTCTCTATGCGGATGCGCTCCACCCACTCGCGACCCCTCTGTTCCAGCTTCGGCAGCACCACCTCGCCTTGCATCAGCGGCAGCAGATGGGCCACCTGCTGTATGCGCTCCGTCTGTCGGGGGGTGAGCACGTAGGGCTTGTCCTCCAGCTTGGCAAACGTGTTGTCGGGTGTGCGGGCTACGGCTATACGGCTCTGGAAACCGTCGGTGTAGTTCGGCACTACGCGATAGAGGGCGTCGGGCGTGCCACACATGGTGACGTTCCACAACAAGTGCTCGATATGCACGTTCACTGCATCGGCACTTCTGGCCTCACGCTCATACTTCGTGCCGTCGTACGACTGGCGCAGCATCACCGAGAAATCGCTCATCGTGGATTTCCACTTCTGCGCCACCGTGTCGGCCTCGGGCGTGAACGAGAAGGCGTGCTTGCCCTCCGTGTTGGCCAGTCGCTCGGCCAGGTTCGCCACCGTGTTGTTCAGTGTCAGGCAGCGCACGGGCAGCTTCGGTTCCTCGGGCTGGTCCTTCTTGTTCTTCGCCGCCCGCTTCTTGGCGCGCCACTCGTCCTCCTGCATCTGGTACATCTTGTCAAGCGCCGCCACCTCGTTCATCCAGGCATCCACCACGGGGTCGATGTCGCCCTTGCCCGAGGCAAAGTCGCCAGCGATGTAGCTGATGAGGTTCAGCCCCTTCTTGCGACCGTGAACGTCGAGCACCACACCCGTAGCCAGCGCTCCTATGCACGGACAGATGGCCGTCACCACAGGCATGGCCAACTGAGGCCCTACGGCATCGATGCTGTCGCGTATGCCTTGCGGCATTTTTCGAGCTGACAGTTGAGAGTTGAGGGTTGACAGTTGGTCGTCTTCCACGTCCACCTCTTCCATTTGACCCCTACTGTCATCCTTCTTCTGCGCCTTGGCATTGATTTCCCGCAACGAGGCATTCATGAACCCCTTGTCGGCATCATACTTGTCGTAGAAGTAGTCGATGAGTTTCTGACAGTCCTCCGTAGCCGAGTAGTTAGGCAACCTTTCGGCCACCACCGCCCGCAGTTGCTGACGGCTCATCAACTTGGCCACCCCCACCGACAGCACCGCCATCAGGTTCGTGTGCCAGTTATGCTCACCCCACACATCCATCCCGCTCGAACTCAAGCCTGCCTGCTGAGCGCAGAGGTCGAAGGCGATAAGAGAGGCCGCTGAAGCCTGCTCGCATTCTTTCTCTGAACACGGATTTTTCGGAACTAACGGATTCGTTCGATTCGTGTTATTCGTGTTCGACTTTTCAGCCTTATCCGTTTCATCCGTCCTATCCGTGCTCGAAATCTCAAACATCTCGTCATCGAGGAAAATCAGGTCTTCCGCTGAACCCGTCGTAGTGAAGAACACGCGGGTGATGTCCTTCGCCCCTGCGTCATATTCCACCTGCAGAAGCTCGCTCGCCCATTTCAGGTTCTCCTCCTGGCTCAGCTCAGGGCGGCGACGGAACACGAGGTGGTAGCCTGCGCCTCGTGCGCTCAGTTCCATCATCAGCAGCCCCAGCTCGTCCTTCTTCGCGAGGATGCGCTCTTTCACTTCGTTCATCTGCTCAGTCGCAATGTGGTCGATGTCCATGCCGATGGTGGTGCTCATCGTCTTCGAGCCTTTCAGCGTGCCGTCCTCGTTGGGCAGACAGGAGTAGTTCATCTGGATGAGTCGGCGCTTCTGTGCCTCGTCGCCGCTGCGCACCGCCTTCACGATGGCCCGCTGCTCACCACCGCTGCGCAGTGACAGATAGTCCTCTCGCGTGAGGACGGGGCGCATCATCTTCGCCCCATCCTTGTAGTAAATCATGTGTACGCTCATGCCAGTGCCTCCTTCTTTTCGAACACCTCGTGCAGGAACTTGCGGCCCTTTTCCGTCCACACCAGATAGCGCTCTGTGTGCCATATCCCCAGTCGGTTGCGGCGGCTATGGGTGCGGCTCTTCGCATAGCCCATGCGGGCAAAGTCGGCATAGAGCATGTACTCGCCGCTCTGCCAGTAGACGATGCTCAGGGCGATCAGCCAGCGGTACAGCTCGGAACCCGTCATGCCCAGCTCCTTAGCCACCTGCGTCGTGGTCACGCAGTCCACCGACAGCAGCACCTCGTCGCAGTAGTCAGCCTTCGAGCCCAGCAGTCGCAGCTCCTTCGAGGTCAGCTCGTAGCGTCCCGTCTGTCGGATGGCTGGCAGCACCTCTGAGGTCACCCACCGCTTGAACGCCTTCGCCTGTGGCAGCTGAGAAGAGAGAATCAGCGAGTAGAGACCGCTCTCGTTGATGAACAGCGTGTTAGTCTTGTAATTGGAACCAGATACCTGAATCAGGTATGAGGTTTTGTCCTCTTCATATACGTGTACTTGCAATGCATTCGAAGGATTCTTGTATCCCAGTGCCGTTGCCACGTCTTTGCCCACGAACATGATTTGGTTATTCACTTGGCAAGTACGAATCTCGCCGAAAATATCACTTGTAAAGATTTGAATGTTTGTATTCATTTTTGTTGAGTTGAATTTTGCGAGAAGAAGTTTCGGATTCTTTGGCCATTTACTCGAGAATATCCTCCTCGGCTTCAACTCAGGTTGTTTTTTGATTTTCTGTTTTTTTAATTTTCCACGCTCCTTATTCTCCTCCTGTTGCCCTGCGGTCTCACCGCGAAGTGCACCCAGTAGGCGCAGCCCTTGCGCTCCAGCAGCAGCTCGTCGAACGCCTCCTGGCTGTCGTCGCTGATGTCCAGCAGGATGGTAGCGTAGCGCAGTGCCTGTTCAGGGCCGCAAGCCCGAATGTCGGCTGCGCATCCCGTGAGGTGGTTGCTCGTTGTGGAGCCCCCCACCGCCCTGTTCACCACTTTCGAGCGATACCCGCTGCTGACGATGATCGGGTCGTTTCCCTCGCCGTAGCGCACGTTCCATTCCTCGCGCAGCTTCTCCAGCCAGCCGCACAGTCGTCGCAGGTTCTCCACCGCCTCTTCCGAGGGCGTGTTGTCGGCTCCCCTTACACTCGTTCGCGTCATCTCCGCCAACGTGAAGTGAGGAGTCAGTCTCGTGTGTTGTCTGTCCTTCTCCATGTCTTCCAATAGTTGTTCGTACTCAAGAGTCATTGCCGTTCACGCCTTAGTTGTTGATGAGAATAATTGCTCGTCTCTGACCTGACGTCGCGATTTGCGACTCCAGCTTGTCCTCTGCATCGACATGCTTGCTCAGCGCATCGCGGGTATTGCTGTATCCCAGTGCTGTTGCTACATCTTTGCCTACGAACATGATTTGGTTATTCACTTGGCAAGTACGAATCTTGCCGAAAATTTCACTTGTAAAGATTTGAATGTTTGTATTCATTTTTGTATCAATAAGTTAAAGAACACTTGTGTCTTTCGACGTTGCAAAGGTAGAATGCGATTATGCGATTGAAAAGTTTTTCCTCAATCGCATTTTCAATCGCAAAGCCAAACATATCCGAAACCCTTATGACATCGTAATAAAAAATTTTTCAAAAAAAATGTGCGACTGAAAGCCGAAGCCTTCAATCGCACATTTCAATCGCATTTTGGCGAAAACAGCAGTCGCTAAGCCGATGCCTTGAGATAGTCGAGCACCCAGTCGGCATAGGGCTCCTGTCGGCACTGCCCCATATACTTGCTGAAGGTGCGGTAGTTGTCGCACACACCAGCACTGCGGGCAATGAGGTCCATGCTGCCCTTGACAACACCCCCCTCTCTCAGCAGCCCTACCACACAGCCGCGAATGTAGTCCTGACGCTTCGTGAGGCTCCACTGCGTGGCGATATAATCCCTGTGCTCCGACCGCATCAGCGCGTTGACGAAGTTGTCAGTCCACTGATGATCATAACGCTGGTCTACACGGTGAACGTCGAACCACTCACCCGTCAGTAGCACCTTCAGATGCTTCGACGGTGCAAAATAGTTCAGCTGCGGGTTCAGTTCTCTATTAGCCGCCGACTCCTCCTCCAGCAGTTTCACACGCAACTGCTGGGCCATATCAATCTTGTGCATATACTTCAGGAATGCATTGCGATGGGTCTTGGCGTTCTCCTCGTGCCTGCTGGCATAGAAATACTGCCCCGCACGCGCCGCATCGACCACCAGCATGCCGTCACGACACTCCACCAGTTTTCTCAGCGCTGCATAGTGCTTGTACACACTCTTCTTCAGCTTGTGGTCATCGTCCAGCTGGTCGAAGTCGAACTCACCCGCATAGCGCTTCGCACGCTGCATGTGCTCCACCTTGGCGCTGAACACACCCTTCTCAAACATGTGCAGCAGCTTCTCAACGATGTAGTCGTTGATATCCTCCAGGCTGGGCGTGCCGTAACACTCATTGTAGAGCCACTCATCGAACGTGTGGCGAGCCCTTTGCGGTGTTCCAGAACCCAGATAGCGACGCTTCTCCTGTTCGTACAGCCGCACATACTCCTCGTCCTTATGATGCCGCGACAGATGGTCGTCAATCTCTGCCAGCACACGGCTCAGCTCGCCCAGAGCCTCGTTCATCAGCCTCACCTGCTCATTAATGGCATCATCGGCCGCAGGGCTCTCCTCAAGCTCCACAGCCAGCACCTGTTCCGACAGCTCCGCGTAGTTCACGTCTATATCGGCATCGAGCACAGCCTCCTTGCTCACGCATGCCGTCACATTCTTCTGCAGTGTCTCGACCACCTCCCAGATGTCTGCCGTCAGCCCCATCAGCCGGAACCGCGTACCAGCCGAAGGTGTCTCCGTTCTCATCCTCTCAATCTTTTCAAAAAGGAGTTTTAGAAGATTCTTATAGTTGTTCATTGTGATAGTTTTCTTTTGTTATCCAAAGGGCTGCAAAGGTAACAAAAAAAGAGTGCCGTTCCAAACAAAACGACACCCATTTTCGGACATTAATATTCGTTAGCAGAAGGAGCGATTTTCAGCTCAATATGATGCTTCTGTACGCAATCGCGTATTGTTGAAAATAACATTTAATTATCAATGAAAGAAGCTACTTGCTCAATTAGTTCTTTCCTTACCATATCGTCATCTATGCTGGAACGTGTGGAATTTTTGTCATATTTCATATATAGAACAGACCAGAATTTTGTGTTGTAAACGTCCATATAAACCAATGTTTTTGCATTGTCCGTGTCTATTGCATCTATACCAGCAAAATAGGTTTTTTCTCCTTGATAAATCGGAAGCATAAGATATCTTTCTGCTAAATAAGTACCAAGTGTTGATGTGTGGTTTGTGCTTACGAAAGCCAAAACAGCTACAAGCGCTCCATTTTCAAAAGAATATGCTAATCCTGAAGCACCGCCGGCATTTTCGTATAATAAGTATTCGTTGGTTGACTTTGAACTATAAGTACCTTGCTTCTGGTGAGACTTAACATAATCCATAGAACAGCCCCATTCGCAAACAGGATTATCATAAAGATAATTCGTGGAATAAACAGATATTGATATGGTTTTTTTACCGTTTACCAATAAAGATGTTTCTCCAACATGATAAGCCTTTACTGTATTTTTTGT
>JAEEPT010000294.1 GCA_016284895.1 Prevotella sp. | reverse complement strand
CGGTCGCCACTGTCGCGGAGGAACTGCCACAATTCGCCATTCGTCTTGAAGAGTTTTTCGTCCTTCTGCTTCACTGCATCCATCAGATAGGGGATGATGGTGTTGCGGCCTATGTACTCCGTGATGTCCTCCTTGGTGTAGTAGGCTCCCATCTGGGCACGGTCGTTGATGTACTGCTCGAAGATATAGCCCAGCACGTCGGGGTTGATGTCGCGGCCCGTGGCCGTCATGCGGTCATCGAGATGCCAGTGCCACTTGTCGAAGAAATCGAAGAGACTGCTGAAAGCCTCGTCAGCTATGTCAAGGCCGGCATAGTCCAGCTCTATCTGGTGAACATCGAACATACCACCATTCAGATAGGGGATGCGCCCATAGACGGATTCAAACGCCTGGTCATGGTGGGGTGCGTTCAGTCCGTCGTGGAACAAACTGACGAGGAAGCCTTTGTAGAACTTGTTGAAGAAGCGGTCTTCGCCCTCGTTCTCCTGGGTCCACTCCAACTTATGGCGCAAGTAATCGACATCGCCATCAAGAAAGCCTTTCTTCTGTATGAAGTAGCAGAACATAAGTCGGTTGAGCATGACACTGGTGTACCACTGCTTGTTCTTGTTGTCCTTATCGGCCAAATGGTCGTCAATACCCGTAATGAACTTGGCGAAATTGGTGTGCTCCTTCTTGAAGCCAGCATAGAAGTCCTTGGTGATTTTCTCGGAGTTGATGAGGAAAGCCGCCTGCACCTTCTCGATGATGTCAAGAATGGTGGGGGTCTCGTCGTCGAGCGAGAAGGAGAGTCCTTTCATCTTCTCAAACAGGAAACTGGCTTTATCGACAGTGTCGTATTCCACCAATACCAAGTCGCGCTTCTCCACTTTCTTGACAGGGGCTACCCAGAGATGGTGCAGCGTGCCTGGCACCACGAAGATACAGATATAGTTTTCGGCATTTTTGCGGAGTTTGGTATCCAGTTTCTTGCAGACGGACGAGACAGGAATCTCGTCAACCTTGCATTGCAGAATCTGGAAACCGCTACGCTCGGCTATCTGCTCTATCTGAAAGATGCGCTCATCAATGGTATATTCGGGCAGCAAGGTCGCACCCGAAGGATTGTTCCATCCCATCTCGGTGATGAACAACTCGCGGAAATTACTCTCTGACAGATATTGATTGAATACGTTTCTTCTCATCTTGTTTTAAGCTTTTAGTCCCATCGAGCAAATGATGGTGGGGTCTTTATGTTTTGTTCGGTCTTCATCGATGCGGCAAAGATTGGCATTCTCATACATCTCGATGACAGTATCCACAATGTCGTCGTGGGTGCTGCCAGTGCGCATCATGCGCCCCAGGATAAACTTGGAGTTTTCCAACAGCGGATAGTTGTAAATCTGGTCGATGGCAAACTTCAGCAACGCTTTCTTTTCCTGTGTATAGAAGAGGTTCAGGGGTTGTTCGTAGTAGTGATTCAGTAGGTCGTAAATCTTACGTTTTGTGCTGAAACGACTACCGAGGATGCCCCCGACATTGGTATTCTCGTTTTTGATTCCCTTGATGGCTTTCTCAACTAACGCTAAGTGGTTGTCCTGTGGTTCCAGTCTTGGTTCGTTGAGCGAGCAGGCCATAGCCTGAAGAATGCGTTTCTGCGACTGGCTGACAATCTCACCTTTAGAGTTGAACCACGTCAGCACGTCAAAGTCATTATAGGTTCGGGCATATGTAATGACACCATCCTCGATGGCACTATGAGCCTGTTTGGTGGAATAAGCAATATTGGGTATCTCTGGGATAATGCGTTTCAACTCAGGGTTGGCATCGGTGGCGTTTTTCCAGATTTGGAAAGCCTGCGAGCCGAGGTCCACGTCCACATCGTCCTCGTCTTCATCCAGACTGCCGCTCTTCTCGTTATACATATCGCGGAGGTTCTGCTCGTTGCCCTCAAAGAACACTTCGTCGCTGCCCACAATGCCAGCATTCTCGTTGATACGGGCATTCAGGCGGGTTCGCAATCGGATAATCTCTTCTACCTTGTCGGCAGGGAAGAACGAGTAGCAATAGATTTGCTCTGAACTCTGGTCGATACGGTCCACACGTCCGGCACGCTGAATAAGGCGGATGATGGCCCAAGGCAGGTCGTAGTTCACTATGACATGCGCATCCTGCAAGTTCTGGCCTTCACTGAGTACATCGGTTGCAATGAGCACCCTCAGTTCATTGTCTGCAGAGACATCCGCCTGATTGCTTAGTGGCGAGAAACGTTCTACGATGGCCGTCGGGTTCTTGCTGCCACCCGTTGCCTTGTCTATATGCTGCATGCCTCGCTTTTTCAACTGGTGATATATGTAGTTGGCGGTATCTGAGTACTGGGTGAACACAATGACTTTGTCGCCTTGGTGCTTCGCACAGAGCAGTTCTTGCAGTTCGTTGAGTTTCTGGTCAGTCTGCGGGTTCCAGGCTTCGCAGAGGTTGATCATGGCTATCAACTGCTCACAGTCCTTCTTCAACTGCTGCTTCAGTGTGCGCTTAAAATATTTGGCATCTATCCACTGCACATTGTTCTTGCCTATCAAACCATTGTAATACTCCTCGGCTTTCTTCATATAGACGGCCATGTCGTTGGGAACCTGTATGAGATTGTCGCCGGATGCCTCTTCCTCCTGTTCGTCATCATTAGAAAAAATGTCGTTGATGTCGGCATCGTCAATGAAGTCTTCGGGGAAGGTATTCTCGTCGCTGATAGGCAGTTTGAGTTTGTTGTCAATGGCATAGATAAACACGGCATTGCGCAAAATATGCCGGTACAGCGTCAGCAGGAAAGAAAAACCGCTACTGTCAATACGCTTGAAGAAAGTGCTTTTGCAGAAGCCCATCATACGCTCGCCGGCACGGGAGAGATTGGCAATCAGGTCACTCTCATATTTGGAAGCGTCTTCAGCTTTCTTCTCGTCCAAATAATGGATCAGACCATAGCGGGGTAGTTTCAGACTTTCCATCAGGCCTATCATCTCCACAGAATAGAGTCTGCTATACTGGTCGCCGCTGACGGTTTTGAACTTAATTGCTTTGGGTACGCGGTCAGGGAAATAGGATTTGTGCCCATCCTTAAACTCCAGATACTTACGTCCGTTCTTGGGGTCAGTCTTGGCATAGTTGTCTTTGATGAAGGTACGGGTACGGCGAACCA
>JAEEPT010000050.1 GCA_016284895.1 Prevotella sp. | reverse complement strand
ACTTTGCCGACAGATAAGCATCGACTGCAAAGACGGTGACGACGAGCATCAGCGCACAGAGCATGTCGGGCCGACCGTTGCGATACATCCACGCCATCTCGCTCGTACCCCACAGCAACAAGGTGAAAAGGGCTACCGTCCAGGCTGTCAGCCTCACTCCGTGTCGTTTCATGAGGCGAAGACACATACCGCCAAGCACGAACGTGATAATCAGGTTCAGACTTCTCACTGCCACCAGACTGCCGCCGAAGAGCCATATCCATGCCGTGGCCACCATCTGATAGAGCGGCGGATAGGTTGAGAACGGATATTGGCCGACCACACGATACCAGGCCGTGGTCTCCCATGTCCCGTGAACGGCCATGTTATAGGAGGTGTCGAGCATCATCACTTCGTCAATCCAAGGAGGCAGGTTGCCCAGCGTGAAGACATTAACGACGATGAACGCCAGCGACAACAGAACGTAAGTATAGATACTGCTTCTTTGCATACTCTCATGATTTGTCTTTTCCCTTAGCACCTCTGGAAAGTCTTCTATAAAAGTCAACCAGCAAGCGCAAGTTGCCTGCAAAGTTACGGAAAAACGAGAGAAGAACAAAACAAACGTGTTCGTTTTTTCTTCCGAGTGCAAGTAACTTCGCGCAGGAAGCGCAAAGTTATACATAATATTTGGAAAAGACTTCATTAGGAGTGAAGAAAATCGCAATAGAGGGCGAATAACAATCTGAACAACATTCTGATTTTATTAAAAATTCATGAAGACAAGGCTTGTTGTCTTGAAGTTGCAAAACATCTGCTCCCATCTGTCACCATCTGCTCCGCTGCTATTCAACTGATTAGCAACACGTTGCAAAATGGGAGCAGATGGAGCAGATGTTTTGAAAACTTTCTTGAATCATTCACAACATGACGCAGAATAGTTCACACCGCGTTTTAGAATAGTTCGCGTCACGATCGTGGCTACCTCACGTTGCAATCTTGGCTATATCACGCAACGATTTTGACAATATCACGTTGCAATCTTGGCTACATCACGCTATGATTTAGACTACATCACATTGTGGTTTAGGATAGACGATGTCACGATTTTGCCCTGCTAATGAGCACGGTGAAGACCACACACGTCAGCAACAGCAGACCGACCACAATGAACACAGGAGCAATGATGCCTGGCTCAAGACCGATGGAGGAGCCCAGCGTGATGAGGGCAATGACAAGCGTGAGCAACAAGAGCTCAAGCGCCATCACCCGAGCCATGCGAATAACCAATACCACTTGGCGAGGAGTCTTCACCTCTACTGGAATGTTGATGGTGTGAGGGAAATAGGCTGCCAGCAACAGACCTGCACCCACTACGGTAGTGATGATGCAAGGGAAGAGAATGGTGGTGGGTGAGCCCCAAGAATCCGCCTTACCTTCAAGATTGAAATGGGTGGGGACGGTATCAGGGGCGCGGCTCATGAGCCACACGATGAAGGCCCACACCAGAATGGCCAGTACCAGAAACGCTATCTCGAAGATGGTGCCTTCGAGCGTGCGCCCTACGCGCACTTTCAGTTTATTGCTCTGTAGTTTCATCTTTTTGCTTTTTAGGCAGACGGTGAGCCTTGCGGAGAGCCTCGGTGATGATCCACTGAAGCTGGCCGTTGGTGGAGCGGAACTCGTCGGCGGCCCAAGCCTCAATGGCATTCATCGTGGCAGCATCTACACGCAGGATGAAGCTCTTGGTCTGTGATTCTTTCTTTGCCATAAGGGCGTGGATTAATGGTTCAGGGTGCCTGTGTTCACTACGGGCTGTGCCGAATCGTCACCGCAAAGCACTACGAGCAGATTGCTCACCATAGCGGCCTTCTTGTCATCGTCGAGCTCAACGATGTTCTCATTCGACAGTTTGTCGAGTGCCATCTTCACCATGCTGACGGCTCCCTCTACTATCTTCTCACGGGCGGTAATGATGGCGGAAGCCTGCTGACGACGCAGCATCACGGCTGCAATCTCGGGAGCGTAGGCCAGGTAGTTGATGCGTGCCTCTACCACTTCGATGCCTGCCAGTGCCAACCGCTCGTAGAGTTTCTGCTCCAGCTGATGATTGATCTCGTCGCCACCATCGCGCAGCGTCAGTTCCTTCGAGCCTTTCTCATCGGTATCGTCATAGGCATACTGCCCAGCCACCTGACGAAGAGCAGCATCGCTCTGCACCTTCACAAAGTTCTCCAGCGCCTGCATGATGGCTTTCAGCGATGCACCGCCTATCTCCTGCTGGTTCACGGGAGCCATCGTCTGCGAGTCAACCTCGAAGACAGCCTTGTAGGTGTCCTTCAGTTTCCAGACGAGCACCAGACCAATCATCACCGGATTGCCCACCTTGTCGTTCACCTTGATAGGCTCGGCATCAAGGTTACGAGCACGGAGCGACAGCTTCTTCACCGAGTAGAAAGGATTGATCCAGAAGTAACCCGTCTCGGTGAACGTACCTGCATACTTACCGAACCAAGTGATGACGCGGGCCTCGTTGGGTTCGAGCATCAGGAATCCGCACATCATGATGATCGACACTACGAGCAGTACGATGCCGCCAATCAACAGCGTTGCTCCAAGCAGCGTGTTTACTTCATCGGCCAAACAAGTGATGCCATAAATGGCTACGATAATACTGACAAGAGTGAGCCCCAACGTCACAAACAGCATCAGAAAGCCGTTCCAAACTGTTCCTTCAAATTTCTTTTCCATAAGACTAAAAGTTTTTTTAATTGAAAGTTTTGACTAATGTGATATCATTTTGATATTGCAAAGATATACCATTTTGATATCACTGCAATGGAGTCGAGCTAAAACATAACATTATTTAACAATGCAGGGGAAGCATCAATTCTCAATTTTCAATTTTCAATTTTCAATTTATTCGTACCTTTGCAGCCATGAAGACAGAAGATTTGAAGGATAAGCGCATTGCGGTGCTGCTCTCGGGCGGCGTGGATAGTGCAGTGGTGGTACACGAACTGGCTCAGCAGGGCCTACAGCCCGACTGCTTCTATATTAAGATAGGACCAGAGGAGGAAGAGGAATGGGACTGCACCAGCGAGGAGGACATGGAGATGGCTACGGCTGTGGCACGTAAGTATGGCTGCAAGCTGGAGATTGTGGATTGCCATCGTGAATACTGGAGTCAGGTGACGCGCTATACAATGGATAAGGTACGCGCGGGACTCACGCCGAATCCCGACGTGATGTGCAACCGTCTGATCAAGTTCGGAGCCTTCCACGAAAAGAGAGGACACGACTACGACCTCATTGCCACGGGCCACTACGCCCAGACGGAGCTGGACGAGCAGGGACGCAAATGGCTTGTGACCAGCCCCGATCCGGTGAAGGATCAGACCGACTTCCTGGCTCAAATCTACGACTGGCAACTGAAGAAGGCGCTCTTCCCCATCGGACACTATATGAAAGACGAGGTGCGTGTGATAGCCGAGCGCGAGCACTTGGTGAACGCCAAGCGCAAGGACTCGCAGGGCATCTGCTTCTTGGGGAAGATCAATTATAATGATTATATTCGTCGGTTCCTGGGTGAACAGCCTGGCGATGTGATTGAACTGGAGACGGGTCGCTGCATCGGACAGCACCGAGGGCTCTGGTTCCACACCATCGGA
Source organism: Prevotella sp. (assembly GCA_016284895.1). GTDB lineage: Bacteria > Bacteroidota > Bacteroidia > Bacteroidales > Bacteroidaceae > Prevotella. Next base: position 12,979 of record JAEEPT010000050.1, on the reverse strand, counting down.
CAGCGCAAGGGCATGGGCTTTGGCGGTGGTCCGTGGTTCGTGGTAAAAAAAGACGTAGAGAAAAACATTCTCTACGTCAGTCATGGCTATGATCCCGAAACGGCTTACAAACAAGACTTTTCCGTTCACGACTTCCACTATCTCACTCCGCTGCTGGAGGGTGAATCGCTCCCCCACCGCATCACCTTCAAGATTCGTCACACCCCTGGCTATCTGCCAGCTTTGCTCGAAGAGACGGATGAAGGCTTCATCGTTCATGCCGATGCCCCTATCCATGGTGTGGCCCCCGGTCAGTTCTGCGTCATCTACGATGAGCACCACCACCGCTGCTTCGGCTCGGCTGAGATAGGCATTTGAAGCTATTAGCCTCGGAATCAATTTTTTTGAGTATTCCGCTGTTTTGAGCTGTTAGTGTTTGAACCTCAGTTCGCGAAGTCCGTGCTGCCCCATGAAGCGGCTCTTGTCCACATGGCCTACCACCCCATTGATGCGCCCCCTGCCCGTGTATTGCCACAGACAGATGTCGCGCTCGTCTGCCAGCACAGGCTCCTCATCGGTGTACATCGCAATCATCAGCAGATAGTCATCGACCATGCCCACCATGTGCTTGTTATAGAAGTTACGTCCTGTGTAGATGAGTGGCTTCTGGTGATACACCTCCTCCATCATCAGCAGGAACTTAGACAGCGAGTCGCAGAACTCCTCGTTTGACAATCCACCGGTGCTCTCTACGTCGAGCATCGGAATCAGGTCTTGCTCGCCTGGCAGACACTGGGCGCGGAAATTCTTCATCTGCTGAGTGAGATCAGTTCGCGGACGGAAGAAGTGATAAGACCCCACTTTCAGTCCGTGGCGATGCGCCAAGTCGATATTGCGCTCATACCGATCATCAATTCTGTCACCACCTTCCGTAGCTTTCAGATAGACGTAAGCCGTGCGCGTGTTCTCGCCTACCGTCTCCCAGAACACATCGCCCTGATAATGGCTCAGGTCGATGCCGTGAACATGGCTGCACGTATCCTCACACTGCATGTAGGGATTCTCATGAATGGTGGGCGGACGCCTGACAACCCGTTTCTTCTTGACATACCTTTTCTTCTTTATCACCTTGTGGGTGGTTGCTTTCCGCTTACTTTTGTAATGCCGCGCATCGGCATTACCTACCACTAAAAATGAAAACAGTAATGCCAATAATATCGTAAAGTTTCTCATTTCCTTCATCTTTTTACCTTGCAAATTTACGAAATATTTTCGAAACCATAAGCATAAAAGGCATTTTTTGCGTAACTTTGCGGCAAAATTCAGAAAAGAAAGATGAAAAAGTTATTATTTCTTCTGACTATACTTGCTCTCCTCGCCTCCTGCCATAAGGACGAAGATCCCGATAACCACAAACAAAAGGAGTTGTTCGACCGCACCGTGCTCGTATATATTTCAGGTGAGAACAACCTCAGTTACGAGATATCGAAAGAACTCGAGGAGATGCGCACCGGATCGCAGAACCTTGGCAACAATGCACTGGTCATCTTTGTTGACGATGCCAACAAGACGCAACGGCCTTACGTCATCAGGATGAACGAGGGGGCAGCTACTGACACTACCTTTCTGGAGAGCGACAACTACAGTTCAGACCCGGCATTGCTACGACAAATCCTGAACTACACCTCCGAACACTACACTGCACGCGAATACGGCTTGGTGCTGTGGGGCCACTCGTCGGGCTGGTTGCTCGAAGACTCGGTCAGTACGACAAGAACCACAGCGGCACGCAGTCCGCTGAAAGCCTACGGTGTTGACACAGGTACTGGCGACGGCTATTCTGCCAACGGCAAGTGGATGAACATGTACACACTGAACAAGACCATCTGCGAGTGGGGACACCTGAAGTTTATCTTTGCCGACTGTTGCCAGTTCCAGTGCGTTGAGAGCGCCTACGAGTTGCGCCATGCCACCGACTATATCATTGCGTCACCGGCAGAGGTTCCAGCAAAGGGTGCTCCCTATAACACGATCACAAAAGCCTTGTTCGACACTTCTGAGCAGTTCTACCAGACCATTGTAGATTGCTATTTCGAACAGTCATTCAGAATCAACTACTATCTTGACAGTTGGACATCTATATCCTATGTTGCCCGCACACCGTTCTCAGTAGTGCGCACTTCCGAACTCGACCAACTGGCCGCTGCCACCAATACCATCCTGCACACCTTCTTGCCGACAGCCGACACTGCAGCATGGCCTGACTTGTCGAAGGCTAAGCTCATCTACTATCGTGGTAACATCAACGACAAACTGAGCAGTCTGATGTACGACATGAACGATGTGATGCTCCGCTATGCCGACACCCAGTCGTACAGCATCTGGAAACAAGCCCTTGACCGTGCCGTCATCTACAAGGTGAATGCATCAACGGGATGGATGACCGCCTCTCAGATACTGCCCTACGTATTCGGTATGGACAGCTACGGTCAGGCCACCGAAGTGATACTCACTGACGAGCGCTATGGCGGCATCAGCATGTTCGTACCACAAGACAGACCCAAGACATGGTATGAGCCCTATACATCCAATGGTGTGAAGTACGACGGCTACAACGCCAGCATCAAGAAGACGGCATGGTACTACGCTGCCCGTCTCTCAGAGTTCGGATGGTAAGAACAATTACAGATTCAATTGACATATCTCCCAAAAACAAAGAATAGGCTCTCAACAAGGGCCTATTCTTTTGTTTGTTCGTCTTTTCCAATAATCACCTTTATCTTCGATATTCGGTGAGCATCCATCTCCACTATCTCGAAGCGGAAGTTCTGATATTCCAGTTTCTCATGAGGCTTGGGGAAGTCGCCCTTCAGCTCCAGCATCAGGCCCGCCAGACTGTCGGCATCGCCCTGAACCTCCTCAAACGACTCGTCGTCGAGACTCAGAATCTTATAGAAGTCGGAGAGTAGTGTTTTTCCCTCAAACACATAAGTATTCGAGTTGATGCGCACGTATGGTTTCTCCTCCTCGTCATATTCGTCGTTGATCTCACCCACGATTTCCTCCAGGATGTCTTCCAGCGTCACCAGTCCGCTGGTTCCCCCGAACTCATCCACCACGATGGCGATGTGCACCTTGTTCTCCTGGAAGTCGCGCAGCAGATCGTCAATCTTCTTTGTTTCCGGAACAAAGTAAGGCGGACGTATGAGCGACTGCCAACGGAAGGCAGCAGGCTTGTTCAGATGGGGCAGCAAGTCCTTGATGTAGAGTATGCCGCGCACATTGTCCATCGACTCCTGATAGACAGGTATGCGTGAGTAGTTGTTCTCCACAATACACTGCAGTACCTCCGGAAAAGTAGAACGGAAGTCGAGTGCCACCACATCCTGTCGGCTGGTCATCACCTCCTTGGCAGTCTCGTCACCAAAGCGCACGATGCCCTCCAGCATGTTCTTCTCTTCCTTCAGTTCCTCCTTGTCAGTGAGCTCCAAGGCCTGCTCCAAGTCATCTACACTCAGTCCGCGACTGTCTTTCAGCATCACTTTCTCAGCCAAGACACCTGAACGGATGAGGACACTCGATATGGGATAGAACAACTTGCGCAGCACCATGATAGGCTCGGCAAATGTCCTGCACACAGCCAGTGCATGCTGAGCACAATACACCTTCGGCATGATTTCGCCAAAGAGCAGCAACACGAAGGTAAGAATCACTGTGATGACCACGAACTCCAGCCAGTAGGCATGGCCGAAGTTGATGACCTGAGCGAAGAAGTAGTTGCAGAGCATGATGATGGTCACATTCACCAGATTATTCGTAATCAGGATTGTGGCGAGTGTGCGCTCCGAGTCTTCGCGCAACAGTTTTATTTTTCCGTCGGCCTCTCTTTTCTCCTCGTCCAGTTCGTTCAAATCATTTGGTGAGAGTGAAAAGAAAGCAATCTCCGAACCCGATGCAAAGCCAGAGGCTATGAGCAGAATGCCTGCCAGAATAATGGAAATGACAGCTCCTAATGATGGTTCAAGAAACTGTACTTCACTGAATATTTGTTGGAGATAATCCATCGTTTTGTTTTTCTGTGGTAGAAGCGGAACGGGGCGTCAGCATCTCCATGTTGTCGGCCCATATTTCCGTGTAATACTGACGCTTGCCCTGCTTGTCGTCGTAGGAGGCATAGTGTATGCGCCCTTCGATGTAGAGCTTGTCGCCCTTGTGCACATAGCGCTCCACGATCTCAGCCAGTCGGTTCCAGAGAATCACGTTGTGCCACTCCGTTCGGTCGGGTACCTGTGTACCGTTCTGCAGGGTATAGCCACGCTCGGTGGTAGCCATCGTCAGACGCGCCACAGCCTGCCCCTGATCCACGTAGCGTATCTCAGGGTCTCTGCCCACATTGCCTATCAGCATTACCTTGTTCATGTTTTCTCAAAGCCTTCTTACTTTGCCATTCCCATGTAGCGGAACTTGAAGTTCTTGCCCTTTGCTGAGGGGAACTGGCTTCTTTCATCGACGCGCTGGCGTAGGTGCTCCACGATGCGGTTATAGCAGTCGAGTCCCGACATAGCTTTTACGATAGCCACGAAGTGGGTGTCGCGATACTGGAACTTACCTGTTCCTGGCACCAGCTGCACACGCTTGAAGTCGATCGTACCTTCGTACCATCCATCTCGCTCCTCGTTCAGCTTCATCACATTCGATACACCTTGATTCGTCTTTTCAGGCACTGTATTGCGCACAGCCTTTTTCTCCTTGAAGTCAGCCATGCTGGCAGCCTCAGTCTTGATGACAATAAAATAGACACGGGGACGAATCTTGTAACGCTTAGGATAGAACACGTCACTGGCCGCATATTCGCGGATATCTGCTTCGAGCACAGGATTCATGCCAATTTCGTCGATAGCCTTCAGAAAATCGATGGCTTCATCTGCTGATTTGACAAAAGCCTCCTTGTCAAAGTATCTTAAGTATAAGTTCATTTGAAGAATTGGTTGTTTTCCTAAATATAAATAAGAGCGGAAAACGGGACTCGGACCCGCGACCCCAACCTTGGCAAGGTTGTGCTCTACCAACTGAGCTATTTCCGCAATTCTTATTGAAAAAAAATGTGAAGAGGAGGAGACTCGAACTCCCACGTCGCAATTGACACTACCCCCTCAAAGTAGCGCGTCTACCAATTCCGCCACCTCTCCAACATGAGAGTTAACCATGTTGAAAGAAAGAGTGCCCAGAACAGGACTCGAACCTGCACGCCTCGCGGCACACGCACCTGAAACGTGCGCGTCTACCAATTCCGCCACCTGGGCATTTTCCGAAAGGGCCCAACGCCCTAACGCTCTTTGTTTCAAAATGTTGAGCGGAAAACGGGACTCGGACCCGCGACCCCAACCTTGGCAAGGTTGTGCTCTACCAACTGAGCTATTTCCGCAATTACAATTCTCTTACGAGAAGCATCTCTCTCGAATGCGGATGCAAAGGTACGACTTTTTCCGTAACCTCCAAAACTTTTCGCAGTTTTTTTTGCAAAAAAGTGCTAATAGTCCTATTTTGTGCAGGTTCAGTCCATCCTGTCGCGATAATCCGCGTAACTGAACGAGCGCAGCACCTCGAGCGTTCCGTCTTCATGGAGCATGCCGATGGAGGGATGGGTGATGCCGTTGAACATGGTGGTCTTCACCGTGGTGTAGTGAATCATGTCCTCGAAGATGACCTCTTCGCCCACCTGCAACTCATGGTCGAACAGCCACGAACCCATGTAGTCGCCCGACAGACAGCTATTGCCTCCAAGACGGTATAACCAGGGAAAGGGGGAATCGCATGGCTGCGTGGCGTTGGTCGCCCCCTCCAGTGGAAGGGAGACGTGGGAGGCGCCCCTCACCTCAGGATAGTACGGCATTTCCAGACAGTCGGGCATGTGACAGGTGAAGCTCACGTCGAGGATGGCGGTGCGGATGCCCTTGTCCTCTACGATATCTACCACATGGCTCACCAGCGGTCCTGTCTGCCAGGCAAAGGCACTGCCGGGCTCCAGGATAATCTTCAGCCACGGATAGCGCTCGTGCAATCCTTTTAAGATACCGATCAGGCGCTCCACATCATAGTCCTTGCGGGTCATGAGATGACCTCCGCCCAGATTGAGCCACTTCAGTTGCGCGAACCAACGGCCAAACTTTTCCTCGATGTGTACCAGCGTGCGTTCCAGCACATCGGCACCGCTCTCACAGTGGCAGTGGCAGTGAAAGCCCTCTATGTCGGCAGGCAGCATATCGGGCAGTTTGTCGCACGACACCCCGAAGCGTGTGCCGGGAGCACAGGGGTTGTAGAGCAGTGTCTCCACCTCAGAATATTCGGGATTGATCCGCAGCCCGATGGAGGCACGCCCCCCTACCCTCTCGTGGTATCGCTCATATTGCGAGAGCGAGTTGAAGGTCAGATGACTGCTACAATCTATAATCTGATCTATCTCGTCGTCGGTATAAGCCGGTGAGAACGTGTGGGCCTTTGCCCCGAACTGCTCCAGCGCCAGTCGTGCCTCGCTCAGCGAACTGGCAGTCGTACTCTTGATGTACTCACGGAAGATGGGGAACGTCTTCCACAGTGCAAAGGCTTTGAAGGCCAGGATTATCTCCACATCGGCACGTCGGGCTACATCGGCTATCAACTGCAGGTTACGGCGCAGTTTCCGCTCTTCTATAATATAAATAGGTGTAGGCATCTTTCTACTGTCTTTTTTGTTTTTTTCCGAACTGGCTGCAAAGGTACAAATAACATTTTGAATGACGGTTCATCTTTATCAATTTTAATTGGATGAAGACTTCTCCCTGATTGCGCGCTCGAAGAGGGCAGTGAGCTTTGCTATCGATTGACGGATATCGTATGCCTTCATGGCCTGCACATACTGTTGTCCGGTTTCCCATCGCTCCTTGGGATGGGAGAGCCAGTAGTCAATCCGGTTGGCCAAAGCCTCGGGGGTTCTTGCAGGGAAGATGCTGCGACGGTCCAGTGCGAACTGCGACGTGCCGCTGTAGCGTCCTTCTGCTATCACTGGTACGACACCCTGCTGCATAGCCTCCATGATGGAGAGTCCTTCCACTTCGATGAAGGCGCAATGGACAGCCAGGTCGGCTCCTGCTGCCAGTTTTCTCAAGCCATCCCTGTCCTCGAAAGTGAAGACGGGAGGGTATTTCAGCACCCCTTCCCTATACAGTTTTCGGGCTCTTTCCTTGATGGCCTTTTCTTTATCTCCAATGCCGGCAAAGTGCAGTTGAATGCGCTGGGCATATTGAGAATGGCGCATAGATTCAAGCAATGTCATTTGGTCCTTTTCACCAGACAGTCTGCCAATATAGATGACTTTGAGTGGCCGCTGGGGGTCGAGATAGTCGGCAGGCATCTCTTGTGGACGGATGCAGTCATCGGGAACCACCCCGTTAGAGATGACCTCCAGATGGGTGTCGATGTGGTAGCGTCGCATCCGTTCCATCACGTTCTCCGTAGGACATTGAACGGCAGCACAATGATTGTAAATGTATTTCCCTGCCAATCGCAAGAGGAAGCTGTTGAAACCGTTCCAATGGTACAAAGGTCCCCCATGGCAAGTGATATTCTCCGGATGAATGTGGTAGGTGGCGGTGAGGGGCTTCCCCAAAGCCTCTGCAATCTTTATTGTCTTGTATTCCAGTATGAAAGGCTCTTCCAGGTGTACGACATCAGCCCATTCCACTGCCTGGGTTATCACTGTCTTGTCGCTGGCAGCATAATGGTACCCCAGTGCTTCTACAATGGGCTGGACTACCGGGAAAACATATTCCTTGAGCAGGAATTCCGGTTGGGGACCTTTGGGATCGGGGTTGGGACCGGCCAGCACACGTACTTCATGCCCAGCCTCTTTCAGGTACTTTACGGTGCAACGGGCTGAAGCAGCCATCCCGTTGCCCGTCATGTGAAAATTATTGATGACGATGAGGATTTTCATTATTTGAATAATTTCTTCAGCAGGTCTTTGTATTCATCTATCCATCCCTTCTTCCAGCCGTGGCCTCCGGGGTACTTGCGGTATTCGTGCGCATAGCCTTTCTTCATCATGCGACGATGGATGCGTGCGGTATGAGGGCGCATGATGTCATATTTTCCGGCATAGAGGTACATGCCCAGCGGAGGATTGTTGGCGAACATTGTATCTATTTTCTGAAACAAATGTCCGTAGAACAGTTTCTTGTACCCTCGGTCACGCCCCTTGCTCCAAGTATAGGGCGACATAGCGCAGATATAGCCGAACATGTCAGGATGGTTAACTCCGAGGTACAGGCTCTGGTAGCCCCCGATCGAGAGACCTGCAACGGCACGGTGCGCTTTGTCAGGACAGGTGCGGTATAGGCTGTCCACCAGGTTCACCACATCATGCACGAAGGCATATTCCACAGTTCCATCCACTTCGAAGATGGATTCCCATGCGTCCTTGAAGCGCCCCCCGTCATAGTCTTTGTCGTCATTGTACTGGTTGACATTGGGCATTACCACGATGCACGGTTCGGCTTGTCCCTCCCGCAACAGGCTGTCGGTGCTCTGATACACCTGCCCCTTTCTGATCCAGGAGGTTTCGTACCCTCTGGCTCCGTGCAGGAGATAGAGCACCGGATAACGGCGACCAGAGCTGTAATAATCAGGCGGGAGATACACAATCATCCGTCGGAAGGAAGGTCCCGGCACGCTCCCCGGGTATTGCACCTCTTCTACCAGTCCTTTCGGAGTATAGTCATTGCGGATAGCTGGCCCCGGCAGATACATCTCCGAGTTCCTGTTGCGCAGGACACCACAGGAACACATCGTCAGCAGGACCAGCAGGATAGGTATTTGTCTATTCATATACAAGAAAAAATCGGCTGCAAACAAAATAGATTTTCTGAGATTATCAGCCAATCGCGATAAAACTGCTGCAAAATGGGTGAGTAACGGTGTTCTTTTTGTTACAATGTCTGAATTTTCCATTTCAATTGCAAAAATAGCAAAAAAAATCCGAACAGCAAAGAGATTCGTAGAAAATCAGAATTTTTGTCTTCAATTTTGAAAATACCAAAGCAGATGAAGAGTAAACTGTAAAATAGTATAGTCAGAACTACATTGTTGTATGGACTGCCACACTTTGCAATTCTGTCTATACAATATTACACAAGTCTCTAAGATGGGTAAGGTTTGCAAGGGGAAAGCCTAATGAAAATCTTCCTAGCTTAGTTCGATTCCGTTGAATTCGGAGCAAAACGCAGATTTTAGTCATATTCTTTGTGTATGTCAAGTTAATTATGTAGTTTTGCACCGAAATGTTGTGGTCGTAAAATTTATAGCTTTAAAATTCTATGAAGAAGTTCTATGACAGAGAACGCGAAATGACCGAGCTTTGGAGGATATGTAAACATAAGGGACTATCAATAATAGAACAGTCGTGAATCAGGATTATTCCGAATCGTCATTCTTCTTTGTGCCTAAGGGACATCAGAAAGAAGCTGTACAACAGCTACGCCTTGGTTCAGGCAGTAGGCAGCACCTTTTCTACAAGGTGCTCAGAAATGGCGAGTACTTCTTCCTTAAATCCTTGCGCCCAGAGTATATGCAGCAGATGTTCTATCATGAGGTGCTGCAAAAGGAGTATGCTTTGGGCTCCTCGATTCATTGTGATTATATTGTTAGCTATCACGAACTTATTGACACCCCCAGCGAATGTAGTGTCTTAATGGACTATGTCAATGGAGTAACCCTCGATGAGTTTGTCAACAAGCATCCCGACTATTTCTCACAATCAAACAATCTGCGGAAGTTTCTGAGCCAACTTTGTATGGCACTCCACGAACTGCACAGCCATCAGGCCCTGCATCTCGACTTGAAACCATCAAACATCATGCTCACCGATGTCAATCACGACGTGCGTCTTATTGATTTGGGATGCAGCTATATTGATGCCCGCCCAGACCTGATGGGGCAAACCGCTGCTTATGCAGCACCAGAGCAGAAGGACGGCAGTTATGACGTAGATGCCCGTACCGATATCTATTCCCTTGGCAAGATACTTGAATGGTTGTCGCCTCAGCAGTCGCTTTTTCAGAAAATGATGGCACGTTGTCTGAAAGAACGCAAGGAGGACCGATTTCAGTCTGTAGATGAGCTGTTAACCCTGTTGGATGAACGGAATGTTGGAAGTAGTGGTAGGAAATGGTTTCTGCTGTTGGTACTATTATTCCTGCTGGCTGCTGTTTTCTCATGGCAATCTTTTTGGAAGCCTAATACATCTGCAATTGTCGATGGTACTGAGTTTGTTGATACCACCTGCCTTGACACGTTCTACTTTCGTGTAATATCAGTTGCAAACCACTCGGCAGCTGTGATACCTGCGCCCGAGGATGGATTTCCCTACGAAAAAGATATTGTGATACCCGAATCGGTTACCTTCCATGGTGAGACCTTTTATATCCGCGAGATAGCAGCCAATGCCTTTCGTGAGTGTTCACTCATCACAAATATCCATATTCCGCCTACTATCACTACCATCAATAACAGCGCCCTGCGAAACTGCTGCCGCATTAAAGGGCTGTACCTGCCCCCTTCATTGCGCAATCTGTACTATGAGCCCTTTGCCAGTTGCCGTAGTCTCACCAATGTCAGTTGGCCGGCATCGGCTACCATGGTGCCTCGCAACTGTTTTGTGGCGTGTGTATCGCTGCGAGCAATCAATTTGCCAGAAGGTGTTATTTCCATAGGACAAGATGCCTTTGCAGGTTGTGACAGTCTGGAGAATGTACAATTGCCCAATACGCTACAACGTATAGGTCGTGGAGTTTTCTTTCGGTGCCGTTCATTGCACACCATCACATTGCCTGCTCAGGTCAAGTTGTTAGGTGAATATTTGTTCTATAAGTGTGAATCACTGGAGGAAATCAAGGTACTGGCACCAAAGCCCCCAAAGATTTCTACCATTGTCGATAGTTCTTTCCATGGCGTGATTCGTGTGCCTGCGAAGTCTCTGGCAGCCTATCAAAACGCAAAAGGGTGGAGCGAACTCAACCTACAGCCAATTGAAGAAAAATAAGATTATTTGCGAACAGAGAAGACTACACCATGTTCTTTTCCGCAGATATAGTTGCCTATCAGTTCACCGTTTCTAACAAGTGAAAAGAGTGTCAGCGGTGTGTTTTCCACGATATGCATACAACGACACGTGTCACCAGGTCGCAATTTGCTGCCTATTGATTCTACAACGGTTAGCAAGTCGTCGCCTTCATAGCGCATGGTAACTATGCGGTCGGGTATCCAGCGAAGAATGATGTGGGTGCCAACCTGAAGATCACTCAGATACAGGTTGCGATAAGCCGTGGTACCACTCTCATCACCCTCTTCAAGGTTTGTCTGACAGAAAGACACCCAGTTATGGAATCCGGCAAATTGTGCAAGAATGTCGAGTGTGGTCACTCGCACTTTGTAGTCCACGTTGTCCTTGTCCACATATCCCCAGAAACGCTTTAGCGTAGACAGACTTAATTGTTGTCCTGTCTTCTGTTGTATTTCTTTCTGTAGCAGCTCAAAGTCCTTGGGCGTTCTTATTTTGATGCCCAGAACCAGTTCCGTCAGGTGTTTTAGCTCTTCCTGTTTCTTTTCCATTCCGAAAGGATTCCTTTTGTTTTGCAAAAGTACACAACTCTTGTTAATTGTGCAAGAACAGAAATAAAAAGAACCAAATAAGAACCAAGCTTTAATGTTTGTTTTTCGATGATAAGCCATATCTTTGCAATGATTTTTTGACCAAAAGGAGAAAGCCGAAAATCCTATAAAAGAGTAGGCAAGTGCTAAAAACCTAACAATTATGAGTAGTGTAGAAAACATACCTATTTCACATGAAGAGTATCGATCCGGGAAATACAAGGCAACTTCGAGTAGTGGTGGTGAACATACTGCGCGAATAATTTATAATGACGATGGATCTATTAATGATTCCACCTATTCTGATTGGTATAAACGTGAGCATGGTTTAGGACAGTATGCCAAAAAAGAAGATGAAGGAAAGAAAAGTAAGAAAAAGGAAAAAGTGAAGGAAACAGCCAAAGAGGTAGCGGGGGGCGTTACACAAGGCATAAAAGACACCATTTGTGACTTTTTCTGCTATGGATCGTTCTTCCGTGATAATGGTATCTTAGGTTTTATTTTGTACTTAGTCTGTTTCCCCGTCATCCTGATTTGGATTATCATCAGAACACTTTTCCATTTAGTATTTTGATTTTGGGAACTCTATTAATAATAATTAAATTTGAAATAATCTATGGAAAGAAATGAGGAAGTAAATGAATTTGGAATCTCGAAACAACTCGAGGCAAAAATTGAAATGGCATTGGAGAATGGGCCATTAAACGAGAATGACTTGGCATATTTCCGCAATTGTGCCCAAAAAGATGGAGTAAGCGATGTAGACCTTAACTTCTACATTAATCAGTTATCAAAGATAATTGGTAAAAAGCAGTCCGAATCTATAGCTGATGCACAAGCTCAGTATATTCAGAAACAGAGAGATGCAATAGGAAATGAGTGTCCAAAGTGTCATGAACAAATTCCACCGATGAGCCTGGAATGCCCTTATTGCCACACAAAGGTTGTAAACAAGAAAGCGAATTCTTCAATAACAGAATTAGCTGAAAAGATAGACAATATTCGCTCTACAACAAAAGATGCAGCAGAAAAAGAGGTAAGAATTGCTGAAACCATAAATCTTTTCCCTGTACCTAACACTAAAGAAGACATATTGGAGTTTTTGGCTTTGGCCACACCAAATGCTAAAAAGAAAGGAGGAGTATTTGGTACAAGAGGTGGTCGCTTTGCTATCTTTTCAATAATAAATCTGATATTTGCTATCGTAATTTATATCCAGCAAGGAATGATATATGGGTTCGATGACAAGGAACTACTAAGTATAACTATATTTGCATTCTTTACGCCCTTTGTTGTAATTGTTTTGCCGTTGTCTTTT
>JAEEPT010000049.1 GCA_016284895.1 Prevotella sp. | reverse complement strand
CGCGACACTACGGCATGGATTCGACGCGTGGCAGCCACCTACAAGAAGAAGGTAGGCGAAGTGGGCTATCTGTTCTGCGACGACGAGCACATACTGACCGTGAACCGTGAATACCTGCAGCACGACTACTATACCGACATCATCACCTTCGACTATTGCGAAGACGACGTGCTCAACGGCGACCTCGTCATCTCACTCGACACCGTGCGCTCGAATGCCGAGCTGTTCGGCAAGCCCTACGACGAGGAGCTTCACCGCGTCATCATTCACGGCATTCTGCATCTCTGCGGCATCAATGATAAAGGTCCGGGAGAGCGTGAGCTGATGGAAGCAGCCGAAAACAAGGCCCTGGCACTACGGTGATATTCGTACCTCGCACCTCCTACCTCGAAAAAGTCCTCGAATCATAGAATCACGGCACAGGGTCGTATCCTTTGCCGCCCCAGGGATTGCAGCGCAGGATACGCCACACGGCCAGTGCGAGTCCCTTGAAAGGTCCGTGCTTCACGATGGCCTGACGGGCATACTCCGAGCAAGTGGGTGTGAAACGGCACGAAGGGGGTGTGTAGGGGGTGATGAAATGCTGATAAAAGAGAATCGGTAGCAGCAACAGCCATTTCAGTGGCCAACAGATATAATACCAAAGCGTTTTCATGATTCAGGGAAATAGAGAGTGAAAACGACCATTCAAGAATTCTTTGTTTGCAACTTTACACTGATGCGCTTCAGAAGTGATTTGACGCGCGCTGCGACTGTATCGGTGGACTCCAGTCCGTCTGCCAGCCAGATGAATGCCACGACCAGCTGCTCATTGTCGGGAAGTGTGCTTTCCAGACGGTGCTTGTTCAGTCGGTAGGCTTCACGCAACTGCCGCTTGGTTCGGTTGCGATCGACGGCATGGTGCAGTCGGCGCTTGGCCACGCTGATGAGTAGCTTTGCCGGTGGCTCGTCAGCTTGTCGCTGTTGCACCATATAAACAGCACGCAGCGGGAAGGCAGCCACTGACTGGCTGTTCCCGCCGGTAAAGAGTTCATCAATGAGTTTTTGACTGGCGACGCGTTCGTTCTTTTCAAATGAAAAGCGGTTCTTCACGATGTGCGAGTGGTGTGTGCTTAGTCTTCGTTCACCAACAGAAAGTGTTGCAATGCTCCCGTCATCGAAGGAAACTTCTCCGAAGGGGCCTCCAGGTCCAGTCGCAGACCTGCATCGCGCACGGCCTTGGCCGTAGCAGGTCCGAAGGTTCCAATGGCAATCTTGCCTTGCTCAAAGTTAGGGAAATTCTTGGTGAGCGACTCGATACCCGACGGGCTGAAGAAGATGAGCATATCATAGTCGAACGACTTGACTTCGTCATCGGTGAAATCGTTGCTCACGGTACGATACATGATGCATTCGGTGTGAGTGAGTTTCTTCGAATCAAGCAACTTGGTAAGCGAGTCGTTGTGAACATCGCTCATGGGTACCAGATATTTCTCAGTCTTATGCTTCAGCATGGTAGGAATCAGGTCATCGACCTTGCCTGTTGAGCCGAAGAACACCTTGCGCTTGCGATACTGCACATACTTCTGGATGTAGAGAGCTATGGTCTCGGTGACGCAGAAGTATTTCATTTCTTCCGGAACGGTGATGCGCAACTCCTTGGCCAGCGTAAAGAAATGGTCAATGGCATGGCGCGAAGTAAAGACGACTGCCGTATAGTCTAATATGTTCACTTTCTGTGTACGAAAGTCACGTGCTGTGATGCCTTCAACCTTGATAAACGGGCGGAAGACAAGCTCCACGCCAAAACGTTCGGCTATATCATAATAAGGCGACTTCTCACTGGTCGGTTTAGGTTGTGACACCAGAATTTTCTTAATCATCTTCGTGGGTATATCCTAAAAATTAAGCTTCAAATGATCGATTAAAATTATCAATGCAGCCCCCAAAGAGAGCAATGGTACGATTTCAAGGGCGCAAAAGTACAAAATATTTTGCAGATAATCGCCATTTTGTCGGAAAAAGATGTTCCAACACTTATAAAATGTAACAGATTTTATGAAAATGAGGACAAATCCGAAGTAATATACAGCTTTTTCTATCGACAAATTGAAATAAACGCTGAGCATCACGACTGGGAAGAGCAGTGCCCCCATACTGGCTTTGAGGAACAACTGGGTCTTGATCCACCTGCTGTTCTGCTGCGGTGCGAAGAACACATGGTTCACCACTGTGTAGCCCACCCAGTGCAGGAACTGATAGCCCACGAACACTGCCAGGAAGATAGCGAGCGTGAGCAGTTCGCTGTTGATGATGAGTGTGTCGCCCAATACGTATGAGGTGAAGCCGTACACGGTGACGGCCATGAGCAGACACGACATGAAGAGCAGGAAGAACTGGAATCCCAGTTCGCCCGATGTCTCCTTGAAGTCGTTCTCGCTGGGTTGGGAATTGAAGAGTCTCTTCAGTTGCCGTCCTACGAACTCGCGTGTGTGCCCTGTTGAGATCACGAACACCACAAAGCAGATGATCAGAATCAGTGTGACAATGCTGTCGTTGCGTACGACATAGGGCACAGGTTCGCCCGCCACCCCGAACCTGTCAACGGTCTGTTCGGTATGAAACAGCGTATCGTCAGAGAAATAATTCTCACGGTAATAGAGAGGTAATGGCTCTCCCACAGACTCTATCTTTTCTTACAGTCCAAACTCACGTTTGATGTCATCGACACGGTCCAGCTTCTCCCAAGTGAAGAGCTCCACGTCAATGACTTTCGTCTCATGATAGTGGCTGGTGAAGGTTTTCTTCACCACCTCGCACTTGCGGCCCATGTGTCCGTAGGCAGCAGTCTCCAAGTACATGGGCTGGCGCAGCTTCAGTGTGCGCTCAATGGCCTTGGGGCGCAGGTCGAACAGTTTCTCTATTCGGCATGCTATCTCGCTATCGCTCATCGCTACATGCGAGCGGCCGTAGGTGTTCACGTAAATGTTCATGGGCTCTGCCACACCGATGGCATAGCTCACCTGCACCAGCATCTCGTCGGCCACGCCTGCTGCCACCATGTTCTTTGCAATGTGGCGTGCAGCGTATGCTGCTGAGCGGTCCACCTTGCTCGGATCCTTGCCCGAGAAAGCACCTCCGCCGTGAGCGCCCTTGCCTCCGTAGGTATCGACAATAATCTTACGGCCCGTCAGTCCGGTGTCGCCGTGGGGTCCGCCAATGACGAACTTGCCCGTGGGGTTCACATAGTATTTGATGTCGAGTCCGAACAAGTCAAGCACCTTCTGTGAATGAATCTGCTGTTTCACGCGGGGAATGAGGATATTGATCACATCGTCCTTGATGCGTGCCTGCATGGCCTCGTCGGTATCAAACTCGTCGTGCTGGGTCGATACCACGATGGTGTCGATGCGCTCAGGAATGCCCTCATCGCTGTACTGCACCGTCACCTGGCTCTTGGCATCGGGGCGCAGATAGGTCATCTCCCTACCCTCGCGGCGAATGTCGGCCAATGTGCGCACGATAAGGTGTGCCAGGTCGAGCGACACAGGCATCAAGTTCTCCGTCTCGTTGGTGGCATAGCCGAACATCATGCCCTGGTCGCCGGCACCTTGCTCTAACCCACCCCCTTCCCCTCCCCAGGGGAGGGGGGATTGATTACCTTTATCACTTGATAGGGAGATAGCAGAACTATCCAGACTCCCCTCCCCTGGGGAGGGGTTGGGGGTGGGTCTATCCACGCCCCTATTGATGTCGTCGCTCTGCTCATGAATGGCAGTGAGGATGCCGCACGAATTGCCGTCAAACTGATACTCGGCCTTCGTATAGCCTATCTTGTTGATGGTCTTGCGGGCCACAGTCTGCAGGTCAATATACTCTTTGCTGCGCACCTCACCCATGATGACCACCTGTCCGGTGGTGACAAACGTCTCACAGGCTACATGTGCGTGCTCGTCGTAGGCCAGAAACTGATCGAGGATGGCGTCGCTAATCTGGTCGGCCACCTTGTCGGGATGCCCTTCCGATACCGATTCGGAAGTAAATAAGTATGCCATAGTGCAATTATTACGGATTTTATATTTATATATTATAATGTACGTGCGCGAGAAATGCCCACTGCATAATTGAGCATGCAAAGTTACTACTTTTTTCTTCTAAGCCATGAGAAAAGGCGCTTTTTTTTGATACAAATCAATGATATTGTTGGTTTTCGCTAAAAACTTGAATATTTATTTTAGTTTTGTGTGCGGAAACAGCTACCTTTGCACCCGCATTTCGGAAACGGATGCAAAAACAAAAAGAGAGAAATTAATAAACAAAGATTGTAACAAAAAATTATTCATTAAATTTTTAAGGCAATTATGAAAAACTTCATGAAAATCGCAGCTGTAGCTGCTCTGATGATTGTTTCAGGCAACATCAACGCTCAGGATGAGTTCGGTGGTAAGAAGGGTGCTTTCGGCACTGAGATTCAGTTCAACCCCTTCAGCAACAATTTCACAACTTTCAAGCTCGATAACGTAGGTCTGAAGTTCCGCTACTTCATCAGCGACGAGCACGCTATTCGTCTCGGCTTGAATGTTGGTTTCGACAACAAGGTAGATGGTATTAACAATCCTGTAGTGCCCAATGTGCTGGATCCCAAATACACCGGTGCAGAAGATATCAACTATATCAAGGATGTTGATGAATATAACAACACTAAGGATGACAAGCAGAAGCTGAACACCACTAAGTTTGCTGTAAACCTGGGTTATGAGTACCACTTCGCAAAGTATGGTCGTGCTGATCTCTATGCTGGTGCAAAGGTTGGTTTCAGCATGGTTAACAACAAGACCACTGTTGACAACACCACTGCTTGGGGTTACGATGCAGCTACTGGCCTGTCAAAGTGGACAAACCTGACACAGGAATACAAAGGATATGACAATATCTCTGGCAATTCCAATAGCTTTGCAATTAGTGCAGGTGTATTCACTGGTGTTGACTTCTATATCACCAAGCACCTTTTTGTAGGTGCTGAACTGGGTATCAACTTCAAGAACACCAAGTACAAGGACTACGACGTGAATGAAGTTAAGAAGGCTAAGACCTTCTACACCGATGGTGCTACTGTAAGCCTGACCAACAAGCACCTGGTTACCGACAAGGATACTGAGCTGAACTTCTATGTTGAGCCCGCTCTCCGCCTCGGTTGGTCTTTCTAATCAACAGAACATTATTTTAAAAAATCGCATAAGCTGGCGAATCCTTTTCGCCAGCTTTTTTATGCCCTTATCATTTAGGCTATATCGTGTCACCATTTAGGCTAAAACGTGACATGATATAGCCTAAATCATAAAACGATCTATCCTAAATCACAACGTGAAATAGCCTAAATCGCTCAACGATTTAGCCTATTTCGCATGATGATAAAGCCTAAACTTCTGTACCATCTATCCTAAACCATTCAGACCTCTTTTTAGACACAGTCCGAAAAGCCTGTTTTTTAGCAGCGGACTACAGGACTTGAGGACTAGTTTACACCAGATGCCCAAAAAGTCTTGTAGTCCTGTAGTCCGCTGCAAGAAAACTAACAAACCATTTTTTAAGTAAGTTTATGAAAAGATAGGCGCAATCATGGAACAATTCGGAAAATTTTCCGTAATTTTGCAGCACACTTCTCTTAGAACTATTAACTGACTAATCTGAATCGACGTATATATGAAGACTAACTACGAAGTACGCTATGCAGCCCATCCCGAGGATGCACGCCACTACGACACAGCCCGCCTGCGCTGCGACTTCCTCATAGAGCAACTGTTCGTGAAGGACGAGGTGCAGATGGTCTATTCCATGTACGACCGCATGATCGTGGGCGGTGCCATGCCCGTGAGCGAGCAGCTGCCGCTCGAAGCCATCGACCCGCTCAAGGCTCCTTACTTCACCACCCGACGCGAGGTGGGCATCTACAACGTGGGCGGTCCCGGCTCAGTGAAAATAGGCGACGAATTGTTCGATCTCGACTACAAGGAGGCACTCTACATTGGTCGTGGCGATCGCGAAGTCGTGTTCATGTCGAAAGACAAGAACCGTCCGGCACTGTTCTACTTCAACTCCACCAACGCCCACTGCGCCTACCCCACCCGCAAGGTGACGAAGCAGGATGCCGTGGTGGCCCACATGGGTGCGCTCGAAACGTCTAACGAGCGGAATATCAACAAGATGCTGGTCAACCAGGTGCTCCCCACCTGTCAGTTGCAGATGGGCATGACCGAGCTGGCTCCCGGCTCCGTATGGAACACGATGCCGGCCCACACCCACTCCCGTCGCATGGAGGCATACTTCTACTTCGAACTGCCCGACGACCAGGCCGTGTGCCACTTCATGGGCGAACCGCAGGAGACGCGCCACCTCTGGATGGCGAACCATCAGGCCGTGCTCTCACCCGAATGGAGCATCCACTCCGCCGCCGCCACCCACAACTACACGTTCATCTGGGGCATGGGGGGAGAGAACCTTGATTATAGTGATCAGGACTTTACGCAAATTGCTGATTTGCGCTAAGTCCTGATCACTATAATCAAATTCTAAATTATAAATTCTGAATTACAATTATATACAATTATATGTTTAAATTCAAATTAATTATATAGATGCCAAGTAGAGCTGATAATCTGATAAGGCAGAAATCAATGGACTATGCTGTTCGTATTTACCATCTAAATGAATATCTGATTCAACAAAAGAAATTCACGCTGGCTGATCAGGTTTTTCGTTCAGGCACATCCATCGGAGCCAATATTTCAGAAGCTATCAAAGCTGAGTCAGATGCAGACTTCGTGCACAAACATTCCATTGCATTAAAAGAAGCAGAAGAAACACTCTATTGGCTTGAATTAGCCTACCGTGTGGATCTTTTAGAAGAAAAACTCTATAAGTCTCTACAAGCTGATTGTCTGGAAATCATAAAATTAGGTACTTCTATCACACTCACTATGCTGCGGAAAATAAAAGCAGCCAAACAAGAATAGTCTTATTTATCACTTTATTATAATTTATAATTTAAACTTTAGAATTAAATGAAAAATCTTTTTTCATTAGAGGGTAAGAACGCATGGATTACCGGCGCATCTTACGGCATTGGCTTCAACATTGCAAAGGCATTCGTTGAGGCAGGTATCAAAAACATCATCTTCAACGACATCAACGAGGCAGCACTCGAGCGCGGTCTGGCTAACTACAAAGAGGCCGGCATCGAGAACGTGAAGGGCTACGTGTGCGACGTGACCAACGAGGATGCAGTGAAGGCACTCGTGGAACAGATTCATCAGGAGGTGGGCCAGATCGACATCCTCGTGAACAACGCCGGCATCATCAAGCGCATCCCCATGCACGAGATGAAGCGCGCTGAGTTCCAGCAGGTTATCGACATCGACCTCGTAGGTCCGTTCATCTGCTCAAGCGCCGTGATTCCTGAGATGATGGAGCGCAAGGAGGGTAAGATCATCAACATCTGCTCTATGATGTCTGAGCTGGGCCGCGAGACCGTCAGCGCATACGCTGCAGCCAAAGGTGGCCTGAAGATGCTCACCCGCAACATCTGCTCAGAGTATGGCGAGTACAACATCCAGTGCAACGGCATTGGCCCGGGCTACATCGCTACACCTCAGACCGCACCTCTGCGCGAGCGTCAGCCGGACGGCAGCCGTCATCCGTTCGACTCGTTCATCTGCGCCAAGACTCCTGCCGGACGTTGGCTCGATCCTTCTGAGCTGGGTGGTCCCGCCGTGTTCCTGGCTTCTCACGCCAGCGACGCCGTCAACGGCCACGTGCTCTATGTAGATGGTGGTATCCTCGCCTACATCGGCAAGCAGCCTAAGTAAAAAAATTCTCATCACCCACAAAAAGAAAGGAGTGCTCATCGCACTCCTTTCTTTATGGTCTTTCCTTGCTGTTCAATCACCACTCGGTGACCGCTGCTCGGTGTTTTCACTTGTCGCCCGTTCAAGTCGTAGTAGCGGGCGGGAGCCGATGGTCCAGCATCATCCATTCTACCTATTCCGAGCGCTCTCATCTCGTCGTCGGCACCCTCGATGGGCATGGTCGTGCCTTCCCAACTGTCATAGACGGTCATGTCGCCCACCTTAGTGATGATAGCTGAGTAGTTGGGTATCGTCTCGCGCGCGGTGAGTCGTTTCCACACGCCATCCTTCAGCAGATAGTGACCGGCACGGGCCTCTGTGACGGTGATGTGGAAGCCACGCAGGTTATTGTAGCTGCGGGGATTGTGCGTCTCGCCAGCAGTGAAATAGACTGCCTCCGGCTGTTCGCTCTTGTAGATATAGGGCATGCCTGCCTCCGTCTCGGTGACCTCCTCCAAGCACAGCTGCTGATAGCCGCTCAGCAATCCTGCCACGCGGTAGAGCTTCATGCCCTGCGGCACGCGATAGGCGTATGGCAGACAGACGGCTCCCCACTGGCCCGGCACTACCGTAAAGCGGAAGATGGGGTGATAGAGCAGACGGAAGTCGGTGGCGCACCACCATCCCTCGCGCTGGTCGCCCGTATTCGAGGCCGTTTCGTTGCTACCGTAGCGACGCCATGCAAAGTCGGTGGCTCCCTGTTTCGACGAGGTGAAGCCGATGACGAGCGAGTCAGTCTCAGCACCGCTCAGATAGACGGGCGTGGTGGTGAGTGTCTGCCAGGCGCCGATGGTGCCGGGAACATCGAGGTAGTCGCGCTGCAGCAGCGGGGTCTCGGCAGAGAGAGGGAGGGAAGAGAGCGCTGAGTTCTCGGAGCGCTTCACTCTCAGGAATCCGTGCTGGTCGCTCAGGCAGTAGTGCTGCGTGGTGGCCTTACACTCCATCGTATAGAGTCCCTCGGGCAGTCCGCCGATGCTCTGTCGTATCTCCATGGTCTGGTTCTTGCCCTCGGTGGCGCTGATGCCGCTCCACCAGGCATTCCAGCAAGTCTTGTCCTGCTGAGTGGCCGTGCGCTGGTCGCCACCCGTGAAGGTGCCTGCTTTAGTCACCCAGCCGTCGGCGCTCTCAAATGAGGGCGACTGTGGCTGCTGCTCGGCCTCCGCCATGACCAGATAGCCGTCGAGGGCCTGCTGCAACTGCTTGCGGTCGGCGGCTTCGATGGCGGCTTGCAGGGCCTCGCGCCCCTCGAAGTCGAACTGCACCAGGGCGCGTGCCACGGTGAGCAGCGAGTCAGTGAGTTGCTGCTCTTGTGCGGCGATATATGGCATCAGCTGTTGGTTGCGCTGCAGGGTGAGCAGCTCTCCGTCGGCCAGTGCATCGGCCTCGGTGGTGAAGAGCTTGCGCAGCTCGATGTCGGCCAACTGCGCCGTACCTGCCAGCCAGCGGAAGGAGAGCACGGCCTCGTTGTTGTTGCCGCTATTGAACACGGCCTGTTTGGTTGACCAGTAGCCGTCAGACTTCAGGGTAGCCTTGTTCTCGTCGGTGGAGCCGCCCTTCTGTCTGAGATCCACTTTGATATACTCGCCTGCATCGCACATGGCCACGCGAATCACATAGTCCTGATTGGGCTCCACGTCGAAGGCGGTTCGAATGGAACCTGCTCCCGTCTGTCCCATATTGGCAAAGCACTGCAGGTAGTTGCCGTCGGTGAGACTCTTGGGCAGCACCTCGAACCAGGGCTGAGAGAGCGGCTGCCCTTCACCGTTGACCCATCCGTCGAGCCCCATCTGGAAGTCGCCGTTCATCACCAGGTTGCCACCCACATAGCGAATGTTGCCAGATGCATCAATGGCCTCGCCGGGCTCCATGTCCTCCGAGCTCCAGTAGTCGCGCCCACTGTAGCTGCGTATGTGCAGCCTGTAGCGTGTGCCTTCCACATAGTCGGCATCGGTCAGCGCATAGTCGGCCTCACCGTCGTCGGGGCGCACGGTCTGCCACGTCTGCCAGGGCTGTCCGGGCTGTTTGCGCAGCACCTCCATCAGCTGATTATATTCACCGTCGTACTCATGCCAGGTGATGCGGACCTGTCCGTCAATGGCCTCACTCACGCGGAAGTCGCGGAAACCGCCACGCATACGCGGCAGGTTGGGCACCTTCTCGTAGCTTTTGTTATAGCCCATGCCCGAGAGCATGTCGCGATACTTGCGTCCGGCCTGTGTGAGCGAGCCGTCACTGTTGTAGAGCTTGCCCTTCGACTCACTGTTCCAGTAGAAGTAGCGCTCCACGTAGCCGTATGAGTTCAGCTTGTTGTAGATCTGCTCCACGCCCCAGGCAATGTCGCCGTCGGTCTTGCCGCTCTCGAAGGCGCCGTTGTTGTTCCACGAGGCGCCCCATATCCACTCCGAGATCCAGAGCGGTCGCTTGTACTTCGACTGCATGGTGCCCAGGTTGTTGAAGTTGTCGATGAGCCAGTAGCAGTGCAGATCGACGAGGTCGCAGCGCCAGCCACGGGCATCGATAGAGTCGAGGAACTGCTTGATGAAGCCCGAGCCGTCGGTATAGTCGCTGCCGTCCCATGACGAAGGCGAGCAGAGACGCATGCCGGTGCGCATCAGGTTCTGCCAGTTGTTCAGGATGGTATTAAGTGACTGCGGATTGTCGTCGCTGGAGTTGCGCGGCTCGTTATTGGTCTTCATGTGGCCTGTCCAGGTGGCCTGTCCGCAGGCTTTCGACGAGGGATAGTCCTCATACAGGTGGTTGGCCACGCACTCTACGTCGGGATACATGTCATGGCCTTGGTTCCAGTCGTAGCAGCTGATCACGTTGAGCGTGTCGCAAGCATGGGCGTTGGTCGAGCTGGCCAGTCCTTTCTTGCCTAAGGTGTTCCACTTGAAGATGCGGTAGCTCGTAATCTTCTCGTCGAGAATCCGTGGCAGTTCGGCCACCTCCAAGTCCTGATCGTTGGCAATGAAGCAGCGCTGATAGCCATAGCCGCTCTTGCCCGTGGCAAAGGTGACCATGTAGCCGCGCTTCAGGCGGAACGAGCGCACGCGGTTGTTCAGCTGTGCATCGGTCATGGTGTTCATGTAGCCGCCCGTGTTCTCCAGTCCGAAGTTGTTCGACTGCTCGCCCTGGAAGTTCTGCTCCGTATAGACGGTGAGCGGCTTGTAGGCTGCCGTGGCGTAGGGCAGAATCATGGAGCCGCGAGTGCCGTAGGCACGCACCTGACAGTTCACATTGTTGCGGGCCACGCTGCCGCCTATCTGCACATGTCGTGACAGCAGCGACTCACCCAGCGTCACGGCCATGAGTTTGGAGGGTTTGATGCGCTCTACAATGAGCACGGCGTGGTCGGTGTTCTCAATGTTCACGAGCGCACCGTCGGCAAAGGGGTCTTCTCCGTTCACGATATAATCTACGTCAGCGGTCAGGGTCACCTCACCAGTCACTTGAGCCACGGTAGTCTTCGTGTTGGCGGCCCAAAAGGGTGTTGCCATCCATAGCGACAGCAACATCAGAATAAAGGTCGTTCTTGTTCTCATATCATGTTTGTTACTTAAATAATCAAGCATCGATTTGCATAGCCTGCTGCAAATTTAGGAAAAAAACGGTAAAATGATATAAATCAAGGAGCAATTTCATATTTTTCATGTATTTTTTTAAGAAAAAAGAAATGCTTTTCAAAAATATTATTTACTTTTGCAACGTATAATTGCAATTAAAACTATTTTCTTTAGACTTACTAACACGTGAGAATAAACTTTTTTATTTACTAACTTTTAATTAACATGAAAAAACTTTTACTTTTCGCAATGGGCGCAATGATGGCCATGCCATCGTTCGCACAAGAAGAGGACATGACGTACCTCGTGAAGAATGCCGGGTTCGACGAGGATCTGACGTTCCAGGCCGATGGCTCCATGAAAGAGGCCATCAAGACCGACCATTCGCTGAGTGGCCGTAGCTGGGCTTACATCGCTGCCGACAGCACAGTCTATGCACGTCCGAAGAGCAGCAGCTCGCAGAGCCGCCCCGACGGTCGCAAGATGGAGGCTGTAAACGGCTTCAAGGGCCGTATTCAGGGCTGGAAGCTGTGGTCGAATGCCGAATTCCCTCAGTGTGAGTGGACCTACTTCGGCTCTGTTCCCTATGACCTGCCTGCAACGGCAGTGCCTATCGCCGACGACGGCTCTACCTATCTGGCCGTACCCGCACGTCCTACCGATTTCGACGGTGGCGTGGGCTTCGTGTATCTGCGTGCCGGTTGGACCAACAGTGCAACCTTCAGCCAGGAGGTGCATCTGCCTTGCGCCAAGTATCGTCTGGAGTACTGGACCATCAACATCAACCCCAACACATCAGCTGTGGCTGAAGACCTGACTCAGATTAAGTGCCGCAACGAAGTGTTTAAGGATGAAGAGGGTACTGGCCTGCAGGCTCAGGTGTGGACCAAGCACGAGTTCGAGTTCACCCCGACCGCTCGCTTCACCATGCAGTTCGGTTATAAGGCTGCCAACGCCGGTTCAGGTGGTCAGCCCATCGTGGCTCTCGACGGTATCAAGCTCTATAAGATTGGTGAGGCTGATCCCCAGGAGCTCATCGATGCCTTGATCAACGAGTGCAGCGAACTGGCTGGTCAGGCTACTGCCGCTGGATACAATGGCTTGGCAGGTCAGATAGGCGACTATGCCTTCGAACTGGAAGATATTGATGTTACGGATGTGGCTGCTGCCGCTGCTGCCATTGAACAGGCTGATGCCATCATGGCTAAGTTCAAGGCTGCTCTTGCCGAGATGGAGAACGTAGATGCCATGCTGGCTAAGATAGACAAGATCCTGCAGACCACCGACTATCCCGGCAAGGCCGACTTCCAGAGTGCATACGAGAAAATCCTCAACTACAAGGAGGGTGAATTCAAAGGCGAAGGCGAAGACTTCGCTGCCTGGATTCTGGGTGCTGTAGAGGAAGGCAATGCTGCCATCCGCGCTTACAACTTCACTCAGGTGGCTACTGTTGAGAATCCTGCCGACTACACCTTCCTGGTGCAGAACCCCTGGTTCATCAAGGAGACTGCCGCACCTGACTTCGTGGACGGTGAATACATCTTCCCGAATGTAGAGAACTATACTGAGGGTAGCTCTAACGACGACCTGACCAGCGAGGGCTGGAAGGTGACGGGTACCTACACTGGTGGTGACCAGCGCCTGAACTGGCAGCGCAACCGCAGCTGCTGGAACGCATGGGGCAGCGGCATCAACGGCACCATCGCCGTAGGCCAGACCATCGAAGGACTGCCCAACGGCTACTATACCGTGAGCGCTGACCTGATTACTCAGGCTGAGTGCCTGACCGATCAGCACGTCTATGCAGAGAGTACAGCAGATAAGAAGATTTCTTCAAGCCTGACTAAGGAAGGATGGGATTCATACGAATGGGAGACCCTGAGCATGACTGCTGAGCAGAAGGTGCTCGTGGTGGACGGAGTGCTCACCATCGGTGCTGAGGGCACAGGTACTGGCAGCGGTTCGGCTGGCTGGTTCCTGGCTACCAACTTCAAACTGAACTATCTGGGCGAAGCAAGTGCAGATGCCCTGAAGGAGGCTTACGACGCAAAGGTGCTGGCTGCCAACGCTCTGGCTGGCAACATGCACTTCGCTGCCGACAAGAAGACCCTGAACGACACCATCGCCAAGTATGCCAACACATTAGACTACATCGCTGCCCTGGGTGCCCTCTCAGCTGCTATGAATGAGGCTCAGACCAGTGAGGCTAAGTACGAGGAGTACATGCAGGAAGGCAAGACACTGCCCACCATCAAGGAGAACCTGGAGAATCAGGGCGATGCCGTCTACAAGGCCGCTAAGGAAATCGTTCAGTTCGCTTACAACTTCTCAATGAACTGGATTGCAAGCGAGGCTGCTACCTACACGAAGATTGACAGCATCGTGAACTACACCAAGAGCTATGTGAACGACTATACTCCTGTCTATAACGCTGCTGACTCTGTGGCCAACGAGGCACAGGCAACAGGTAAGACTGCCCTGCAGAACCTGATGGCTGAACAAAAGGCCGTGCTGATCAGCGCAATGCAAGAGGCTAACGTGGTGACCGAGTACATCAAGGCTCTGAACGAACTGATGGCTATGGTGAACAAGCAGAACATCGTGGACGATCAGAATGCTACAGACTACACCGCATTCATCCAGAACCCGAACATCGAGAGTGAAAACGGTTGGAACTTCGTGCGCGGCAATGGCGACAAGAACTCAACAAGCGGACAGTGGTTCGACGGTTCAAGCACCCGCTACATCGACTCTTACAACAGCAAGGACGTGACCGACGATCAGACTGGCGAAACCACTCACACGGGTCTGGTAGGCTTTAAGGCTTGGCAGCTGGTGAAGGATCTGCCCAACGGTACTTACAACTTAGGTGTTTATACACGTACTCCAGCTGAAGGTGCTTACGTCTTCACTTCAGTAGCTGCTGCTGATACTGCATTCGTTGAGATTCCTCTCGACTACTACCTGGACGAAGAGTTACAAGAGCAAGTTATTGCCAGCGACACACGCGGTCCTATCTGGGCTGAAGCTAAAGAACTCATTGATAACGGTGCTGTGTCTGAGGGTGATGCTTTGTACACCTACTACTCTGCTATCTACAATGCCAACAATGGTAACGGTCGTGGATGGAAGCATCAGGACATTAATGTTATAGTAGACAAACACGAGCTGACCATCGGTGTGAAGACTGGTGTGGCCGGTGAGAACGAGAAGGTATTCGGTGGAAACTGGTTCTCAGCAGGTGGCTGGACGCTGACACTCATCGAGGAAGGCAACAACGAAGGCTGGAACGGCCCGATTGCCGAAGGCATTGAGAGCGTTTCGAACAATGCCAATGCTCAGATTGAAGGTATCTACACCCTCACAGGTGTGAAGGCCAACAAGTTGCAGCGCGGTCTGAACATCGTGGTTCGCAACGGAAAGGCCGTAAAGGTAATGGTAAAATAAATTAAAACTTCAGGTCCTGTGCTCTCGCATGCGAGAGCACAGGACTTTCTTTTCTCTCAGAGAACTCAGAGATATCCGAGAAATCCCCCCAAAACCTCCTGGCCGCCCTTCGGGCAGCCCACCTAAGACGAAACACCCGAAAGCCCACCTTATTATAATAAAGCGCACGCGCGTAAGGATCGGCTTCACCACATACGCCCACGGCACCCACAAAATGCCCACGGCACCTACCCCAAAAACGACAATAACAAAAAACAATATAACTAACTTCATTAAATGTATGTATAACCGCTATTATGACTTGGTCAGAAAGACCTTTATGGGGGTCGGTCTGGCCTTGATTTGTGGAGGATTCACGGCATGCAAGGATGACTACAAGCTCGACGACGAGGGAAACTATCCCACGTGGTTGGGCAACAGCATTTATGAGGCCCTAAAGGATCCTTCCTCACTTGAGAGCTCCGGCTCAGCAAAGCTCACCGGCACTTTCAACAACTATGTAAGACTGATTGAAGACCTGGGGCAAGCCGAGACACTGGGCAAGACGGGTTCGAAGACCATCTTCCCTGCCAACGACGTGGCCTTTCAGCGTTTCTTTGCCAACAACACATGGGGCGTGAGCAGCTATGACGAACTGACGCTCGACATGAAGAAACGACTGCTCTATTCCTCCATGCTCGACAACGCACTACTCGTTGAGATGCTCTCCAACGTCTCAGACGGTGCTACATCAGTGCTCAGAGGACAGGCACTGCGACACTCAACAGCCATCGACATCACAAATACCATCAATACCTGGAAAAAGGCAGATATGCCCGTCAACAACAGGTATTGGGAAAAATACTATGACAAAGGCATTCACATCGTGGCCGATGCTACCGACCACACTATGATTCACTTCACCGAGGAGCAGATGACTGCCAACAGCATCACTACCCGCGGCGACAACAGTGACTTTGAAGTGCTCACCGGTTCGAAATATGACCCTAACACGAACTCGGCTTATATCTTCCGCAACAAGATTATCAATCCCGACGTAACGTGTAAGAACGGTTACATTCACCAGATGCAGGACGTGCTCGTACCACCGGGCAACCTGGCTGAGGTCATCCGCAACAACAGCAACAGCCAGCTGTTCAGCCGCATGCTCGACCGCTTCAGTGCACCGTATTATGGCTACAAGGCCAATCAGGTGACGCAGAGCTACAACAGCTATGCCCAGCAGAACGGACAAGAGCAGATAGACTCTGTGTTCGAAATGCGCTACATGAGTGCCGTTTCGCATGTGAATGCTGCCAGCAATTCGGCCAGCGGAACAAACGCAACCGATCCTAACGGCACGACCATGGAGCACCTGCTGCCATACGATCCAGGGTGGAACACCTATAACAACGGCAACATCAACACCGATATCGCCGCCATGTTCGTACCTACCGACGAGGCACTGCAGAAGTACTTCCTCCCTGGCGGCGAGGGCGAGTTCCTCATCACCACTTTCGGCACCAAGCCCAACACGGTGCAGAACCTTCCGGAGAACATTGACTCCATACCCCAGCAGAACGTGCTGCAGCTCATCAACAACCTGATGAAAAAATCATTTATCAGCACTGTACCATCCAAGTTCAGTCATGTCATGGACGAAGCTAACGACCCCATGGGCCTGTCGCTCGACGTGCTCTCGAAAAACAGCGACGGAAGCTATGATGTGAAGATAGCCAACAATGGTGTGGCCTACATGCTCAACAAGATGTTTGCACCACCCTCACTCATCGCTGTCTCGGCTCCTGTCACGCTGAACAAGACCATGCGCATCATGAACACAGCCGTGAACGATGGTAAGAACACCTCACCCCTGTCACTGAACTTGAACTACTATGCTTACTTGCTGGCCATGAGCGCCAACTACGCCTTCTTCATCCCCAACGATGACGCCTTCGGCAAGTTCTATGTTGACCCCACATCACT
>JAEEPT010000293.1 GCA_016284895.1 Prevotella sp. | reverse complement strand
CCTGAGTTCAAGGTCTATGTGGTGCGCGAGTTTCAGCGTCTTAAGGCAGACGAACAGAAGCAACTTGCATGGTCGGCAAAGCGAGAACTGTCGAAAATTAACTACCGCATACATACCGATGCCATCAAAAGCAACCTAATTCCAGCAGAAGTGTCTCGCGAGCAAGCAGCGATGAAATATGCCGAGGAAGCCGACGTGCTGAATGTTGCCATGTTTGGTATGACTGCCAAGCAATGGCGCGAGGCCAATCCTGACCTTAAGGGCAACATCCGAGACTATGCCACCATCAACGAGCTCATCTGTCTCTCGAATATGGAGAACATCAATGCCGTACTCATCAACGATGGGATGCCACAGGGCGAACGTCTCGTGAAGCTCAACCAGATAGCCATCCAGCAAATGCAAGTTCTGGAGGATAATGAAGGCAGGAAACTATTGAAATAAAACGAAAAAACGATAAGACGACAGAACCCCTGACATCCGTAATACTTTTCTCTCTGCGTCTTATGTTTTCCGCAAAAAACACTAAGACGTTTAAGATGTTTGAGGCGCTTGCGACGTTCTCAACTCTGACAAAATGGTCGCCGATGGCGACCGAACCTGCGCACTTGTTTCAAGGGTGACTGGAGTGGCATTGATGCTGATAGTCTGAGAGACCACGAGTATCATGGAAGAACTGTAGAAAGCTGGTAGAATGATGAGAGCACGACTCAGCAGGGAAAAGTAAACTTTCTCTGCATTTACAGCTCCGAAATTTGTATTATTCAAATAAAATCTGTACTTTTGCATCGTGAGGCTGCGAGCCTTGCACTGTGAGGTCACGATGCGAGCCTCGGCGGCGTCTCAGCATAAGAACGAGTTCTTCTGCCTTCGACTTGCACGAGCCTTGCAGACACGATTCTAAAAACGAAAAGAAATGGCAAAAAAGGCTAAGGAGGCAGAGGAGATAGGGAGTAGCAGGGAGTTGTATAATTTCTTGTACGAGGCCTGCAATATTCTCCGTGGTCCTGTGTCGCAGGATGCCTTCAAGGAATATATAACCCCACTGCTTTACTTCAAGCGCATCAGCGATGTGTATGATGAAGAGACGCAGGCAGCGTTGCAGCTGGTGCTATGGAACTGGAAGAGATGGGCGATGCATTCATTGTTCAGGTACAGGATATGATGATAATGGATTTAGTTGTATTTTTTGTAATGGCACAGGAAAAGATGAATGTTTTTCATGTAATGGGAGAGGTTATAAAGAATGTGATGAATGTGATGGACGTGGTGTGTTAGAATGCGATGATTGCAATGGTTATGGCAAATTGCGTTGTCAAGAATGTGAAGGAGAAGGAAAAGTGAAAGTAGAATGCTCTGAATGCGACGGAGAAGGAAAGGTTAGTATATTTAAGTAACTGATAAAGTCATCAAATCACTGATTAACGAAGACCTATAGGAAATATGTATATACCACCATTTACAATAACGGACGAGATAACGTCGTTGATTGCAGATATTGCTGAGAAGGTCGGTCATCTTAGCGCTACTGCAGAGCACCTGCCTGCACCCCATTTGCGCAAGGAGAATCGTATCAAGACTATTCAGTCGTCACTGGCTATTGAAAACAATTCACTCTCAGTAGATCAGGTGACGGCTATCTTGGAAGGTAAACGTGTGCTTGGACCTCCAAACGAGATACAGGAGGTAAAGAATGCCATTGAGTCATACGAACTTCTGTTAGAGCTGAATCCCTATAAGGAGAAAGATTTGCTAAAAGCACACAAGCTGATGATGACGAATCTGGTGAAAGAGAACGGTCGCTATCGTCAAGGAGGTGTTGGCGTGTTTGATGGTCAGAAGTGTATCCACATGGCACCACCTGCCCAGCGAGTTCCTCTGCTGATGGCAGATTTACTGGAATGGGTGAAACAAACCAAGGTGCATCCGCTTGTCAGTTCGTGCGTCTTTCATTACGAATTTGAGTTCATTCATCCCTTCGCCGATGGTAATGGACGCATGGGAAGAATGTGGCAAACTCTCTTGCTGATGCAGTGGAAACCAATCTTTGCATGGATTCCAGTAGAGACTATCGTCAAGGAACACCAAAAGGAGTATTATGCAGCTATAGCCAAAAGCGACTCGGAAGCCAATAGCACAGCTTTCATCACTTTTATGCTGCAATGCTTAAAGCAGGCTTTGCAGGAAATGGAAGAAAGTAACCAGAAAAGTAACCAGAAAAGTAACCAGAAAATTCTTGCAGCCATGCGTCGTAATCCTTCTGTCACCATTCGAGAATTGCAGGATGAGACTGGACTTTCAGAAAGTGGTGTGAAAAAGGTTATCCGCCAACTGAGGAACGACGGACAAATATGTCGTGTTGGAGGTGCTAAAGGCGGACATTGGGATGTTATCACAACCGCAGAGAAAAAAACGCTGGAAACTGACAGATGAATTTAAGCGAACTTTAAGCGAACTTTAAGCGATATGGCATACTTTAACGAAGACAATGTAACTGAGCAGATGTGCATCGAGATAGCCAAGCAGGCAGGCTATCAGTATTGTGGTGCAGACGAACTGCGCGAGGCCAATCCTGACCTTAAGGGCAACATCCGAGACTATGCTACCATCAACGAGCTAATCTGCCTCTCGAACATGGAGAATATCAATGCCGTGCTCATCAACGACGGTATGCCCCAGGGTGAACGTCTCGTGAAGCTCAACCAGATAGCCATCCAGCAAATGCAAGTTCTGGAAGACAATGGTGGCAGGATACTTTTGAAATTGTGAAAACGTTACACACGGGGTGGGACATCCCCCCGTGTGTACGAATATAGATTCTTGAAGAAGTAAATTAACGATTAGCATATTAATAAGAGTGCACAGCGGCGCTCGACCTCTGGTCGCTTGCTACCGCAGGGACGCAAGAACCTTTTGTGTTCTAAGTGTTACTCAAAGAGGATATATTCTTAAAAGAGGTTAAAGTTTAGAAGATGTCCCGACTTTTGGGACACCAGTACATTATTTTTGCATCCGGTAATGCTGAGGTAGGGTGCTATGCCCTGGCAGAAAAAATAACATAATTTCAAACCTTTAAACTTTAAGGAAGATGGAATTTAAATTTCGAGCAAACATTGTGATGAGCAAGGAGCTGACCATAGAGGCCAAGCACCTGGCAGAGGCATTGGAGAAGGCACAGGCGATGATGGCGAAGCCAATCCCAATGAAGGAGTTGACGATGACAAAGTTTTATTTCGATGAAGTGAGTGGCATCAAGTGGGCGGACAAGTGACTAAG
>JAEEPT010000048.1 GCA_016284895.1 Prevotella sp. | reverse complement strand
TGTCTCCACCAAAACGTATGAACCAAAGAAGTCAACCAATGTCTGGAATTTCAAAACTCCATCTACAAGGAAGACTAAGAAAGCAAACCAGCCGATAAAGAAGATGGCTGCATATTTGATTTTTCTTTTCTTTAAGTTCATTTTTCCATGCAATCTCTCCTCCGACGCACCAATGGAAATTAACGAAAAACATCGACATTCTGCGGCCTTAATCGGTACAAGTCCGCTTCATTGCCATAAAAAAAGGGGGTGGGAGACAGGTTTAGTATTCTGTCTTGTCCTCTTTCTCCTGCCACATGCGGAAGGCTTCCAGTGCTTCTTCGCGCATCAGAATCTCGCTGGGCTTCTGTCGCTCAGAAGGCTTCAGGGGTAGCTCTTCATAGATGAAGTCGTCGTCGAAGCCTATCTTGGCGGCATCCTTGCGGTCATTGGCGTAGTAAATCTTGTCGAGGTGGGCCCAGTAGATGGCTCCCAGGCACATCGGACAAGGTTCGCAAGAGGTGAATATCTCGCATCCACTCAAGTCGAACGTACCCAGCTTCTTGGCTGCCTTGCGGATGGTGCTCACTTCAGCATGAGCGGTAGGGTCGCAGTCAATCGTCACACAGTTTGACCCTTCGGCTATAATCTCTCCATTGCGCGCTATCACGGCTCCGAAGGGGCCGCCACCGTTTCTTACGCTTGCTTTTGAAAGGTCGATGGCGCGTTGCATCAGTTCTCTGTTTGTCATTTTTTTCTTTTTTATTTTTACTTTGAAATGTTTATGATGGTTCTCCGACAGCTGTTTCCTCGCTGTAATATTTGTCGAACTGTTCCTTCAGCAGTTGCTGATTGTTGATGATGTCGCGCAGCTGTTTCAGTTTATCGGCATTAGGCGAGTTTGGAATCCACAGTTTGATGTATCCGTGCTCAGAGTACTTGCTGTCCATGTGTTCCTTGAAACGTTGCCAATGCTGCTCGGCAGTTAGCTGCGGATAAGCCGACAGGCCGAACTGTACGGTGCGCCGGAATACGGTGTCGGGCGACAGGTCGCGGTCGGCTTCAGCCACTATCTTTCCGTAGATGCTGCGAGGGGCGTGCGATGCCGATGCGCGATGGTCTTCTACAGCCTCCTTCATGATTTTGATCTGCTCAGAGGAAAACCATCGTTTCAGGCGAGCATCGGATGCAAGAATCTTCCCACTTGTGAGATGGTGGATGGCACGAGGACCCGACATGCCTAAATCGTGATAGGCAGCTATGGTGTAGGCCATGTCTATCTCAACACCAGTGGTGCGTACCAACTCTAAGGTGTTGCGTATCACTCGCGTGACGTGCTCCATGGAATGGGCTTTGTCGAATGATGCATATTGAGGCAGAATCTGTGTCTCAATAAACTCGACGAGGTCAAGACTTGGGGTATTTCTGAGCATGGCGGTTAGTATGTTTGTCTAAAAAAACGACAGGAGCACTTGCGCAAGTGTCATTTTCTGAGGAGAAATTTTTGCAAATATACAAATTAATCTCTAATTTTGCAAGAAATTTCAGAAAAACAGCATGATGATGAATATTGAAACAGTGAAAGTGAATTCTCTGAAGGCTTGGTTGCTGGCTGCGCGTCCTAAGACGCTGACAGGTGCCGCCGTACCTGTGATGATAGGTTTGGCCCTGTCTTGGGTCGATTCTTGGGGCTATGAAGGCGATTCGTTCAGCTGGGTGGCAGCCGCGCTCTGCCTGTTGTTTGCTTTCATCATGCAGATTGATGCCAATTTCATCAATGATTTCTTCGACTACGTGAAAGGCAGCGACGACAAGGAAACACGTTTAGGGCCTGAACGTGCCTGCTCGCAAGGGTGGGTCACCATCGATGCCATGAAGTATGCGATTGCTGCAACGACATGTATAGCCTGCATGATAGGGCTTCCGCTCGTGTTCTTTGGTGGGTTAGAAATGATTTTGGTGGGCATCACTTGTGTGCTGTTCTGTTTCCTTTATACCACACATCTTTCTTATAAGGGGTTGGGAGACCTCCTGGTACTTGTCTTCTTTGGTGTGGTGCCTGTGTGCATCACTTATTATATCCAGTTGCACACCTTCACCTTCGAGCTGCTGACGGCTTCGCTTGCCTGCGGTATTGTGATTGACGGGTTACTGGTAGTGAACAATTTCCGCGACCGAGACACTGATCGGGCGGCAGGTAAACAGACACTGGTGGTTCATATCGGAGCCAGCGCTACGCTGACGCTCTACCTGCTGCTGGGGGTGGTTGCTTGCTTGATGGGGGGCGTGTTCTGGCTGAATGGTCATCTGCTGGCTTTCGTCATGCCTTTCATCTATCTGGTGTTTCATGTCTCTACATGGATGGAGATGAAGAAAATCATGGCAGGGCGCGAACTGAACCGATGTCTCGGGGCAACTGCTCGCAATATCTTTATTTATGGTGTGACAGTCACATTGGGCATCCTGCTGTCTTAGCACAGATGAGAGGTGAGAGATATGGTTAGATTTGAAATTCTAACATGAGTGTTTCTGTGGTTGTAGCGCTGATGCTGTGTTTGGCTGACGTGCGAAGCCCCACTACCCAAACAATATCGTCATTGGCATCGGTTACCACCAGTTGTGTTCGCTTCTCGGGCAATGGCATTTTCATGTCGGTAAGAAAGTCGCTCACAAGCTTGCTGCCTTTCATGCCAAAAGGACTGAAACGGTCGCCTGGCTGAATGGTGCGCAACGTCAGCGGAAAACTGATGGTGGCGGCATCGAGACAAGCCACGTTGCTTTCTTTCAAAATCACGGCACCTGTCTTCTTGCTCACCCTTACACGCAACCCGTCCTGAGCGGCATAGAGCCCTGTCTCAGGCATACGGAGCGGAGCGAACGATGCTTGCTTCTGAGTGAGCAGCAAGCGTCCGCGATCCAAGTATAGCTCGTGGGTGTCGGATTGCCAATAGTGACCGGTTTGAGCGCTCAGCCCCTCGTTGATCTGACGGATGGTAGCTGGGTTGAAATGATAGTCGGTGAGCCACTCGAAGAGTACACAGAGAGGCGAGGCCGAAGCCTTGAGTGCCGCTATCTCGATGTAGCTCGTAGGAGCATGCATCGACTGTTCTGAATGTCTGACAGTCTTTTCAAGAAACTCATGTATATAAGTGTCGTAAACATGCTCTGTTTCGTTCATGAGCTCCATTGTGACTTGCAGGTTTTGAAGGGCAGCGGGCTGAATCTGACTGAGTTGCGGAATGAGGTTCAGTCGGATTTTATTGCGCATCACATCGTCCTGCAGGTTGGTACTGTCAGTCACGTAAGGCTGATCTATGCAGTCGAGCCACTGCTCAATTTCTGTTCTGCTCACACACAGAAGAGGGCGGATGATGGTGCAGGTGTTGTCGTACTGGTTTGCGCAATGCGGCTTAATGCCTGTCAACCCGTGAATGCCAGTACCCCGAAGCAGGTTGAGCAACAGCGTCTCAATGCTATCGTCGCGGTGATGAGCCACGCATACGCCTTCGGCACCTATGTCACGTCTAAGCTGTGCAAAGTAACGATAGCGCAAATCGCGTGCTGCCATCTCAATACTGATGTGATGGAGTTGGGCGTAGGTCAGCGTGTCGAAGTGAGCCAAGTGAAGCTCCACATGGAGTGAGCTGCATTGCTGCTTCACAAATTCTTCATCACGAACGGACTCATCTCCTCTGAGATTGAAGTTGCAGTGAGCAGCCTCTGCATGATAGCCGAGCGCCACCATAGCCCTGAGCAGCGCCATACTGTCGGCGCCGCCACTGAGTGCCACGATGTAGCGTTGTCCCTGCTTGAGTAATCCGTTTCGTTCTATATATCCGCTAACTTTCCTTAGCATCTCCACTGTTCTTCTGTTCTTTTGTTATTAGTATAAAAAAATCCTCTATTCTTCTGTTGTTATGTCTTAAAAAATTCCTCTGTTCTTCTGTTATTATGTCTTAAAAAACCTCCTCTGTTCTTCTGTCTTTTACTCGACGTAGAGTACGAGTCCTTTCAGGTATTCGCCTTCCGGATGGTAGATGTTGATGGGATGGTCAGCCGGTTGATGCAGCTGGTGCAGGATGCGTACTTTGCGGTGAGCCATAGCAGCTGCTGTAAACACAGCATTGCGGAAATGGTCCTTAGTCACCACCTGCGAACATGAGAATGTGAAGAGCAATCCACCTTTCTGAATCTTCTCGAAAGCCTTGAGGTTCAAACGGGTATATCCCTTGAGGGCATTGTGAAGTGCGCCCCGATGCTTGGCGAAGGCAGGCGGGTCGAGAATGATGAGGTCGTAGTTGCTGCCCGCCTGCTCCAGGTATCTGAAGGCATCCTCACAGAAAGCCTCATGGCGAGTGTCTCCCGGGAAGTTCATCTCCATATTGGAGCGAGTCAGCTCAATGGCTTTAGCCGAACTGTCCACCGAGTGTACGATCTTCGCTCCACCACGCATGGCATAGACAGAGAAGCCGCCTGTGTAGCAGAACATGTTCAGAACGTTGCGGTCCTGAGCGTAGTGTTCCAGTAGCGAGCGGTTCTCGCGCTGATCCACGAAGAATCCCGTCTTTTGTCCGCGCAGCCAGTCAACTCTGAACTTGAGTCCGTTTTCCGTAGCGGTGCAATCGTCGGTGCTCCCGATAATAAATCCGTTTTCGGGCTCCATGAAGGGTAGTGTGGTCTCACTCTTGTAGTACACATTGTCAACCATTCCCTGCATCACAACCACGAGTTGCTGGGCAATGGCCTTGCGTGCCAGGTGCATGCCTACGCTGTGGGCTTGCATAACAGCCGTACGTCCATAGATGTCGATAATCAGGCCCGGCAAGTGATCGCCTTCACCATGAACCAGACGGTAAGTGTCGTTGAGTGGGGTGTTGGCCAGTTTCATCACCTTGCGCGCCTGCAGTGCAGAGGCGAGCCGTGAGTGCCAAAAGGCATCATCAATCTCTACATCGCTAAACGTTAGCACACGCACAGCT
This sequence comes from Prevotella sp., assembly GCA_016284895.1. Classification (GTDB taxonomy): domain Bacteria; phylum Bacteroidota; class Bacteroidia; order Bacteroidales; family Bacteroidaceae; genus Prevotella. The sequence goes on along the minus strand of JAEEPT010000048.1, from coordinate 12,228 downwards.
ATCGACCCCATCTGATAGTGACCGATAGCCATGAACTCACCCATTGAATTCACCACGCGCACTATATCGCCATCCGCGATGTTTTCATCGGCATGATGAATGGCTCCTGAAAAAATCCAAGGGTGAAATCGCTGTAAACTTTCTTCCTTACCACGTTTTAGAAATATTTGTTTCATGTTTGTACGTTTAGTCGTTTTCCTTCACTTCTTTCTTAATTATCAGCTGATAGTCGTGACTCTCTAACAGTCGCATCAGTTCTTCATACAGTTGGATGCAGGCCCATGCATCAGTTGCCGCATAGAGTTTCTGCTTCTCATCCAGCACGTCGCGCTCCCAGTTGCTCAGTTGCTGCCTCTTGCTGATTTTCTTCCCCATCATGTTAGCGTAGAGCTTTTGCAGGCTTAGGTCTTCAATGCCCACCTCTTTCACGCGGTCCTGCAGGTCGATGAAGTAGCCGGGAGAGAAGTTGCCCAGTTTGCACAAACCGTTGAGGTCGTCGTGCCACGAGAGACCTATTTTGGGAGTTGTCTTGTCTTCCAACAGGCGAATGACAGAGGGAGAGAGCCCCAGATAGTTCAGCCTGAACAGGAAGCACACATCCTTCGACGCCACCTGTAGCAACGACACTTTGAATTGACATCCTCTCTTGAACGATGGACGTGTCTCAGTATCGACGCCCAGGATAGGGCAGGAGAGCAGATAGTCAACAGCTTTCTGAGCTTCGCTTTCTGACAGGACAACGACTATTCTACCTTCAAACGATGCCAATGGAAGGGAGGAAATGAGAGACTTGTCAAATTGATTGTAAAGAATTTTTGTCATTGTCTTGAATAAACCGACTGCAAAATTACGAAAAGTCGAGCGCAATACAAAGAAACTATATCATTTTTTTCGAGCACAAAAAAGAGTCTGACAAATTTGCCAGACTCTTTACGATTATTAACCAAGTTATAGCGATGTTCTTTTATACAAGTCCCTGAGCCATCATAGCTTTGGCTACCTTCATGAAGCCTGCTACGTTGGCACCCTTCACATAGTTGATGTAGCCATCCTTCTCGGTGCCGTACTTCACGCAGTTCTCGTGAATGTCGTTCATGATGCGCTTCAGATAGTCGTCCACTTCCTTAGCTGTCCAGCTCAGACGCTCTGAGTTCTGCGACATCTCAAGACCTGATACTGACACACCACCAGCGTTGGAAGCCTTACCGGGAGAGTAGAGAATCTTAGCGTCCTGGAAGATCTTGATGGCCTCAGGCAGTGAAGGCATGTTGGCACCCTCGGCAACGGCAATCACACCGTTCTTCACCAGAGCAGCAGCCTCATCGCCGTTGATCTCGTTCTGAGTGGCGCAGGGCAGGGCGATGTCGGCCTTCTCGTACCAGGGGCGCTTGCCCTCGAAGTACTTGGCTGTAGGATACTCGTCAACATACTCCTTGATACGTCCGCGCTCTACGTTCTTCAGCTCCATGATGAAGTCGAGCTTGGCACGATCGATGCCGTCGGGATCGTAGATGTAGCCGTCGGAATCGCTCATAGTCATAGGAATGGCTCCTAACTGGATGCACTTCTCGGCAGCATACTGAGCCACGTTGCCTGCACCTGAAATGAGCACCTTCTTGCCCTTCAGCTCGATGTTGCGAGTTTGCAGCATGGAGTTCAGGAAATATACGGTGCCGTAGCCAGTAGCCTCGGGACGGATGAGCGAACCACCAAAGGGAATTCCCTTGCCTGTGAGCACGCCCTGGAACTGATGGGTGAGCTTCTTGTACTGTCCGAACAGGTAACCTACCTCACGACCGCCTACACCAATGTCGCCTGCGGGTACGTCTTCGTCGGGACCGATGTGGCGATAGAGCTCATTCATGAAAGCCTGGCAGAAACGCATCACCTCGGCATCGCTCTTGCCGCGAGGAGAGAAGTCGGAACCGCCTTTGGCACCGCCCATAGGCAGGGTGGTGAGTGAGTTCTTGAAAGTCTGCTCGAAGGCCAGGAACTTCAGGATACCCAGGTTCACGCTCTTGTGGTAGCGAATACCGCCTTTGTACGGGCCAATGGCGTTGTTGTGCTGAATGCGGTAGCCCATGTTTGTCTGAACGTTGCCCTTATCGTCAACCCATGTCACACGGAACTCAATCACACGATCGGGGATGCAAAGACGCTCAATCAGATTGTACTTCTCAAACTCGGGATGCTTGTTGTATTCTTCTTCAATCGTGGGAAGAACCTGACTCACTGCCTGAATGTACTCAGGCTCATTGGGGAATCTCATTTTGAGATCTTCTACAACTTTAGCTGCATTCATAATCTTTTTACTTTTTTTTAGTGAACTAATAATAATCGGTTTGATTTAATTGTGTTGCAAAGGTAAATCAAAAAATTGATTCTGCAAACATTTTATCATGTTTTTTGCAGAAAAAGTTTCATTTTGTTACTTTTCTATTGATATTAATCAATTTTTGAAACTATTTGTGGGGTAAACTATCTTTTTGATAGTATCGAACAGAATGTTTGCAGCAATGTGATAGCGTTATTTGATTTTCTTTAACTCTGTGGCAGCTGCGATGTAGGCACGACGCCAATCTGTGTCGAGCGAGAAGCGTGTGAGGCTTTCACCATTATTATAATAGACGAGTACCAGTTCGGTGTCGGAATCTTTGAAGAGCGGATTGGAGTAGCTGGCATCCATGAAGAGCTTGATGATTTTCACCTGATAGGCTCCCGGCTGGCTACGGTTGTCAAGAATGCTCTGGGTGTAGAGGGTGATGAAATTGTTCATGGCCAGCGCCTCTTTGTCTAAGAAGGTGACGGTGGAGTCGGGCATTTGCTCTTTCATCTTGATGACCAAGTAGTCAAGGGCATCGAGCTTGAACTGGCTGATCTTCTTCACAATAGGGTTGGCCAGAGGGTCGTTCACCACTTCGCTTGCCTTCGACTTGATGGAGTTGAACACCTCCTGTGCATTCATGCTCATGCTGAAACTGGTGAGCATGACGAGAAACAAAAGAATCTTTTTCATTGTCTTTTTAAATAGAGTTGATGATTAATACATTCGGGGAATTCATTTTCGTAGTGGGTGACCATGACGAGCGTTTTTTCCGCTTGGCGGCAATAGGCCGTGATCAGGGTTCTCACTAATTGTCGGTTGTGATCGTCGAGACCGTGGAAGGGCTCGTCGAGAATGAGCAGATCGGGATTCTTGACGAAAGCGCGTGCTACGAGGGCCAGTCTTTGCTCGCCGCTGGAAAGTGTGATGAACGAGCGGTCGGCCAGATGCTCAATGCCGAACAGGCGTAGCCATTTGCGGCAGAGCTGCTTCTCTTCGGCAGTAGGGCGAACATAGAGTCCTACTGTGTCCTTCAGGCCGCTGGCCACGACATTGACTGTAGGCAGGTCTCTCATGTAGGCGCGGTGCATCTCGGGAGAGACATATCCTATGTGTCGCTTGATTTCCCAAATGCTCTCGCCGCTGCCTCGCTGATGGCCGAACAGGGATATATCGCAGGCATAGCTCTGGGGATTGTCGGCACAGACGAGTGAGAGCAGGGTGGATTTTCCGCTTCCGTTTTGTCCGCTCAATGCCCAGCGTTCACCTTTCTTCACCTGCCAGCTCAGATTGCTCAGGATGGTACGCTCGCCATAACGGATGGATACGTTGTGCATGTCGATGACCACTGGTGAACTGTAGGCGGGATTATGGGGAATCTCGGAAACAAGCGTGCTGAAGTCTGCCTCAATATCGTTAGGAAGCTCGATGGCTACTTCTCGCTCGTCTTGTGGAAATCTGATAACCTCGTCTGCGTAATCGGGTATATCGTCGCTCTTGGCTAAAAGCAGATAGAGCATGATGTTCTGATGCTTAGCCAGCGAACAGAGCAGGGTGTTGAGCTGTTGGCGGGCTTCGGCATCCAAACCGATAAACGGATTGTCAAGAAAGAGGGTTTGGGGATTGGCCAACAGCGTCTTGATGAGCTGGAACTTTCGGAGCTCACCGCTTGAAAGTAGTATGACGTACTTGTCGAGCAGCTGGTTCATGTCAAACAGCTGATACAGCTGCTCCCTTAGCTGTCGGCGCTCAGGAGTGTCTTCTCCCGTTTGCTGATAGGCTTTGTCTAAGAGACTTCCCACACAGGGCGTCTCCTCGTCGATGTCGTGTTGGTTCCAGCGCAGTTGCAGATAGTAGGCTCTGTCGGTGGCAGGGCCGTAGGCATCGCTAAAGGCTAAGTAGCGAACGCTACTATTGGCCATTTGCCTCCGCAAGCGTTCTACGTATTGTGTCTTTCCGCTACCATTCGGGCCGAAGAGCACAGTTATTTGGGCGTTTTGTTCTTCCATACTTTGTCTTGGTTCTTATTTACGAAGTCTTTCCAGCCTCTGTAGTGGGTGGCTCCTGTTTCAGGTCGTCCCATCTGCAGGTAGTGGCAATAGGCGGCTGCCAGCGCATCGGTGGCATCCATGAACTTGCCCATCTCCTCTTCTTTAATTTTCAGCAGTCGCTGTAGCATACCGGCAACCTGTTCTTTCGATGCTGAGCCATTGCCTGTGAGTGCCATCTTGATTTTCATAGGTGCATATTCATGAATGGGCACGCTATGGCGAATGGCTGCAGCAATGGCCACACCCTGTGCTCGTCCGAGCTTGAGCATTGACTGGACGTTTTTCCCGAAGAAGGGAGCCTCGATGGCCAATTCGTCGGGTAGGAAGGAGTCGATGATGCCTGTCACCCGTTCAAAGATATGGCCAAGTTTCAGGTAGGCATCTTCAAACTTTCTCAGGTCGATGACCCCCATTGTCATCATCTCCGGCTTTGAGTCAACGATGCGCAGTACACCATAGCCCATGATATTGGTTCCGGGGTCAATGCCTAATATGACTTTTTCTTTCATTCGTTTGTTGTCTTTTTGTGTGTAGAGTAAGCCACCCTTATAAGAACGGTCTCAGCAGGTGTCCGAACCATCCACGGAATTTCTGCCAGGGGGTGCGGAAGCGGTTCCATTCCTCTTCGGTGAGGTAAACACTCTTTGTCTTGTCATGATTGAACATGACATCCAGCTCCTTTGTGGTATAGGGATCTATGATGAGGGCATTTTCCTCATAGTCGAAACGCATGCTTCTCGAATCAAGATTCGCAGAGCCTACGGTGCAAAACAGTCCGTCAACCATCATGATTTTGGAGTGATGGAAGCCTGGCTGGTAGAGCCAGATGTGGGCTCCGAGCTTCATGAGCTTGTGGACATTATAGAACACGCAGTCGGGGGTCAACGGAATGTCGCTCTTTGCCGACACCATGATCTCGACCTTCACGCCTCGTGCTATTGCCTTCTTCAATGCTTTGTTGATGCTGGGAACTAAGGTGAAGTAGGGGTTCACGATGTGGATGGAGTCCTTGGCGTGATTGATGGCTGATACGTAAAGTCGCCGCATGATGGCATTGGTTGTGTGGGGCTCTCGGTTGACGATACCCACCAGTTTCTTGCCTGCCGTTGGTGTGGTGTCGGGCTTTAGTCCCTTGAATGCTCTTGGCGTATATGCCTGAAAGTATGGGGGAGCCCAGATGTCTTCACCGGTGGTTCGCTCCCAGATGCGTGAAAAGATGAGTTGCAGTTGATTGACGGCTCCGCCTTCTATACGGCAATGCATGTCGCGCCATTCTCCCACTTCGCGCGTACCTTTAATATAATAGTCGGCTACATTCATGCCTCCCGTGTAGGCAATGGAACCATCGATGACCACAATCTTACGGTGGTCGCGAGGCCAGATGTGGTTCACCCACGGGAAGCGTATGGGGTCGAACTCCCAAATGTCGATGCTGTCGTTGCGAAGCGCCCGGATGTGTCGTTTCTTCAGCGGCTGGTTGTTTGAGTCGTTGCCGAATCCATCGAACAGAGCCCTCACTTCAACCCCTTCTTTCCGTTTCTCTCTCAGGAGGTGGAACAGCAGGGAGGCTATGGAGTCGTTTCTGAAGTTGAAGTATTCGAGATGAATGCTGTGACGTGCTTGTCGGATGGCTTCAAACATATCGTCGAACTTCTCCTGCCCCGACATCAGTAACACAACGCTGTTGTTATGAGAGAAATGAACTCCTTGACGCTCCATATCGTGCTTGACAAGCGAATCAGAAGTTTCTTCAGCGCTTACTGACAGTTGAAGACTGGTGAGGATGATCACCATCATCCCCGTTCTTATGATGTGTAGCAGTTTCATTCCCTGTATTTCTGTCTGTATTCCGAGGGTAAGAGATTGAATTTTTCTTTAAAGGCGGTAATGAAGCTCTCAGCAGTGGTGAATCCGATGTTGGCTGCCAACTCAGTCATATTGATATTGGTGCGTTTCAGCAGAATGCAGGCATGTTTCAGACGAATATCCTTTACCATCTCAGCTGGTGACTTGCCTGTAATGTCGCGTACTTTCATAAACAAAGGACGCACGCCCATACCCATTGCTTGAGCCATCTCTTCCAGATTGATTTGTCCACGACTCATGTTTTGTTGGACATACTGCTCAATGTTCGTAATGAGTTGACGGTCCATTGCGTTGTTCATCGAATACTCGCTGCTTTCTATGTTGCCATCATTGGTGTCACCCATATATTCTTGTTTCACGAAATGAATGTCGACTGAGTGCATCTCATCGTTTGGATCATCTAGGTCGATTGCCTTGAAGCTTCCATGATTGATGGTTTCTGTCGAGGTGGTCATACTTGAGTTGCGACCTTCGAGCATGCGTGTCTCTGCGCCTTCAATCAGATTGGAGGTTATTTCCACGTTGCCAATTCCCATCAACTTGTTGAATCGCATAGCCACTTCTTGAAGATTGAAGGGCTTGTTGAGATAGTCATCGGCAGCAAGCGTGATACCCAGATCCGACATCTGCTGAGCACTCATCTTGTCCTCTGTCATCAGTACGAACTTGATACGGTCAAGTTTGGGGTCGCTCTTGATTTTATTACAGAAGTCACTTCCGGTGACAGGTTGCATGTCATGTTTGCAGACAATCAAGTCGGGTATCGTCACTTCGACATCTGCCATTGCGCTGATAATGTCGTTGTAGGAATGGAAATCGTACACATAGCGTAGTCGGGCATCAACAAATCGGATAAAGTCATCGTTGTTGTCGATGAACATGATGCGCACCTTCGATGTGGGCGAATCTCGTAACTGAGATTTTATCTCGGATGTGAGCTCTGCGCTGACTGAATCGGGCAGGTTCATCTCGCCGTGACTGTTCAGCTCGTAGTGCTTATTCACTTGCTGCTTTGCATTCTGCTCTGGGTGCTCTAATGCTGATTGCATCTCGCTCACTCGTGTGATGATTTGCAGCATTTGAGAGTGTAACGTGTTCAGCTGCTCGCGCTCTTCGAGTGTTCCGCCTTCTTTTTCTGACAAGTTCATGATGATTGAAGTCATGCGGGCCATAGGCTGTTTCAAGTCATTGCTGGCCGTCTTGATTTCTTCACGTTGAATAGCCAGCTCGTTCAGCAGCTCATGCTTCTTTGCCCATACGGCTTTGATTTGGTTAATACCTTTCTTCCATAAGTAGAATGTGATGATCAACAGAACTGCATAGAACAGAAGCATATACCACTGGTAATACCAAGGGTTTCTGACAACAATCTCTAACGTACATTCTTGCTTGCTGATAGCGCCTTCGGCGCTGACGGCTTTCACGTGCAACAAGTATTTTCCGCTTTTCAGGTTCGTAAACGTGACACCGTGGTCGAGTGCATTGCCGTTGCGCCAGGTCTGGTCGAGTCCTTCCATCCAGTATTTGAACTGCAGGCGCTCACTCTGATTGTAGTTGCCTGCTGCAAACTTGATGGTGAAGGTGTTCTGGCTATTGTTCAGTACTATGATATTGCTCTCGTTCAGAGCTTGCGGCAGAATGACATTGTCGTCGTAGGAATGTCCCGTCAACACCTCTTCCTCACCCAAGAACAGTTGTGTCAGCATAACTTTATGTAGCGCTCCCGACTCTTCAATAGACTTAGGACGAGCCCAGTTCACACCGTTGAGTCCACCCATGACGACAGTTCCGTTTCTCTTTGTGAAGATGGCTCCAAGATTGAACTCATTACTCTGCAATCCGTCGTTCAGATTGTAATTGTAAAGTCCGAAGTCGAAGGTTCCTTCTTCATGGTTGGGCTGTGCCACAATGCGAGTGACACCGTAGCTCGTAGTAATCCAGATGTTCTTGTTTTTGTCTTCGGCAATGCCGCAGATGCTGTTATTGCACAATCCCTCACGCTCTGTGAGAATTTTCAAGTCGTCGGTATGTGGATTCAATATGTTGACACCTTCGCGAGTACCCACCCAAATGAGTCCTCTTGAATCCAAGAAGACAAAAGTGATGTAGTTGTTGGTGAATTTCTTGATGTTGGTGGAGTTGCCGGTGAGGTGTCTCACTTCCGTAGTCGAGATTCTCATGATGGTCAGTCCCTCCGATGTTCCAATCAGCATCTCATTGTTGGACTTGGAATAGAAGAGAGCTGTGACTTTGTTGACCTTCAGCTTTCCGTTCTCCTTTGTGTAATTCGAGAATGTGCCCATCTTGGTGTTGTACATCTGCACACCGCCATCTGTAGCAATCCACAGATTGCCGGACTTATCGGAACATAAGGCATTGATATGGTTGTCAATCAGTCCTTTCTTATTCGTGGTTTGTGCTGCGTCAAAGTAAGTGGTCACTCCGTCTTTTATGCGTGTCAACCCATTTTGCTTAGACCCCACCCACAGGCTGCCATCCAACGTGTAGGTCATCGCCGTGACCTTCTGACTGGCCAGATGCACGTTGCTGTCAAGGATGCCGTCTTCACTCGTACCATAAATCATGTTCCCATTTGCATCCTCGGCAATAGCTGTGATGTCGCCACAGGTCTTGATGTTGAACTTATAGATGTTTGCTCCCCAGTAGGCTACGCCTGCTCTTGCGGTTCCCACCCATAGCAAGTCGGTATCGTCAACGTAGGTATATTGAATGCCTGTGCTGTGCTGCAGACGACTTTGCTGCAAGGTACCCATGATTACCGGTTCCATTTCATGAGTGTTCACGTTCATTTTGATCAGGCCATTCCTGCTGGTGGCTATCCAGATGTTGCCGCTGTGGTCGCCAGCCATGCTGTTCACGCCATTGTCAGTAGCAGCTCCAATCATTCCTATACTGTTTCCGATGGCGGTATCCCAGGTCTTCGCTTTTGTGTTGAAGTAGAAAAGCGTTCCTTGTCCGTAGAGCCACAAATTGTCGGTCTGATCGGCAAAGACCCTCAGCGTTGACGATTTGCGCAGCTGCCGTTGAGACACTTCGTCGGAAGTCCACAACACTCTCTGTTGATGCATCACATCGCAGCAGATCAGCTGACCGTCATCATAGACGACAACTGCTCCATCCTTGCATTCGCCTATTGAACAAATCTCACCTTTCGGTATGCCAAAGTTTCCGCTTGAACTGCCGCTGAAGCTGAAGTCAAAGATCATCTGCTGCTGCATGTTGTAACAAACGATGCCTTGATTGGGTATATAGCACCAAATGTTGTGATAGTGGTCTATATAAGCTAACTTAGGAATGCTTGCGATGCCCATGTTGGAAAACACATGATGCATATCGCGCTCAAATGATTCTGTTTGAGGATGATAGATGCAGTAGCCCATAGGCGTCTCAATCCAGAGATTTCCATCCATCGCTTCTTGTATGCTGTTGATGTAGCTGTCGGGTAGGGATGAGCCGTCTTGCGAGTCGCTTTGGAAATGCTTGAAGCAATAGCCGTCGTAGCGATAAAGTCCTGAAGGTGTTCCGAACCATACGAATCCGCGAGAATCTTTAAGGATGCAGTTCACCAGGCTTGAAGTGAGACCGTTGCTGGCGTTCAGGGTTTTAAAGAACTCGTTGTTGCTGAATGCTGACATTGAGAGAGCCAACATGAGTAAAAGTATGATTTTTCGCAGAAATTTCATAAACTCAATATCGTTTTTCTTGAGATGTCTTTAGTAATTCTTTGGACTTTTATACTATCTTCTTTTATGTTATATCATGCATGAGTAGCTGTCGACAACTCCCAGCAGTTTGTGGCTCTTGTCAACGACCAGCACCGAGTGAATCTTGTGCTTGTGCATGATTCGTTGTATATCGGAGATTTTTGTTTCCGGGCTTACCGTCTTTGGCGCAATTGTCATGATGTCGTTCACGGTTCGGTTGAAAAATTCTGCTTGCCACTTTTCCATAGCGCGTCGGATGTCGCCGTCGGTGACGATGCCCAGCAGTTGTCCGTCTCTTTCGGCCACACCAAGTCCAAGCTTTCCCTTGCTGATGAGAATCACCGCTTCGCCCAGATGCATTTCTGGCGGCAGGATGGGTAGGTCGTCTTGCCGCATCACGTCTTGTGCTGTGGTGAGCAGTCGCTTGCCCAGTTCGCCTCCAGGGTGGAAGTGGGCAAAGTCCTGCGGACGGAAGTTGCGCTTTTCCATCAGCGCTACGGCAAGGGCGTCGCCCATAGCAAGCGTTGCCGTTGTAGAGCTGGTGGGAGCAAGGTTCAGCGGGCAGGCTTCATGATCTACGCTCACGTTGAGATGACAAGTAGAGTATTTTGCAAGCAGGGAGTCGGGATTGCCAGTCATGCCGATGATGGGAATCTGCATGTGCAGTACCATTGGTATGAATCGCAGTAGCTCGTCGGTTGTGCCTGAGTTCGAGATGGCTATCACCACATCGTCGTGCGTCATCACGCCTAAGTCGCCATGATAAACGTCGAGCGGATTGACAAAGAACGACGGGGTGCCTGTTGAAGCGAGTGTGGCAGCAATCTTTGCTCCGATATGTCCGCTCTTTCCCACGCCTGTGACAATAACTTTTCCTTTGCAGTGCAGCACAAGGTCAACCGCCTGATCGAAGTTGTCATCTATATTGCCTATCAAGTCGAGCAATGCTTGCGCCTCGTCCTTGATGCATTGTATGCCGTATTCTCGTGTAGTCATTTTTCTTCTCTACTGAATCAATTGTCTGATGAGGTCTTCCAGTTTGGCTAATTCCAGCATGTTGGCTGCATCGCTGAGTCCCTTGTCAGGATCGGGGTGAACTTCGAAGAAGTAGCCGGTAGCACCGAATACTTTAGCAGCCAATGCCATCTGAGGCACGAAGCGGCGGTCGCCGCCCGTCTTTCCACCTGCGGCATCGGGGCGCTGCACGCTGTGAGTGCAGTCCATGATGACGGTTGGCACAATCTGAAGCATGTCGGGAATGTTTCGGAAATCGACTACCAGATTGCCGTAGCCCATCATGTTGCCGCGCTCCGTGAGCCACACTTCCTTAGCGCCTGCTTCGCGTGCTTTCTCTACCGGGTACTTCATGTCGCGTCCGGCTAGGAACTGCGCTTTCTTGATGTTGACGATGCGCCCTGTATGGGCAGCGGCCACGAGCAGATCGGTCTGTCGGCAGAGGAAAGCAGGAATCTGAATCACGTCGGCCACCTCGCCTGTAGGTGCGGCTTGCCAGGACTCGTGTATGTCTGTGAGTATCTTCAGCCCGTATTTCGCTTTGATGTCAGCCAGCATTTGCAAGCCTTTTTCCATTCCTGGGCCTCTGAAAGAGTGGATGCTCGTTCGGTTGGCTTTGTCGAAAGATGCTTTGAATATAATGTCGGTCCCCAGTTCGTGATTGATTCTCTTGAGTTCAGCAGCAACAGTTTCCAGCAGCTCGGCTGACTCAATGACACAGGGACCTGCAATCAATTTTAAATTGTTCATATCACGCCAAAATTCATTCTATTAAGATTGCAAAGATAGCTATTTCTGTGAAAACAAGCAAGAAATAAACATTATTTAGTTCAAAAACGATGAGTTGCAAGCAAAATCATTATAAATATGGATTGCAGCTTTTCGTTATTTTTCATACTTTTGCATCCGAATTTCAATACAAGTGTAAAAAAATGGAAAAAAAGAATTTGTTGATTGGCATTCTTATGGCAGGAGTTTCGCTTACTGCTTCAGGTGAAGGAAACCTTGAGCTGGCTGACTCGTCGAAAGTGGTTGACTTGGATGAAGTTGTGATAGTGGCACAGCCGAAGGAGACGGCTCGCTTGCGGCAACAGCCTTTGAGCAGCTCAGTATTCAGTAGTCACGAGATACAGATGTATGGTGTTCGCGATTTGCGTCAGCTCTCTGTCTATGTGCCTTCGTTCTCAATGCCTGACTACGGCTCGCGTATCACTTCCTCTATGTATATAAGAGGTATAGGCAGTCGTGT
>JAEEPT010000047.1 GCA_016284895.1 Prevotella sp. | reverse complement strand
GTGCTCGTCGTCACCAATCAGCAGACGCTTAGGATCGGTTGACAGCGTGGTCTTACCAGTACCTGACAGACCGAAGAAGATAGCGGTGTTCTTACCCTCCATATCGGTGTTGGCTGAGCAGTGCATAGAAGCGATGCCCTGCAGGGGCAGGTAGTAGTTCTGCATAGAGAACATACCCTTCTTCATCTCACCACCGTACCAGGTGTTGATGATCACCTGCTCGCGGCTGGTAGTGTTGAAGGCAACGCAGGTCTCTGAGTTCAGACCCAGCTCCTTGTAGTTGTCAACCTTAGCCTTAGAAGCGTTGTAGATAACGAAGTTGGGCTCAAACTTCTCCAGTTCCTCAGCAGTGGGCTGAATGAACATGTTCTTCACGAAGTGAGCCTGCCAAGCAACCTCCACGATGAAGCGCACTGCCAGACGGGTAGCCTCGTTGGCACCGCAGAAAGCATCGACCACATACAGTTCCTTATTGCAGAGCTCCTTGATGGCAATCTCTTTCACTGTCTTCCACACAGCCTCGCTCATGGGGTGGTTGTCGTTCTTGTACTCATCAGAAGTCCACCACACCTTATCGTGGCTCTGTGCATCGTCAACGATGTACTTGTCCTTAGGCGAACGGCCAGTGTAGATACCGGTCATTACGTTGACAGCGTTCAGCTCAGTGTTCTGGCCCTTGTCGTAGCCAGTCAGCTCAGCTTTGGTCTCCTCCTCGAAGAGGAACTCATACGACGGATTGTGAGCAATCACCTTTGAACCAGTGATGCCGTACTTTGTCAAATCTAAATTTGCCATAATGTAAATTGCTTTATTTGAATGAATTAATACCCTTTTTGCGCTGCAAAATTACGAAATATTTGAGATTGATGATTCAGAAAAGTGAATTATTGCCTCAGTTTTAATGTTTTTTTAATTCATATCAATGCAAAAAGGATGTCAGCCTTACACTTTTGCAAGGCTGACATGACAATTCTAAAAAGGCTGACGTGACAATTCTAAAAAAGTGAGCGTAAGGCTTGTGTGCCATAATGGTTGATATCGAGCTGCTCTACCTCTTTCAGGTAGCGTTCGGCATGAGCTTTGTCGCCCAATCCGTAGTAGCCCAATGACAGCATGTACAGACAGTGTATGCGATTCTTCATATCGAGTGAGTCCTCCCAGATGAGCAGGTCGGGCAGCGACACAGCGAAGTAGTCCATCACTACTTTTTCGAAAATATGTTGCTTACCGTAGTTCACCAGTTTATAGAACCGGCCGTTGGCCTTGCCGCGCAACTGTGCAGCAGCATCATTCCTCCCCTCTCTCTTCTCTTCCAGTTCAGCCAGTTTCAGCAGAGCCAGTCCCTGATAGAATATCTTGTCGGGCTTTGCATCGTTGTAGTACATGGCAGCAGCAGGTTCCTGTGGCCCCTCCGTGGCTTTCTCCCAGCATTCGCGTGCTTTCAGGTCGTTGCCTTCCATTTCGTAGGCCATGCCGAGGAAGTAGTAGAAGTCGTTCTCCTGTGCACCATATAGCTTGCCTTCACCCAAGTGATGTGGATATTCCAGACATTCATTCAGCAGCTTGATAGCTTGAGTGGCTTCATGGTTGTTCAGTGCTTTCTTAGCCAGTTCCACGCGAGCTATCTGGTACTGTCCCGACACCTTGCCTTCGCCGCCTTCCCATGGGTGGAACTGATGGGCATCGAGCTTCAGTCGGGCCTCGTCGTAGCGTCCCAGTTGATTGAGCAGTGTGATTTCTTCGAGCACCAGGTCATCGCGCTGCTGAATGAGGGTGGGGTACTTCTGTAGCTGCTCCAGACGGAACAGATGAGGCTTCTGAAGTCGCTTGTAGAGCTGATCGAGCTCCATGAGCGTGCGGGCATCGGTGGTGTCGAGGGCGAAAGCACGCTCCATGTACTCCAGTGCTTCTTGCGCACGTCCCTGCTTGTTGAACCGGGCCAGTGCCAGGTTGCGCCACACGATGGGGAACTGTGGATCGAGTTGGGCCGACAGCTCCCAGTTCTCAATGGCGAGGTCGTACTGACGGGCCGCGTAGTACAGGCAACCTAAGTAGTAAGGTGCCTTCGCCCCTGTGGGATGTTCGCGCTTGGCTTTCTCCAGGGCTATGACATCCTCGTTCCTGTTGGGGAAGCAGTAGTCAGGACATGCCAGCTCAGCTTTCTCCCACTGCCCCTGATAGTAGTAGGTCATGGGACTTACTGCGCCTGCTTTTTCTGCTAACTGCCAGATGGCCTGAGCTTCTTCATAGCATCCGGCAGCGCAGTAGTCGAGCGCCAGTTCGTCGTAGTTCTTCGACATGCCCTGCAGCATGGAGGTCAGTTCGTCAAGCACTTCCTGCTGGCCGCACGCCAGATAGAGCTCGTAGCGGCAACCATAGTTGAAGGGGTCGGTCTTCAGTGCCTCTCGACATACTTTCACAACATTCTCCTTGTCGCCCATCAGACGCAGCACCGTAGCTTTCAGAGCCAGTGCCTTCTGGTTGTGTGCATTGTATATCAGACAGCGGTTCAGCTCGTCCATCGCGTCGTCCAGCCGTCCTTCCGTCACCGATATCTTTGCTGCTTCAAAGTAGCCGGCATCGGCCCATGCCTTGCTCCATGTAGCCTTCCAGAACAGCTCGTAAGCCTCGTCGAGCTTTCCTTGGTATTTCAGTGCGAGTGCCCAGTTGTATATGGGCTCGCTGTCGTAGGGGTTGGGATTGCGCTTCTGCGACAGCTTCACGGCTTTTCGCAGGTAGCCCTCGGCTTTATCGAACCTACCGCGCCGCACGTACCACAGTCCCAACTGGTTCAGACAGCGTATGTCGTTGGGGTCGCGTCGCAGTGCCTCCTCGTAGTAGTCAACGGGGCTCCATGTGGCATGTCGGTACTGTTCCAGGTGAAGTCCTGTGAGGAAGAGCTGCTCGTTGGTCTTTACCTGTTCGGGCAGCAAGGCTGCCTCGGCACTGTCGGGTATGGGGCGTATCTCATCGGGCTCAGCATGCCAGTGCATCACCTGTTGCTCCTTGGCATAGAGTGTCTTGTAGAAGCAGAGGTTCAGCTCGTCGAAGCGTGCCTCACCAGTGGCGACTGTCTCTGTGAGCACCTCTTCAGGCATCACCGTCACCACCTTATTATAATATATCTTACCGTCGTCACCTTTCAGCTCTATGCGCACCTCCTGCCTCGATGTAGCAAACACCTTGAAGGTAACCATACTCTCCTCTCCTTGTGCGGGGGTGGGGTCTATGTTCATCACCAAATCCTTCGATGCCTCCTTCACCACACCCAGTTCGCGGTAGGGCATGAAGTACTGCACGAAATGTTTCTCTTCGTATGGCATCAGCCAGGTGAAGTCGGGTTGGTTCTCGGTGTACACGCCAGCCATCAGCTCAATGTAGGGGCCGTCGTGGTCGGTCAGGTTGCGGTCCCATGCCTGTCCGAAGTCACCGTTGCCCCACGTCCACTGCTTCTTGCCTGGCGAGTAGTGATGGCTGGCCACGTGCAACATGCCTGCCTGCGTGTCGTTCTCGTAGCCGCCCTCGAAGTTGAAGCGTGAGTTCACGCCCATATAGCTGGTGGGTACTTTGATGTTACGGTAGTTCGATATGTCAACGCCTGCCGAGTAGTCCATTTTATAATAGGTTCCCGTAGCGATGGGGAAACTACTTACTGCCCGTTTCCCGTGGTCGAACACGGCATTGATGTCGGGTGGGAACACACTTTGATACTGGTCATTGACAGCTACTGCCGGATTGGCCCACCAAAGGAAGGTCTGCGGCATGTCGGTGCGGTTGTAGAGCACACCCTTGATTTCGAGATAGGCACAGCCAGGGCGTAGGGTGAAGCCTGCCATGCCCTTCTGGTGGAACATCTTCTCCATCTCGCTCATCCATACCGTCACTGATCCGTCTTCGTTCTCCTCGATGCAAGTGTCGGCAGGCATGTAGGTGGTGGGACGATGGTGCTGGGGCCAGTTGAACTCGATACCGCCTGAGATCCAAGGACCGGCCAAGCCCACCAGCGCAGGCTTGATGACGTGATTGTAGTAAACGAAATGGCGCTCCTTGATCTTGTCGTACGCCATCTGTATGCGTCCGCCCAGTTCGGGCATCACCATCACCTTGATGTACTCGTTCTCCAGGAACACCACGTTCCAGTCGTGGGGCGTAGGTTCATTGGCTATCGACTCGATGACGGGGTAGGGGTACACCACACCGCTCGACCCTTGATAGACGCGTTTTTCCAGGAACATAGGGCTCTTCTCGGGCTTCCCTACTTCGTATGTCGGAATCGACACTGTTTCTCTCCAAGCTTTGATCATAGTTTTCAGTTATTTTGTTTAATCTTTTACTGGCTGCAAAATTAGCTCCTTTAACCGAAACAGATAATGGAGAAAATTATTCTTTACATAGAGTATATTACGATACTCACGGGGCAGTCTTCATTTCGTCACCTCGTATTCGAAGAAGTAATAGCCGTCGGGCAGTTTGGGCAGGCTGAGCTGTCCGAGGTCGCTGGCGGTACGGCCTTGTGCGAGGGTCACGTTCTTGAACCGCTGGGTATGTACTTTCTTGCCTTTCATATTGCGCACGGTCACAAGCACATCGGCCCGTTGCTCGTCGCCCAGACTCAGCACAACCACACCGGGATGGTCGTCGGGACCATACACCATATCTACATTTTTCGAGCCTGCCAACTGCTGCTGGAAGCCCATACGATGGGCATACCATGCCAGCTTCTTGTGTCCGAGCGCATCGATGAGCGGCTTCTGATAGGTGCCCATGTTACCACCGCCCCACATGCAGCACCAGCTGAGTCCGTCGTAGTCGAGCCAGCGCATCTTGCGTATGCACTCATAGGCCGAGAAAGCCTGCCATGCCTGACTCTCGCGCCACTCGTCGCAAGTGAGTCGCCGTCCGATGGAGCCTTCGTCGTAGTCCCACTCATAACTGTGATACTTATACACGGGCGAGCCACGGAACAGCTCCCAGTTCATCTGGCCGATGGTCTCCTCCTGCTCGAAGTTGAAGTAGGCGCGGTCGGGCGAGTTCAGGAAGCTCACGATGTCAGCATTGCCAGGCCATTTATGGGGTACGGGCCAGCGGCGCAGATACTCCCAGTCCTGACCAAAGCCCGTGGGATAATCCATTGACCCACGGCTGATGCGGTTGGCCGTCCAGACAGGGTCGCAATAGTCCACTGGCTTGCGCTTGTTGTCGCGCGTACCACTGTCATTATATACGCGTGTGTGGCGGAAGTCGGCTGTGGGGGTGATGAGTCGTGTAGTGTCGTTGGGGTAGATGGCATCGTAAACCTTATGCCAGTAGGTCATGGCCGACTTCCAGTCGGTGAGCGACGGATGGTTCGACGGTTGCCAAATGACGATGCTGGGGGCATTGCGTAACTGTCGCACGTCCTCGGCCATGCCCTCGAAATCGGCCACTAATGGTGAGCGCAACCTAATCCACGAGGCCGTCTGCCAGATGAACATCAGCCCCAGCTGGTCGGCCATCTCGGTGAAGCGTGGGTCGTTGGTGCCGTCCTGTGGATTGTCGTCGCTCCAGTGGGCCGACATGCGCATGCCGTTTCCGTTCATTTTCTTCACGGCAAGCAGCTCTTTCATGATGTCTTCTGAACGCGGACACAGCAGGTCGAGCGCATCGCGCTCCAAGGGGAAACGCTGCCCGAAGTAGAGTGGGGCGCGTAGCAGCTCGGGCCGTCCATTGATGCGGAAAGTGCCGCCGTCCTGCTCTATGGTGCGGAAACCAGTGGTCACCACATAGTCATCTGTCAGCTTGTCTATATACAGTTCACGGCTTCGGGCCAGGTCGCCGTCAACGGCTGAGAAGGTCTCCGTCTTCCGTCCGCTCTCGCTATTAATGAGCAGGGCGCGCACCTGATAGAGCTGCGGATTACCCACTGACCACAGTTTTAGGTCCTTGACATGAAACCGCGTCTTGAAAGTCTTAGTCTCCTGAGGCTGCATCTCAATCTGCATGGAGTCGGCCACAAACTCCGTTCCCTCTGTGGGGAACCAGTCCTTCAAAAGCATTTGCAGTTGACCGCGATAGAACGTATAGCCAGTATTCTTTACCGTCACTTCGGTCGTCACGTCTCCCTCGGTATTGATAGCGTATGAATAGAGGTCACTGATGAACGTGCTTTTCACAAGATGGAGGAAGCTTCTTCCTGCAAACCAGCCGATATTGGGATCGGTGGGACAGTGGTGCATCATCTGCTTAAAGTTGGCATGGAAAGGGTCAATCTTCAGGCAAAGCAGGTTAGTGGCATCGGGCTTAAGGTATTTTGTGACATCGACAATCTTGCGATGGGCGTCATGAAGCACTTCCACCACCTTGCCGTTTATCCAAAGCTCACCGCTGGGGAAAAGTGACTCCAGTTCGAAGTAGGCATGCTCAAAGGTGCTGGTCTCCACCCATTTGCGCAGTAGCAGGGCCTCGCCCTCGTGGCGCTCCGTGCCGTGGTTCTTGGGCATGGTGCAGGTTTGCCATGCTGAGTCGTCATAGCTGGGGGTGGTCCAGCCGTTGGTGTCGATGGGCTGCTGCGAACTCACATCGAGGAAGGTCTTGGCGAAGAGAGGCTGGTTCAGGCGCTTCGTGTCGGTGGTCTTCGTGTAGCCGAGTCCCCAGATGCTCTCAGCGGAGATACCGCTGAGCACCAGAGCATCGATGCCGCCCTCCTGCGTCATAAGGGGCAGAAAATCGATGACTTTCCTGTCGTCGAGCAGCAGGTTGTAGCGGCGCTCCTGCAGGTCTATTTCAAAAACGGCCTTGTGCGCCTGCCCGTCGTTGCTGTACTCGCAGGCCACAGCCTCACCGTCCATCAGTTTCAGTGTGCCACTGCCACTGATTCTACACTCCAGACGCAGATTGTAGGTTTGCTTCTCGAAATGATACTGAGAGGCGAGTGCCTGTTGATGGGATACCGATGGAGCCCACTTCCATTCATCCAGCACCATCTTCTGCCTCACTTCGGGCAATGGCTGTGGCTTCAGCCGTTTCATGGCCTCGCTGACCTCATCGGCAGTCACCACCTGCTCGGCCAGACTCTGGTCATTGAAATACTTTGAGGCGTACTGCTGCCAGTGATGCAGGTACGCTACACGCTGGTCGGTGTTCATCCACTCCGTGGCACCTTTGAAGTCGGTCTCACCGTTCGCTTTCGGGTCGCTGGTCACATAGCGCAGCTCAAACGACTGTGACAGCACCTTGCTTTTCTTCTCAGCCTTGGTACTCACGGTCAGTGCAACAAAGACAGACAGTAGGATTAGCTTATTCATCGTTGAAAAATTGGTTTTTCGGATTGATACTATTTTGTTTCTATCTTCAGGTTGTCGAAACGAAAGTCTTCCACATCGCGCATCATGCCCAGTTCGGTAGCTGTCACCTGTGCGTTCTGAATGAGCACATGGCGCAACGGTCGTTCAGGCAAGCCGATGGCAGAGACGAAACGATTGCAATGCTCCACAACTACGTCGCGAATGGTAATGTCGTGGAAGTCGGGCGTATGGGGCGTGAGCAAGGCGGCAATCTCCTCTTCAGTGGCCGTATTCTTGCCTTCTTTTCCATAGCGACGGGCCAGGTCGCCACCCCACTTCACGCTGCCCAGCATGTCGCAATAGAAAGCAGGCCCCGTGACGTTGGCACGCACACGTTCGATAGTCACATTGCTCACGCCGCCACCACGCTTGCGCAGGGTCTTGAAGCGGAAAGCCTGGTCTGTGCCATTGAAAACGCAGTCGTGCATATAAATATTGCGAACACCACCGGCAAGTTCTGTTCCGCAGACAATGCCACCGGCACCGCGCAGCGCCAGGTTATAGCGAAGGACCACATTCTCCGTAGGCCGCCCTACACGCAGTCCATCCTCGTTGCGACCGCTCTTCATGGTGTAGCAATCGTCCTGACAGTCCAGCGAGCAGTACTCCACGAGCACATTCTTCGACGACTCAATATCGATGCCGTCGGTACGACCATGCCCGTAGCTGTTGACCGTTACGCCACGAATGATGACACCGTCGCAATACTGAGGCACCACGTTCCAGTAGAGACCTTGGTCGATGGTGACACCCTCGATGAGCACGTTCCTGCAGTTGATGGGGGCAATGGATTTAGGTAGAAATATGTCGAAGATGCGTTCGGAGACAGGGGCGTTGGGATCTACCAACAGCTCAATGTTCAGTGCTTTCTCTTTGTTCACCTGATAAATCTCGCAGTCGGTCGAGGGCCCCACGATGCGTCCCTTGCCTGTCACGGCGATATTCGTTGCTCCGTTGGCATAGATGAAAGCACCGAGCGACATGACCTCGATGCCCTCATCGCGTGTGAAGACAATGGGCTGATAGTTTTTGATGTCACCACTGAAGTGCAGTTCGCAGCCCTCGCTGAGGTGCAGCTCTACTCCCGATTTCAGTTCGATGCGCCCTGTGAGCCAACGGCCAGCAGGTATGACGACCTGTCCTCCACTCTGTCGGGCCAACTTGTCGATGGCTTGCTGGATAGACTTGGTCGACACACCCTTGCTGTTCATCCTTACTTCAATCTTCTTACCTTTTATATCTGGCCGTTGTAACTGGGGCATATCAAACGGAGCCACGATGGGCGCTATCGTGTCGGGCATGACCTGTGGCCCCACTTGTTGACGGGTAGGCATCAGATAGTCCTCTATCCGCCACTCGTCGTGCCACTCTATCACAGGTTTCCCCTTGGCATCAAATGTAATGGGCAGAAACACATAGCGGGCCGAATCGGTGGTGTCCCATTTGTTGCGTTTAACGCTGGTCTTATCCTTCACCTGTGGCGTGGAGAAGTCGCGGTCGAAGGGTTGGTGGTTCAGGTAGGCCTTCTCCTTGTTCTTCAGGGTGCGCTGTGGAACGTCGGTCTGCCAGTACTGCGGCAGCCAACGGTCGGCAAGGGCAATGTAAAGTGGAGAGTGGAAAGAGGAGAGAGGAGAGTCCTGATGACCGAGGTGCTGGATGGTAATCACACTGGTAATTTGGGAGCCGAACGAGTCCCCATATTGGTCGTTGATGTGCGGACAGCCCAGGTCGGTGTATTCCCCGTGATAATCGTCGAACACGCACACCTGTGAAGGATTAGGCACATAGCCCGTGGTGCCACTGGTGAAGAGGTAGTGGCGACCGCCCAGCACAAAATGAGTAGGTGCCTCACGAGTGAAGGGTGGCCGAATGCCCACGAAATGCTCTGAGTAAGTCCCGTTTGTTCCGAGGTAGTCGTCGGTCAGCTCGGCACAGATCAGTTCCCAATGGGGGCGTTCGAACCACACATAGGCTTTGCCCGTCTCGGGGTCGGCATACATGTCGAAGTCGCCCACACCGAAGCCCTCGGGCTTGAATTGGCGCACCAGCGTGTAAGGACCTTTGAAGCGGTCGGCCTGCAGCACGACGAAGAAGCCGTCGGTGTCCATCGACTTAATCCAGCACACCCACTTGCGTGTACCTTTATTATATAATATGTGTGGACGGTCGAGTGTCTGGCTGTAGTGCAGCGGCGACAGCGGGTTCACGGTGTCTGGCTCGATGATGAGCCCCATGTCCTCCCAGTTGTAGAAGTCGCGTGAGCGATAGGCACGCACGCCCCATGTCCACACGTTCGAGCCCAGATGCGTGTGCTCCTTGTTCTCGCCATACCAATAGTACATGCCGTCGTCGCCCACAAAGATCTGAAAGCCGTGGGCATGGATAGGCTTTCCCTCGGTGTCGAGCCACAACTGGCCCGGACGAATGCTGTGATAGCGGTCTGCCCATAGCGAAAGCGAGCAGAACAAAGCGGTCAGGAACAAGAATCTTTTCATCGGCTCAGCTTCTTTACAACTTCAGAACCTTCTTTTACGATATACACTCCTTTGCCCTTGCTTGCACTCACGCGCCTGCCATACAGGTCGAAGTGCTGAGCACGGCCTGCCTCGTTGTCGATGGTGCTACGTATGCCTGTCTTTTCCTCTGCCAGTGCCTTGTAGTCGGGCAGGAAAAAGCCCAAGTGAGGCGGCTGGTTGTAGCCCACGTTCTGCCAGACTACGGACATGCGGTAGATGTGGTCGTGCATCAGTGTGGGGATGCGGTGTTCGGTAGTCTTGACAGTAGAAAAAATGTTCAGCGTGCAGGAGTCTGTCTTGTCGAACATGACGATCTCTTCGCGCCAGTCGCCCAGGATGTCGGCAATGAGCAGTGGGTTGGCCTTCGAGCCGTAGGTCACTGAGTTGCCGTAGTTGCCGCAGGAGAGCAGTCGCTGCCACTGGCCGTCGTTCAGGGCACCCTTGTCGAAGAGCTCGTCCTGCAGGTCGCCGGTCCAGTAGATGCGGAAGTTGTAGAAGGGATAGTTCCTCACATAGTGGCCCACCACCTCGTCGTCGCTGCTGTAGATGTTCATCGGACCCTTTTTGTCGTACTGCGCTGCCAGGTCCATGTCGTCGCTGTGCCAGAACTCGAAGCCACGGTGCTCGCTGTAGATGTCGGCGGCAATGCCACGGCCTGTGTCACTGATGCCCGTGTGATGGATGATGAGTTCGCCCGTCCGGGCGTCGCGCACGCTCCAGCCGTAGGGAGTCTCCTCGTGTACCATCATGACTTCCAGCCCCTCGCGGTCGGGCATCAGGTCCGTCAGGTGCAGCGCATCGCCGTGGCCCAGGCCTGTAGTATGCAGCAGCCACCCGTCGTGGTCGATGGCAGCCGAGCCATAGATAATCTCGTCGCAGCCGTCACCGTCTACATCGCCCACGCTCACGGAGTGGCAGCCCTGTCCGTAGGCAGTATAGCTGTTGCCGATACCCGATGTGTTCGTGCTGTAGGTGCGCGTCTCCTTGTTGCCCTCAGCATCGGTGCGCTCCACCTGCGTCTGGCTCACCGAGCCGTGTATCCACCGGGTGCTGAGCTTGGAACCGTCGAAGTTGACTGCCCAGAGATAGGAGCGTGTATAGTAGCCGCGGCACATCACGGCCGAGGCGGGCTTGTCGGCTCCGTCAAGATGAGCCACACAGGCCAGGAAGCGGTCGCAGCGGTTGCCGTAGTTGTCGCCCCAGAGTGTCTTCAGCTCCGAGGCTGAGGGCGCAGCCAGCTTGTCGAAGGTGCAGCCGCGATTAGGATTGTACCAGATGGTGTGCAGTGCGCGTCCGGTCGTTCCCTCGAACACGGTCAGGAACTCCGGTCCGCTCAGTATGTAGCCATTGTCGTTGGCATAGCGCAGCGTGTTGCTGCGGCTGCTGATGTTCGTATCGTCGGTGGCCTGGTTCACATAGTTGCCCTCCCCGTCCATACTGCCTAATGAGGTCTTGCATACCAGTTCGGCACGTCCGTCGCCATTGAAGTCATAGCAGAGGAACTGCGTGTAGTGGGCACCGGCCCGAATGTTCTGTCCCAGGTCTATGCGCCACAGTCTGGTGCCGTCCAGCTTGTAGGCATCCAGATAGACGTTGCCCGTCTTGCCGCTCTTCGAGTTATCCTGATTGTTCGAGGGGTCCCACTTCACAATGATCTCATACTCACCGTCGCCGTCCAGGTCGGCCACCGAGCAGTCGTTGGGGAAATAGTGATAGCCAGCCTGCGAGGCCGGACGGTCGGTCTTCAGCGTAGTATATACATCGGTCCATGCCGTCACCGGTTCGGTGGTCTCAACGGGTTCACCGTTTCGCTTCACTACCATCTGGAACTGATTGGAGGCGCTGTAGTCCGACAGCTGACAGTTGCTCACGCTCAGTCCGCTCTTCACCACCGTTCCGTTGCGTAGTACGTCGAACGTCACGTCGTCAGCATCGTCGGCCAGCACGCGCCAGCTCAGAAAGGTGTTGTTTCCATTCTTGATGGTCACCAGTCCGCGGTTCAGTTTCTCCAAAGAGTTTTGTGCCATTGCGGTGAGAATGGCTAAAAACGAGAGTAAAAGGAATACGAGTCTTTTCATCATTAGGTTCTTAGCACTATTTGTACGGCAAAGATACAAATAAAATCGCATACGTGTATAGTAAAATAGTACGAAAAACATTATTTTCCTACATAAAAGCGGCCCACCGTCACCAAGACGGCAGGCCGCAAAGCAACTATAATAACCAGTAGTTTGTTTTTACTCTTCGTCATCCCAGATAGAGCTTCCGCGACCGAGCATGTATCCACCGCCTTCCTGTTGATTTGTAGTATCGGCATTTTCGTCTATAATTCCAGGCGAAGCAGCCATCAAAGGGGATGTAGCCACTTTTACCAAAATCGTTTCGGGCTTTTCATATATTTTTTTCATAATAGTGTACTTTCTTTTAAAAGGTTTTACTAATCAGTTCCTTACCTCACAATAATCTTCTTGCCACCAACGATGTACAATCCCTTCGTGGGCTTGCTGACGCGCTGACCGCTCAGGTTGTAATAATCGTTAGCCATGACTCCTTCTGTACTTACCGTCGTAATGGCGGTAGTCTCGCTACCATCGAAAAGGGGAATGAACTTGCGAATTCCAGCTGACGTTGAAGGTACATAGAGGTATGCACGGTTGGCAGTGCTTTGCACTATATTGTCTCCAGTGTACTTATACCAGCCCACTACTTCGTCCTGCTTCTGCAGCAGATAGACGGTGCCGTCGGTGTCAAGTTCTTTAGCTTCTAATGTACCAACGAGAGAGCCAGAGTTGCACCAGCCTGTATAGTGGCTTACTGCATAGCCTTGGAAAGTCTGCGACCATGTAGATGCGCTGTTCAACAGTACGGCAGTGTTAGCGGTAATAGTCTGCGAACCAGTAGGTGTAGTTGTCAGTTTGCCTGTCTGCGCATCATACGTGCAGGTATAGGCAGTAACACCTTCAGGAAGCGTGACTTCAAATGGTGCAACGAAAGTGCTCCAGAGTGCAGACGTGATATTTGCTGTTACACTTTCCTTAGAAGCCTCTGTAACTGTCCAGTTGACGGCTATTTGCTGGGCTTCTTTGTTTGTCTTTCCCACTGATGTCTCCGTATTCAGCACCCATGGAGTCCACAGATAGCCCACCATGATGTAGAACGAAATCGTACCGTCGCCATTGGTTACGACATTCCATGCGGCCTTGTTCTCAGTTGACATACCGTTTTCCCATGTCGTTGCTGCATAAATATATTTTCCGGCAGGCGACTTGATGTAGAACTTACCATCGGTAGCCGTTTCGAACTGTACGGCGTAGGGGAGCGTAGAGAGGCGGTTTCGGCCCACTCCGTCGTTGCTATAATCGTCTGAAAGGTTCAGATAGTAGATGCCCTCGCTGGCAGTATTCTTGATGTAGTAATATTTCTCTGCATCAGGAAGGTTCCTGTTTGTGAAGAAATTGTTATATGCAGTGGTCAGCGCAGTAGTCTGTGCAGAATACTGCTCATCGGTAGAAGTGGCATTGTCGTAAACACTCTGAGCGGATGTTTTGGCTGTGCCGAGAGCCTCGTAATAAGATGACTGATATTGGAAGATACTGCTTCCTACTGCACTGCCATAGTCGGCGTAGGCAGTGTTGGCACTCTCCAAGATGTCTTTCAGGGCCTTCTTTGCCTCCGACATACCGGCAATCAAACCTTCAATCTGCGTAGATGTCGCTTCACTGAGGATGGTGGTGTAGTTTGCGGTGGCGTCATCTTCCTTGATGCTATACAGATAGTCATTACCCCAGTTTATGGAACCACCACCACTAAACGTATAGGTAAATTTGATGTTTCTAACAGCATTATTATAGAAAGGTACATAATAAGTTCCAGCCGTGGAAGTATAATTGTATGTTGCCAGCGTAGTCTCACCACTGGTGATAGTAACTGAAGCAGTTCCTTGATTTTTATTCATATAAGTTTTTAAAAGATAAGTACCTGCTGCGGCATCATTGATAGTTTGCGAGATGACTAAGTTATCTGTAAGTCTGTATGACCACAAGACATACGTTCCACCTGTCGACCAGTTCCAAGAGTTATTGCCACTGGTAGCTGTAGGTCCTGATTCTTTTATCCAAACACTGTAGCCTTCGGTCAATGTTTTTACCGCACCGTCGAAGGCTGTTACTTGCGTTGCCGTGAGGTCGGCAATCGTTGTGTCGGCCTTCACCTCACTTACCTCTCCCATTGTCATCAGGGCGAGGCTTAGAAAAAGTAATTTTGTTTTCATTGTTTTGTTGTTTGTTAAATAGTTATTTTTGTTACGTTTCTTAACGTATAGGAGTCATTCAAATGCTGCAAAAGTAGGGAAATATGCTTATCGGGGAATGACACTATTTTCCATTTTATGCGAGATATGTACAAAAATGCAACATGAAAAGCCTGTAACCATATAAAAAATGTCACGAAAATGCGAAAAAGCAAAGATAAATGTAGCTGTTCGGGGCGAAAGCGCTATCTTTGCAGCTGGAACCATATAAATCTTACAGACTTATCACATGAGGAGAATCTTGCATATTTCCGCTATTCTGCTATTGTTTCTCGCCAGCAGCCTCGTCAGCATGATGGCCGAGGAACATTATATATACAGTAGTACGCGCGTTTCGACGTTCGACGGACTGTCAAGTAACATCGTGCGCTGCATGCTACAGGACCAGCAGGGCTACCTGTGGTTTGGCACGTCGAACGGACTGAGCCGCTACGACGGCTACCACTTCGTGAACTTCGCTCCTGGCGATGATGGTTGCACGCTGATAGACAGTCATATCAACGAGCTAAGGGAAGACACCGCGAGGGGGCTGCTGTGGATGGTCTCCTCGAACTTCAGCACCGCGTGCTACGACCTGCGCAGCAATGCCTTCGTGCCTTACGAGCGCCCCGAGGCGGCTAACGACCACTACAGCCAGCTCTATGTGTCGCCTCATCATGTTGTGCTCTACGACGAGGGACGTGGTATGCGCGTGCTGCGCGTAGAGGAGGGCTTGCTGAAGGCCACCGACTATAATACAGTCAACGGGCAGTTGCCTCACGACCGCGTGCAGCCCGTACAGGAAGACGCGCAGCACCAGTTGTGGATTCCCACGCTGGACGGACTGGCCCTGCTGACGGTTGACGGCAGGCTGACCACAATAGACAGTGCGCAGGGCTATGAGGCCGTGACCTCTGTGGGGGAAAAGGTGTTCGCGCTCGCTGTGGATCATTCGGTGGCGGTCTTCGACACCCATGGTCGTCTGCTCCACCGCATCAACAGCCCACAGCCCAAGACAGGGACCGTGTGGTACCATGCCCTGTGGGACGGCCTCTGGCTGCTGATGGTACCCGATGGCATCCTGACGTTCAATGTGCAGACGGAACGGTTCGAACACACACCGCCGTCGCTGGCTTTGAAGCAGGCCTACCCCGTGTATCAGGACACGGCCACCCTCTGGCTGGCCGCTGCCGACAACCAGTTGCACCTGCTCGCCCGGCACAGTCGCGAGGCCGTTGCGCTCCCTCTGCTGTCGCAGAAGTCCATAGACCAGGGCATCAGGCCCCGTTACCGATTGGTCAGAGGTTTCCGCGAACATAGCTACTACATAGCCGTCTATGGCGAAGGACTCTATGCCTACGACGTGCTGACAGGTGATACCCGTCATCACACAGCCGAGGACGAACGTCCGCTCATTCACTCCGACTATATACTGGGGCTGCTGGCTGACCGCAGCCACTCGCTCTGGGTGTCGTGCGACTTCATAGGTCTGTCGAAGATCACACGCCCCAACATCGTCTCACGCATCATTTTCCCGGACAGCAAGCAGCGGAAAGACCGCACCAACTTCGTGCGAAAACTCTACCGTCATGCCGACGGCACTATCACCGTGAGCTGTCGCGATGGCTCGCTCTACCGCTACAACCCGAAACAAGACCACATGCTGCTGCAGGGAACCGTGCGCACATCGGCCTACGAGTATTTCGAGGACAGCCGTGGACACACCTGGATCGGCACCCGAGGCGACGGGCTGCTACTGGACGGCAAGAAGGTGGAACAGTGTCCTGCCAGCAACATCTACAGCATGGTCGAGGACCGGCAGGGGCGCATCTGGATGGCTACGCTGGGCGACCGTCTGCTCATGTTGCAGCCGGAGACCATGGAGTTCGCCCAGTACCTGACGCAGAACCGCAACCAGCGACGGCAGCACACACTCTGCATGGACCGTGATGAGCGGCTCTGGGTGGGCACCGACGACGGTCTGTACATCGTCGATACGCGGAAAAAGCAGGTCACCGACGATGACTTCATGAACTTCAGCAAGCAGCGCGGCAACTTCTGCCAGACCGAAATAATATGCCTGAAAGCCGACAGTGAAGGCCGCGTGTGGTCAGGAGCCAACAATGGTGGTGCCGTGAGGTGCCAGCTGGCAGCCGACGGCACGATGGACTACTTCCAGCCCACCGACCGGCAGGGGTTGCAGCGACGCAACGTAAGCACCATCGAGACCGACAGACAGCAGAACGTGTGGATAGGCACCGACAACGGACTGGCGCTATGGAATGCTGAGACGGGCATCGTGCGCTGGTTCTTCTTCGGTGAGGATGTGCAGAGTAACGTCTATTCAGAGAACTCGTCGGTGCTGACACCCGACGGCGATGTGCTCTTTGGCACCAACT
The DNA here is from genome assembly GCA_016284895.1 of Prevotella sp. GTDB lineage: Bacteria > Bacteroidota > Bacteroidia > Bacteroidales > Bacteroidaceae > Prevotella. Next base: position 720 of record JAEEPT010000047.1, on the reverse strand, counting down.
ACGGATTGTTGCGCCTGTCACCGCAGACAGGAAGTTTTGAACCGCATGACACAGTCCCCCTCATCACCGCTGTCAGCATCAACGGAAAGGAGCAGCTCGACCTGAGCCGCAAGCTGTCGCTGGCCCACGACGAGAACAGGGTGAGTATCAGCTTCTCCGACATGGACTACTCGCAGAGCAGCCTCGCCGTATTCACCTATTATCTGGAGGGGCGCGAGAAACCGTGGGTCAACACCACGGCTGGCACCGTGGCTCACTACGACCACCTGCCTCCGGGACGGTACACCTTCCACGTGAAGATGCTGACAGACAACGAACAAGAGGTACGAGAACAAACACTGAGCTTCGTCATCAACCAGCCGTGGTGGAACACGTGGTGGGCCTGGCTGCTCTACCTGCTGGCGGCAGCCGCCATCGTGGGGCTGTTCCTCAGACAGTTCCTGCACACCCTGCGACTGCGCGAGAACCTGCGCATCGAGAAAAACGTGACGGAGTTCAGGCTGAACTTTTTCACACAGGTGAGCCATGAGTTCCGCACACCGCTGAGCATCATTGAGAACAGTGTGGACCAACTGGAGAACGAACCCACCTCAGCCGCAGGTAAACAGTGGCTGCAAAGTCTGCGCAGGGGCACCAGCCGACTGCTGAAGCTGGTGAACCAGCTGCTGGAGTTCCGCAGGCTGAATCTGGGCGAGGGAAAGCTGAGCGTGTCGGAAGGTG
>JAEEPT010000046.1 GCA_016284895.1 Prevotella sp. | reverse complement strand
ATCCACACCCACAACATCACCCATAACGGCTACATCTACGTTCCGTTTGTGCAGAACTACACTGCCGATGCCTACTTGCTGTTGAGCAATGCCATCAATATGCTGCAGAACTCTAAGGCCGAAATTACTGCCGCCGCTGCACCTTCTATCAGCCGTGTCTATAAGAACCTGATGACGCAGGTGACCATCAAGGCTCCCAATCTGCCTAAGGCTCGCGTCTTCTACACCATCGACGGCAGCGAACCCACTGTTGAGAGCACAGAATACACCGAACCTCTTGAGCTGACTACTGCCTGCACACTGAAGGCTGTGGCCATTGCCGAGGGCTACACACTGAGCAATGTCGCATCGCTCGACGTACAGATCAAGGAACAGCCCGCAGCTCCCTCCATTTCCTATAATATGAACGAGGGCAACACCAAGCTCACCTTTGCTTGCACCACCCCCGAAACGACAATCTGGTACAACTTCATTGGAGCTGTTGATACACTCAAGTCAACAAAGTATGTCGATACTGTCAACGTGGTCATCACCATGCCGCAGGACGTGACAGCCTTCTCTACCATCGGCGAAACGACCGAGGCTGTATTCTCTGAGGCTACCACTCAGCGCGTGCTGGTGAAGAGCCCACGCGTGGTCATCGACGTGGCTGCTCACTTCTCGGCTCCTCAGTGGACAGCCGACAACAACCCAACTGGACTGGCAGTAGCTAACGGTAAGGGTATGTTCTCATGGGGTGCATCTGCTGCTACGATGTACACTGGCGAAGGCGTTCTCGGTACTGATCCCGAAACGGGCGACGAAATCATCATCTATTCTGACGAAAACCTGCGTCCCTATGAGATTGTAAACGAGGCAGGCGAGAATCCTGAGTGGATGCTGAAGTCGCGCGGCACTTGCCTCATTTGGCAGAACACGGGTGCTCAGACCACTAACTTCGGTGACAATAGCAATTACAACCCGATGTATTCGACTGATGTTGATCCGCTGTTCCCTGTCACCAAGAACGACATCCAGTTCTACAAGTTCTTCGAAGGTCAGCCCGCCAATGCTTCAATTGAGACCATTAATAAATATCAGGCTCCGCTCGACATTGTGGTTCTGGCCAACATGCAGGGTGGCCCGCTGCTGGCTCAGGTTTCGACCGACGGAGAAAACTGGGAGACAGTCGGCGAGATTGAGAAGACTGGTTACTCTCGTATGTGGGGTAAGAGCACATTGAGCTATAACGGAACAGACGAGGTCTTTGTACGTATCACTGAGGAAGCTCTTTCATCAGGTCCCAAGGTATTCGACATTTATATCGCCAACCAAGGTGACAAGTCAAAGGAACTGCTTCAAGATCTGGAAAACGAGTTGACAGGCATCAATGAGATTTCAGCCCAGCCCTCTACAGCGGCTCCCACAGGCATCTACCGCCTGAACGGTTTACGCCTCAACAGCCTGCAGCGCGGCCTGAACATCGTTATTGGTCAGGACGGACAGGTTCGCAAGGTCATGATGAAGTAAACGAAAACGTTTACGATATACTTTCAATAAGAAAAAGGCGAGCTTCCTTTTGGAGGTTCGCCTTTTTTTTTTAACTTTGCATCCATAATGTTATATATCAAAGCGATTTACATACAATAAAACATCTATTTCTATAACCAAAACTAATTTTTTAAAACTTTAATCTTATGAAGAAAATCTTTACTTTAGCTGCATTGCTCGTGCTGGCCATAACGGTCAACGCTCAGGGCTATCGCAAGTGGGACTTCACCAATTGGAGCTCCACCACCATTGAGAATCTGCAGAACGCTGCCGCAACTGGCGGTGTGACTGGTGGAACATGGTCGGACACAGAAAAAGCCAACGGCGATAATCCACAGGTTGGCAACTGTTACTGGTCGTATGGAAGCAACATCGACGACGAGGGTAACCTGACTGTCGGTGACGCCGTGATTGCCGAGACCGAAGGACTGGTATTCAACACCTCTTACACCAGTCGTCGCTCACTGGCTATTGCTGTGAACTATCCTTCTACCTCTCTCGGTGAGTATGGTGGCCCACAGTATCTGTGGCTCGGTGGCGGTAATGCCAAATCGGCCAGCGCCCGCATCTGGTGCTTCAAGATTCCCCGTGTACGCATCGGACAGAAAATCACCATCACAGCTGAGTCTCACAAGCCCTCTGATTCACGTGGCGTTTCTCTCTTCGTAGGCGACTGCACTAACGATGACAATCAGATTGGTGAGTCGTTCACCCCGAAGACGCTTGAGACCTATACCTGGGAAGAGGGTTGGACCCTGCCTACTGGCTATGAGACTCAGGAAGAGACAGTAGATATTATCGTCTATAACACCAACGGTTGCCACCTCTACAGCATTGAAGTGGGCGACAACACACAGAAGTCAAAGGTTGCCTTCCTGTATAACGGCACACTGACCGAAGACCTTGCCTACACACAGCTGAGCACTGAAGAGCGCTTCACCATTGAGCCCATTGAGGCAACAGGCGCATACACCATGGAGACTCTGACCACTTACGATGCCATCGTCATCAGCTCAACCGTAACCAATGCCGATGCCATCGCTTCGTTGAAGGCTATCCAGCCGTTCGTGCCCACACTGAACCTGAACCCCGCCATCTATGCCACTTGGGGCTATGGAGCCATTGGCAATGGCGAACAGCAGTTCGCACAGTTGGTAAACGTTAACCACGCCCTGTTCCGCGGCCTGCCTGTTTATGAAAGCGACGAAATCTCTGCGATTCAGATTACCAATATGAACAGTTTCAAAGGCGTGACGCTTGAAAACTACTTTGCTGAAGACGAGGTCCTGGCTACTGTCATGGATAGCGAGGATGTTGCCATCCACGCTCACAACATGTCGCACAACGGCTATCTGTTTGTTCCTTACACACAGGAGACACTGGCCGATGCTGCTACTCCTCAGCTGCTGAACAATGCCGTCAGCGTGTTGGTGAACTCGAAGGCCAAGGTCTCTGCTGCTGCAAAGCCCACAATCAAGCTCGACTACAAGAATCTCAACACCAACGTGTCCATCACCTCTACTGCACCAATGGCTCAGATTTTCTATACGCTCGACGGTAGCGAGCCCACTGAGCAGAGCCAGATCTACACTGAGCCCTTCAATGTGAGCACCGAAGGTGTCACCGTGAAGGCTGTGGCAAAAGGCGACGGCTATCTGTTGAGCGAAGTGGCCGAGGCGGCCGTTGAACTGAAGCATCAGCTGGCAACGCCTAAGATTGACATTGCGAAAGAAGACGGGCAGTCAAAGGTTACAATTTCACATCCACAGGAGGGTGTTACTATCTACTACAACTACACAGGTTCTGCAGACATCACAAAGTCAAGTCCTGTAACGGCTGACCCCATCATCGTGACAAAGCCAAAGACCATCTATGCCTTTGCTGTTGCCGAAGGCTATGTAAACTCTGAGCTGGACTCAGCCTATGTGGACGTACAGAACGTGAATGTTCGCCTCGATATCTTGAAGCACATGGATGCTAATTCCACTGACTACAACAACGGTAGCACTTCAACTGCCTACTACTTCAGCTGGGGTAAGAACAAGAGCGGTGAAAACGGACACCCCTACTACAATCCCGATGTATTTACAGAGGGAGAGCCAACCGTTGATCCCGAAACAGGCGACGAGATTCCTGGTCAGAAGATCTACACCGAACTGAACACCGAAGAGGAAGTTGACTTCCAAACAGGATGGGCCATCCGCTCACGCGGTCAGATTGTTGACTGGGAGAACTTAGAGTCTGGCACCAAGTATGGTGACAACAGCGGCTACAACTTCGCCACTATCGAGGACAACGATCCCGACTTCCCTGCAACAAAGGGTCTTATCAACCTGGCCGACAAGAACACCGAGCCTACTGACGCAACATTCCCCTACAACGCTTACATCGTTTCTACCGAGAAGTTCAAGGGTCCGTTCGACGTGATTGCATACGTAGGTAGCATCGTGAAGCCTGAAAACGAAGCTAAGCACCAGTTCGTCATCCAGACCTCTGTCGATGGTAACGCATGGGAGAGCGCATGGGAAGTACTGGGCGACACCATACTGATTCAGAACAAGCAGCGCCTCACCACAAAGGTGGTTCGCAGCTACGAAGGAACCGATGAGGTCTATGTCCGCCTCTATCTCACCAATTTCAACTCGAAGATTGGTATCTACGACATCTACATTGTCAATGCAGGTGAGAAGACTCAGGAGTTCATGAATGGTATTGAGGAGATTGCTCCAGCACCCGCTGTCAGCACTGTTATCTACAACATCAATGGCGTGCGTCTCAACGCCCTGCATCGTGGTCTGAACATTGTGCGCAAGAGCGATGGAACCACGAAAAAGGTGATGGTGAAGTAAGCGTCAATACCTGATATTCATCATCGAGCCCCAAAAGCGTTACTACTTTTGGGGCTCGATTTTTAAATATTGCTATAGCAGGACATCGTTTTGTCGTGATAAGATAATAACGATTCCCGTGAATAACGGAATGCCGAAAACTACACATTAGTTCTCGGCTTCATCGCTGATGATCTGTGTGCCACGTACACGGTCGCCTTCCTTCAGGCCCTGTTTAATCTCAATGTTCACACCATCGCTCAGTCCTGTCAGTACATGACGGCGCTCATAGGTCTTCTCCTTGTCAGCACCACTGACCACATAGACGAAGGTGCTGTCACCACTGAACTCGATAGCGCTCTCTGGCACACTGACCACCTGCTGTGCCGACTGCAGCACAATCTCAGCATTGGCACTGTAGCCCGAACGGATGTTGCGATGATCGCTCACCTTCACGGCAGCCTTGATCTCAAACTGATTGGCACCATTGTTCTGCGTAGCCTTGGGCGACACATACTCCAGGGCCGCCTCGAAGCTCAGATCCTGCAAGGCACCAATAGTAATCTTCATCGGCACGCCAATCACCAGCTGTCCCACTTCTGTCTCGTCTATATTTCCGCGGAAAATCAGATCCTGCATGTTCGCCACGACCGCGATTGTCGTACCGTCGTTGAACGTGTTCGAGTTGATGACTGAATTACCCACCTTTACTGGCACATCGAGAATCACGCCACTGATGGTAGAGCGGATGAGTGTTGACGAAGCCGAAGCATTCGACTTGCTCACACCGTCGCGCACCACCTGCAAGGCATCGTCGGCAGCAGCTTTCTCCTCTACCGCCTGTTTCATTTGCTGGCGCGACTTTTCGAACTGCTCCTCGCTCACCAGCTTCTTCGCGTGCAGTTTCTCCATACGCTGAAAGTCGGTCTCCGCCTGTTGCAGGTTAATTCCCGCCAGGCGCACACGGCTCTCGGCACTCGACAGTTGACTCATATCGGGTATCACCTTCACACGGGCAATCACCTCGCCTTGCTGTACCGTCTGTCCTGGCTCTTTCATCAGTTCGGCAATGATGCCCGATATCTGCGGCTTGATGTTCACCTCATTACGAGGCTCAATGGTGCCAGTGATGATGGTCGTTTTCTCAATGTCCCTCTTCTCAGTCAATAGCTCCGAGTAGATGACCTCCTTCGGCTGACTCTTTTGCCAAAGGAATACGAACGTGCCGATAAACACGAGTGCAATGATTGCGGCAACGATTAGTTTAGTGTACTTCTTCATATTGTTTTCTTTTTTATTGGGCTTATAGGGCTTATAGGGCTAATGAGGCTTATGAGGCTAATGAGGCTTATGAGGCCTATGGGGCTTATGGGTTTCGTGGGATAAACTCTTATTCGTCCCTCATGGCATCAACGGGCTTGATGCTCATGGCGCGTGAGGCAGGTGCCAGTCCGGCAAGCATACCCATCACGCTGATGATGGCTGCACAGAAGATAGCGGTCCAGAAATCCACCTGGAAGTGGGCGGTAAGGATACCGTCCTCGGTATTGGCCAGTTCCAGCATCTGCAGGATGGCTACGGCAAAGAGGATGCCACTCATGCCAGCCACAAGTGTGAGCACGATGCTCTCTGAGATGATTTGCGTGAGAATCATACGCGGTGTGGCTCCGATGGCACGGCGGATGCCTATCTCCGTGGTTCGCTCACGCACTGTCACCATCATGATGTTGCTCACACCGATGGCACCGGCCAAGAGTGTGCCGAGCCCCACGAGCCAGATGAGGAAGTTCACACCACGAAACAGCGAGTCGAGCATCTGGAACAGCACTTCAGTATTGAACACCATAATACCCTTTTCATCGTCGGGATTCACGGTATGAGCACGCCCAATGACACTGCGCAGCTTGGGGGCGAGCGTACTCATTACTACTCCTGAACGGCCAGTGACTGCAATCAAATCGACCGAATTGCCTCGATTATAGGCTTGCTGCATCATGGTGATGGGGATGGTCACGCCCGTTCCTTTCTCCACACCAAAGCTCATGCCTTCAGACATGTTATAATCGACGCCCACCACGCGATAGTAGATTCCATCGATGCAGATACTCTTTCCGCACGGGTCGCCCCCGCCAGGGAACAGCTGTTTATAGATCTTCTTTCCGATGACGCACACTTTTCTCCGCTGTGCCATGTCCATCTCGTTCAGATAGCGCCCATAGAACATTTGCGGTTCCACGATGTGCTGATAGTCGGGTGTTGTACCCACAGGAGCGGCAGTGGTCTTTCGGTCACCAAAGGTAGCCACGCTTCCCGACCGCTGAATCATGGGAGCCACCCTGTCCAGTTCCGGCACCTGTTGCCGCAGTCGCTCCACGTCCTGATAGACCATGCCCCAATAGCGTCCTTTCTGAAATCCCTTATAGGCTTTGGTCGTGCGCTGCGCCCATATCATCGATGAATTGGTGGCAAAACCCGCGAAATTGCTGTCGAGCAGCTCCCTTAGTCCTTTACCGCCACCCATGAGGAAGACGAGCATGAACACGCCCCAGAACACACCGAAGCCTGTCAGGAGCGAACGGCTCTTGTTGCGCGTTAGGGTGTCGAGAATCTCGCGATAGGTATCAAGGTCTGGGCGCATGGGTGGGAGTTTTTGGGGACTGAATAATTATCGGACTATTCTGCTCTTAGGGCTTCGATGGGACGGATGCGGGCTGCCTTCCATGCCGGGATGAGCCCGGCCAGAGTACCGGCTATGATCATGACAAGGGTGGCCTCTATACACACATCGAGCCCCACGGTGGGATTCACGAACATGGTTGCCTTGAACAGTCCGGCATCTACCTGCATGTGACCGATGGTGGCATCCATATACTCATTGGCGGCAATGCCGAGCAACATGCCCACGTAGCCGAAGAAGGTGGTGATGATGATGCTCTCGGTGATGATGAGCCGCAGGATGCTCCAGGGCTTGGCTCCGATGGCTTTGCGGATGCCGAACTCATGGGTGCGCTCCTTCACAGTGATGAGCATGATGTTCGACACACCTACCACACCGCTCAGCAGCGTGAGCAGTCCTATCACCCAAAGGGCGGTGCGCAGGATCGACATGCCCTTCTCCATCTGCATGGCCTGCGTGAAACGATTCCATATCCAAATGGCCGATTCATCGTCGGGAGCCGCCTGGTGATTGGCATTCAGGCGCTGCTGATAGCGTCGCTCGAACTTTTCATTATCTGCCTGAGTGGGCAGTCCGTGGAAGGAATATTCGATGGTGGAGAGTTCATTGCCTCGCCCATACATGACCTGCAGCGTAGTGAACGAGGTATATGCCTCGTTGTTCTCGCGGCTCTCATCGTCCTTATAGATACCCACTACGAGGAACATGAAGTTATCGACCTTCACATGGTGTCCCACCAGTGAGGCATAGTCTCGGTTCAGTTCCTTGGCCTGCGAACGGCTCAAGGTCACCACCTTGCGTTCCTGCTGAATGTCTATCTGATTGATGAAGCGCCCACAGAGCATTTCCTTCTTGTCAATAGTGAAATGGTTGGGAAAGACACCGCACAGTCGCGAGTTCACGTACTCCTTGCCAAAGCTAACCACAACCGACTGCGGAGCCTGCACCTCAGCACCCACCTCGTCGATATGGTCAGTGAACTCCGTCTGCGTGGCTCTCAGGTCTTTGCTGTCCAGCGTGATGGATCGTCCCTCCGACAGTCCATGATAGGCTTTCTCAGTGAAACCGCCAAAAACCTTCATCGAGTTCGACAGGAAGCGTGTGTTTTGTTTTACCTGCGCATTGAGCAGTCCGTTACCGGCACCGAGCAGCACCAGCAGCATGAAGATGCCCCATGCCACGGCAAAGCCTGTGAGCGAGGTGCGCAGTTTGTTGCGACGAGCCGTCTGCCAGATCTCAGACAATAATTCCATCCTTTATCCTAATAATCCTGTTCGTCTTCTCAGCCACCGTAGGGTCGTGGGTCACGATGACCTGCGTCATACCCTCGCGCTCATTCAGGTCTTTCAGCAGTTGCATCACCTCCACACTCGTCTTCGAGTCGAGCGCTCCAGTAGGCTCGTCGGCCAGAATGATTTGTGGCTTCGTGATGAGCGCCCTGGCGATGGCCACGCGCTGGCGCTGTCCGCCGGAAAGTTCGTTAGGATAGTGTTCTGCCCAGTCGAGCAACCCCAAGCGCTCCAGATAATCCAGCGCCATTGTGTGTCGTTTCTTGCGCGAAACACCTTGATAGAACAGCGGCAGTTCCACATTCTCCACCGCTGTCTTGAACGAGATGAGATTGAACGACTGGAAGATGAAGCCAATCATGTGGTTGCGATACTCGGCTGCCCTGCTCTCGCTCAGGTTCTTGATGAGCACATCGGCCAGGCGATATTCTCCTGAGTCGTAGTTGTCAAGGATGCCGAGGATGTTCAGCAGGGTGGATTTGCCCGAACCGCTGGCTCCCATAATGCTGACGAACTCACCTTTCTCTATGTCGAGGTTGATGCCCTTCAGCACATGTAGCGGCTGCGCTCCGTAGTATGTCTTGTTCACATCGCGTAGATGAATCATGCTGTTCGTTTCTTCGTTTTCTTAGTTCTTGCTCCGATTGATTCGGCAAAGTTACTATTAAACTGCGAAATAGCAATAGTTAGCCTCTACTTTTTTGCATATTCATCCATTGATAAGCCATATCTTCTTAACAGGTTCTCCAACCATTAGATTCATCTGCTTCCATCTGCTTCACGCAAAACCACTTGACTATCAATCGGTTGCAAAGAGAAACAGATGAAACAGATTTTTTTCAAACTTTTTTCTATACAGTCTATAGACATTACGAAGAGACATAGTCTTTGCCATCACTTGAGATAGCTTTTGCAACAAAACGATTTAGGCTCAACCATAGCACGATATAGCCTAAATCACGACACGATATAACCTAAATCGTAATATGATATAAACTAAATCGCAATATGATATAAACTAAATCGTCATACGATATAAACTAAATCGCAACATGATATAGCCTAAACCATAAAGTGACATCGCCTTGACTGTGAGATGATTCAGAGGAGGCCACGATGTGACATAGCCATAAAAAAACTCCCCCTGAAATCAGGAGGAGTTTGATGATTTAGAAGATGGTCTTCAGCTTACTTGAAAGGCAGATACCAGTTAGCCTCATTCGAGAGGTCAACCACTGCGTGACGGTTCTCCAGTTTCTTAGCCAACCAACGGCCACCGAAGTTGGCACCGTAGGCAGCAGGCGAACCGTCGAACTCAGAGCCACCGTGACCATTCTTATGGCGAGCAAGGCGCAGCAAGTCGTAGTAGCGGCTGCCCTCAAAGGCCAGCTCCAGAGCATACTCATCACAAATCAAATCCTCTATAGCATTGATAGTGTCCTGCTTGGTGGTACCCACCGTGACAGCAAACTGTGTAGGAATCTGAGCGAGTTTCTTGCCTACAACGCTTCCAAGCGTATAGGGCGACACATCCTTATCATAGTTCACGTCAGCCATATCACTGACAGCCTTGCCTGCACCATGACAGTGGATGCCACATGCCTTAGCAATTGGGAAACGCTTGTAGCTCGACTCATCACCATCGTCAGCCACGTTAGCCAGGATGGGATAAGTAGTCTGCAGCTTTGTCTTTGTTTCCTCAGACATATATGACGGACTGTTAGGAGCCGATGCCGGACGCACCAATGCAGCACTGATACCATCCTTCAGGATAGCGAAGGCTGCATCATACATGCCCAGGCGGTTGAAAGCCTCAGCCAGACGCAACAGTACGGTACTGTTACGATAAAGCACGATGTTGGCATAGTCGTATTTGGTAATCCACTGTAGGGTGTTGCCGCCATCCTCATAGAAGGCATTCACACCTGCCAGACGCATATCGCCAAGAGCCGCTGTACCAATGACTTTGTAATTGTTCAGACCGCTGGTGTTGTCGTAGAAATAATAGGTGGTAGAGTCCGACAGCGCCTTGAGTTCATCTGATGGAACGATTTGCACATTGGTAACAAGTGGCAATGATCTGCTTCTCCATCCCAGTTGGCCGGTCTGATTCACGCACCTTGAGCGTACATAACCAGTCTGTTCAGCAGGAGTGGCATAGAAGTCGGCACCGAAGGCGAGGGGTACATTCGTCGTAGCACCATAGCGGGCACTCGTAGCCATAGGAATATAGCTGATGATATCGGAGGTGGCATTGCCAGCGAAGATATCTTCCCATTTTGTAGGGCTGTACAAGATAAGCATAGGACTGCTGACCTCTTCCATAGCACTGATCTTCGGTGAAAGGCTTGCAATGAAGCCAGTGCTGGGATCTGTTGATACATTCTTCAGGTACGTGACGAAATGCTTTGCAGCTTTTTCATACTGACCGGTCTCAATGTACATATCACCCAGAATCACATCGACGGGGATATAGCACAGACTGGGTTGGAAGGTCTTTGCAAAATCCCAGTTGGTGCGACCGATGCTATGGCTTCCAACGCCTGCTGTAGGTACGGCATAGCCAGTGTATTGCTCCAAATCGGGAGCCAGCTGTGCAACGATGCCATTCATGTCCAGTTCGGGGAACGCGTTATTATCAATCTGCGATATGGTTGTCAGCGGTTCCGTAAAGAAAGGAACGCGCTTGTAGTTACGAGCCAATTGCAGGTAAGCCCAGGCTCGGAAAGCCTTGACTGCGGCATACTCTACGATAGACACATTCTCTGCACCGGTATAAAGGTTCGGGTTGCGGTGGGTAATGTAGTAGTTACAGTTGTTGATGACACGGTAATACACGTAGGCGGAGTCATAGCGGTTGGCCGTTGTAGCTGAGAAAGTGGCCAACTGGGTCAGCATACTATCAGTGTACTGAGTAGTAGCAATCAGGTCGCCTCGCATCTCGCCCTGGAACACATACTGGTCGGCCAGTTGTTGCATGGCCTGCATGATGCCAAAGGCATAGGTAAGTGAGTCGGTCTTCTCACCTATCTCCGGTTCGAAGTTCTGACGCGTACTCTCTGTATCCATCATGTCTGAGCAGGATGAGAGCATCCCAGTCCCCCCCAAGGAGAGGGGGGCTAAGATAGCGAACATCTTTAGAAGCCGTGCTTTTGTTGTTTGCTTCAAGAATTTGATATTCATAGTTGTAATCTTTATTCTTTGTTATATATTCTATTTTTTCTACCCTTCTCTCCTCCTTCTTTCCCATCTCCCCTCCCCTGGGGAGGGGTTGGGGGTGGGTTATTCCCCTGGGGAGGGGTTGGGGGTGGGTTTGAGGAGTGGGAGTGATATTGTGGGTGGATATTACAAGTTGATCTTCAGTCCCAGTGTGACCGAACGGCTGGGTGCCAGCGAACCATTGTCGATGCCTTGATAGAGCACACTGTTAGCAGCTGCAAACTCAGGATCGCTGCCCAGATACTTGGTCAGTGTGAAGAGGTTCTGTCCCTCTGCCCATACAGAGAGGCCTTGCAGCCAAGTCCAAGAGCCGGGGATTGGCAGACGGTAGGTCAGTTTCACAGTCTTCAGGCGCAGATAGCTGCCATCCTCAATCCAGCGATCGCTGAATCGATTGTTGCCCATCGGATCACCGTATGTAGCACGGGGAATAGCGGTCTGCTGACCCTCATAGCGCCAACGTCCCACTTCAGCCACCTGCTGGTTGTAGAAGTTGCTGCCTGAGTTCAGCACCGAGCGCTGATAGTTGTACACATCGTTGCCCAGAGAGTAATTGAAGCCGATGTCGAGACGCAGGTTCTTCCAGTTCACCGATGCGAAGATATTACCATAGATGTCGGGGTTGGGATCGCCAATGACGGTCTTGTCCTTATCGTCAATCTTGCCATCACCGTTCATGTCGATGAAGTGTACGTCGCCAGCTACGAAGTTATGCACAATCTTGGCATCGTCTTCCATATAGAGATAGGTGCCATTGCCTGCAGCCTTAGCCTCGGCATCAGTTGCAAACACGCCATCGGTCTTATAGCCATAGAAGAGTGCCACGGGGTTACCCACTGAAGTCAGTATGTTGTCATTTCCGTAGGCCGAAGAGGTGTAGTTGCCATCGGGCAGCTCGGTCACCTTATTCTTATAGTGGCCCACCGATGCGCCCACTTCCACATTCCAGTCCTTGCTCACCACGGGCTTGAAGGTGACAGTAGCCTCAAATCCCTCATTGGTCAGCTTGCCGCCATTGCTCCAATAGCGGTTGATACCGGCAATAGGAGTGGTAAAGGCCTTCAGCGTAAGCAGATTGTCGGTCCAGTGCTTGAAGTAGTCAAACTTCACGCCAATGCGGTTGTTCACGAAGAAGGACTCCAAACCAAAGTTCATCTTCTTCGTACTTTCCCACTGAATCTTGTCGTTACCGATATTGGTCAACTGCGTACCAATGGCATCATAGTTGAAGCGAACGGTGGTGTAGCTGGTACGTGCGGCATAGTTGCTGATACCGTCGTTGCCACTGATATCGAAGCCGGCATTCAGACGCAGATAGTTGATGCCATCGCTTTTCGGGAACCAGCTCTCATTGGTCAGCACCCATCCCAACTGCACGCTGGGGAAGAAGGCCCACTTCACGCCGAACACCTTCAGTCCGGAGGCATCCTTACCAAATCGGCTGTTCGACTCTGCCAAGAGTGAAATGGTGGCAAAATAGCGGTTCATGTAGTTGTAGTCACCATTGGCATACCACTGTATCTGATTCCATGCGTCGTTCACGCCCCAAACCGTCTTAGGACCTGTCCAGCTCAGGCTGGGGTTCTTGTCGCTTTCCTTACCGGTGGCCTGCACAGACACGTCGTTGTTATCGTATGAGAACGAGTTGAAGCGTCCACCCACGAATACGGCCACTGAGTGTTTGCCATACTGACGCGCCCAGTCCATCTGGAGCTTGCCCACGAAGTTGTTCTCCTTGGCAAACATTGACTGTGCCTTAGAGTAAACACGTCCCAGACCTGCAATATTGAACGAAGGCACGCTGGTGTAAGGACGGAAGTAGCGCTGTGCGTTACGATTCAGCGTATAGCTGAACATACCGGTCAGACTGAAGCCCTTGCCCAAGTTGAGGACGGGTTCCACACGTACATTAAAGAAGGTGTTCTCCGCACGGTTCTTATTGTTACCTTCAGCATAGTCGAGAATGGCAGTGGGGTTAGCCAGCGAACTGTTATAGCCGTACACATCGTCGAGCTGCTTGTAGATGTCGTCGAAATCAGAATAGAGTCCCGACATATTGCCAAAGTTATCGCGCTGATAGGGCGACACGATAGGTGCCTTGATCAGGCCCAATACCGTAGGCGACACGATGGTGCCTTGCGTAAAATCTTCAGGCAGACTGTTGTCGAGCACATTATTATTGACACGTGAAATAGAGATGTCGAACTTCGTCTTCAGGTTCCACAGAATGTTGATGTCGGTGTTGAAGCGCACGTTCATACGCTCGAACGAGTTCTTACGGGCAGCATACTTCGCATTGGTGTAGCCAACAGAAAGGTTGTACATACCAATATCATCGCCACCCTGCACATTGATACCGTAGTTCTGAGTGACGGCTGTCTTATAGACCTCTTTGGTCCAATCGATATCGTTGTCGTAGGTATGGATCTTGTTCCACAGACGGTTCGGGTCGCTATTGAGGAAACGGAAGTCAATCGATTTTGATCCGATTCCATTGATGGTTCCCAGCAACTCACTGGCGTATGCACGATACTGGCTGGCCCCCATCATTGTGGGCAGCGAAGGCAAGAACGTCACACCTGCCGACACATTGGCATCGATGCGGGTGGCCATTGAGTGGCCGCGCTTCGTATCGATGAGCACCACGCCGTTGGCACCACGTGAACCGTAGAGGGCAGTGGCATTCTTCAGCACGGTCACCCTCTCTACGTCGTCGGTCGAAATGTTGGCCAGAATATTATTGTACTGTCCATCGTGCAGTGAGTAGCGGTCGCGCTGCATGTCGAGCTCAATGCCATCGAGCACAACCAGCGGCTGAGCATCGGCTGTGATGCTGTTCAGACCACGGATGAACATCACCGCACCGCCGTCAAGTGCACCTGAGCGCATCACGGTACGCATGTCGCCTGCCAGGCGCTCGGTCACCTCATTGTCAACAGTCAATCCTCTGTTAGAGATGAGAGCCGTACTCTTAGCGGTATAGTTGGTCCCAGTTCCATACATGGGCAAGAACTTGTCTTTCATCATACTGATAGCCACATGCTGCGTAGAGTCGCCTGCGATGATCGCCACCTGCTGAGGCATGTACTCAGGAGCATGAACATAGAGAGACGTTGCGAAATCGGGCAGTTTGATGCTAAACGTTCCGTCTTCTCCAGACATAGCCGTATAACGGGCATATCCCAGTGCCTGCAACTGAATGCCTGAGAGCGGCTTGCCTGTACCCTGCTCGGTCACGACACCACTGATGGTCACTGTAGGATAATTGACCTGAGTCGTTTTGCGGACAGGCTTCTTGATGGTCGTCTCAGTTTCTTCTTCATCGTCGTCATTCTGAGCCAGAACAGGCGATGCGCAGAGGCTGAATGCCATGGTGCAGAACAGAAGTCTCCGACTCATGTTCTGCCAAGGGAAAAATATGGTGCTCTTCATTTTCATTGATTGTTTGCTTCATATTGGTCCTTCTCTACAGGTCGCATGATGATGGCATAAATGCGGAACTCACGAGAGTACTGTGCCATCTGAGCTGCGGTGAACACTGCTACCGGACAGGAAATGTAAAGACTGGGATAGTAGTCTTCGCCCAGACCGTTATAGTTGACAGGAATCTCCACCTGTCCCAGATACAAGGTATCAATCTTGTTCGGGTCTGCCTTGAACGCTGTATTGTTCAAGTCAAGTGTCTTGGGATTCTCGTCGCCCTTTGCTTGCGTGCTCATGTACTTCGCACTGAAGTGATAGTTGGCCAGTGCGCCTTTTGTAGTGCAATAGCTGAGGTCGAAGTTCAAAGGGGTGGTACGTGCATTGTCATACTGAATGCCACGAAGGTGGAAGTTCTCACCTGAGATGGTCAGGCCTTGCTTCTGGATGGCTGTGGCAATGCTCTGATCCTCCAATTTGAAGTGAAGTGCATACCTTCCACCTCCCACATTATAAAGTGTATAGTCAAGGTTAGTAACCTCAGCTCCGGCAGAGGCCTGATAGCCTACGTTGCAAGAAAGTGTGGCACCAGCCACAGACTGCACATACATATAAAAGTTATTGTGTTGTGCCACTGCATTGGGCAGCCTGTTCTTCAGCGTACCATTGAAGAGCGAGTCAGGAGCCACGAAACTTGCAGTGCTCGTTATCAGGGTGTCACCCTCCCATGCCGTTGAAGTGACATATTCCGCACCACAGCTTGAAGGCAGTATCACGCAATAAACGTTATATTTCGTTGACTGCAGGTTAGGCAACTTCAAGAACACATCGGGCTTAGTACGCTCACCGCTTGGAGAAATCAGTCTGTAACGGAACTCTGTGCTGCCAGGGCCGTTCAGTTCTTCAGCCAGTATAGGATTGCGCACTGGGACAGTGGTTGTCTTGGAAGTAAAACTATTACCTAAATCGCCCATCGGTGTATAGATACGCTCAGGACAGTAGGTTTCCCAGGGCAGGAAAGCAAGGCTATCTACAATGCGGCCATAACCGTTACTCATCTCTATCGGGCTGCCTACCATGTGGTTCTGTATCAGTTCGGCAGGGTTCGACAGGAGCGAACCTGTAGTGCTGAAGAGCGAGTCGCCTGCTTGTGGTTCACGCGTTGCGATGAACTGATTGTAAGCGTTTGAATGACTGAAGATCAAGTTGCGTACAATAGCCCTGCGTGCCAGTGAGTCCTTATAGTAATTGACATTGATGGTGGGAGCCGTCTTTTTAGTGTTATTACGGGTCTTGTCGCCAGCATCAGTTGCTGGACCTGCAGAAGTCAGTTTCTCAACATCCTGCACCACCACTCCACTATAGAATGCATAGCTTTCCTTCACCTTGTCATACATTTTCTTGTAAGCCTCATTGTTTGGCATGACGAAGGTATAGGTGCTATCCTCATTGTCTATTTCAGCTCTAAGGTTGCGAATCAGCGAGTTGGTGGTCACCATCATCGAGTCCACGTAAGTCTGTACGCCATTGACCATCGGGCCTTTCTCACTGTTTTCAAGGTCAAGGTAGGTTCTCTCATACTGCTTGAAATAATTGATGAGAGAGTCGAGCTCCTGCCCGTTAGCCAGTCCCAGATACTCATAGAGATTAGGATAGAAAGCCACTGGCTTGTTGATGACGTGCAGAATACCGTTGGTACCCGGAATATTACTGGCCGTGGGATCCATCTCCGTACTGCCGAAGGTGTAGTTGCCATTGCCGTTAAAGACGTATGACTTGTTGTTCAGCGTGTGAACACGAGTATTGTCCACATTGCCCGATGCACGATAAGTGAACTCTGCAATGTGGTTCTTCACAAACTGTGCCAAGAGCAGGGAGTCGCTCATAGAGGTATAGTCAGCCACATTGAACGTACCATTCTTCGGGGCCCAGATGGTATAGGCACGCGACTGTGAGAGCTGATTGTTGAATCCGGTACGCTCCACCAGCGCCTTGAAATCCGTCAGATTCGGATTCTGGCTGATGTTCTCCCAAAGCGTCTTGTTGGCCTGGGCCATGTCGTCGACCGGTGCCTCGTTATAGTCGGCGTAGTCGGTGCACGACGAGGCGGCCAGCAAGCCTGCCGCCATCATCATGTATCCAATTAATTTATTTCGTTTCATATCAATTTTCAATTTTGAATTTTCAATATTCAATTTTCAATCTTCAATCTTCAATCTTCAATCTTCAATTAGAACCAGTCTTCTGAATATTGAGTATTACCCACCACGTCTAAGGGAACGAACTCAATGTAGTCGAGCTGCCACTTCAGATCGGTCTCATCGGGAATCACATTCTTGATGCGGAACCACTTCTCACCGCTCTGTTTCACTTCCAGACTGCGGCTCATGATCTTGCGGAACGAAGCGTTACGCTTGTCACTACGCTGGTTCTCCGTCGTCTGACAGAGTGGGTCGTCAACCGTTGCGCCCTTACCGTCGCCCGGGTGATCCTTGTAGCTATACAGGCCGCGCATGTAGCCACGGTTGCGCATAGCTGCATCGGTGGCAATACCCATGTCGTCCTCATCACCGAAATCGAGTGA
>JAEEPT010000292.1 GCA_016284895.1 Prevotella sp. | reverse complement strand
ATCCCGAGCACGCGCTCTATCAGTTGTTGCCGCGCTTGGCCAGCATGTGCGAAGTGCAGTGGTGCAAGCCCGAGCAGAAGGACTTCGAGGGGTGGAAGAAGCGTCTGCCGCAGTTGAAGAAGCTCTATAACAAGATAGGCGTCGTCTATTGCAACGAAGTAGAATAAACGCCTCAGAAAATACCAAGAAAGAACAACTTTAACAGCAAGATTATGAATAAGAAGCTCCTGTTCCTTTTGCTGCTCCTTCCATTAGCTGTGACTGCTACGGCCCAAGGAGGCACTTACGACTATGATGACTGCATTGACGGCATCTATTACAAGTTTGAGGGACAAAAGGCTATAGTAAAACGTAGTCCAAAAACCTATTCTGGTGATATAGTCATACCTCCTACTGTTCCTTATAATGGGCAAACCTATGTGGTGTCCGAGATCATATCATCTGCCTTTACGGCCTCCAGCGGATTGAACTCCGTCAGCATTCCCTTTACCATAACCAACATCGTCGATAAAGCATTTAGCCTATGCAATAATCTAAAGTCTGTAACGATGGAAAATGGGGTGACCAGTATCGGGAAGTTAGCTTTCGAGAACTGTTACAACCTCACCAACTTCACCATTCCGAGCACAGTAACCAGCATTAACGAAGAAGCGTTCAAGAACTGTCAAAGCCTGTCTTCTTTCATCCTCCCGGAAGGTATAACCAGCATCGCCGATGGCACATTCGATGGCTGTTTGAGATTGGAATCTATCTACATACCAAGCAAAGTGACCTCCATCGGCCAACAGGCTTTTGAATATTGCGAAAGCCTGACTTCCATCAACCTTCCCAAAGGCATAACCAGCATAGCTGATGAAACCTTCAGGGACTGCATAAGTTTATCCTCTATCGCCATTCCTGAAGGTGTAACCGAAATCGGCAAAAAGGCTTTCTTACAGTGCACCTCTCTCAGGACAGTTTATCTCCCCAGCAGCTTGGGAGACATTGGCCTGGAGGCCTTCGCGTCTTGCCCTAATCTCGAAGGCATTGTTTGCATGAGTACTTATGCTCCTACTGCCAGACTCTATGACTATGTCTTTGACGATACTCCTATTGAGAACGCGACCTTATATGTGCCCGAGTCAAGCTTATACTGGTATCAGACAGCTACTTCATGGAAAAACTTTGGAAGCATTCAAACCAACGACCGTGTTTACTTTAATGTAGGTGGCATCCTCTATTATCTGGGGTCCATCAATAATAAAAATGTCATTGTTACTAACGGCGAAGGCACGAAGTATAAAGGCGACATCGACATCCCTGCCACAGTCAATGCTTACGGCATGGACTTTAAGGTGACGGGCCTCTCTCGATATGCATTCTACGGATGCAACGAACTGACATCCGTGACTATCCCCGAATACGTCACATACAACGGTTTGGGTCTCGACCCGAACACTGGCCTGCATACCGCCAACTACTTCGAAGGTTGCACAAACCTCAAGACCGTAAGGCTCAACAGCAACGCCATCGTATCTGCCGCCAGAGCCACTAACGACGGTATGCTGATGATGTTCGGAAATCAGGTGCAGAAGTATATCATCGGCAATAAAGTGACAAGCATCGGCGACTTAGCCTTCTTTGGTTGCGCAATGACCTCCGTCGAAATCCCCAGCAACGTCAAGAACATAGGCGGAGCTGCCTTCCATAGCTGCAACAAGCTGGAAACATTAACCCTTCCCGAAGGCGTGGATACTATCGGAGCATTGGCATTCTGCAACTGCAGCAGCCTGACCTCTGCCACTCTCCCCAACAGTTTGACCGCCCTTGGCGGACGTGCCTTCCTGAACTGCAGCAGCCTGACCACTTTCACCGTCCCCGACAATATAACGGTTCTCGATGAGTACATGCTTTCCGGCTGCACAAGTCTGGTGGAGGTAAAGCTCAGCGATTACCTGACCAAAATCAATAACTATGCTTTCGACGGCAGCAACAAACTGCCCTCTATCACTCTGCCCGAGACCGTAACCAGCATAGGCAACTATGCCTTCCGAAACTGCACCGGCCTGAAGGAAATATGGTGTAATGCCGTAGAACCGCCTGTGGTTTACGACAAGACGTTTCAAAACCTGGATGTCAGCAATATTCTGCTCGTCGTGCCCGACGGCTCCGAGGCTCAGTACAAGGCTCACGAAATATGGGGACAGTTCTGGATAGAGACGCCAACTGGAATAAAGACTATAGACAACGGACAACAGACAACGGACAACAGTCGGCAATCCATTTACAACCTTGCCGGTCAGCGCTTGAACAAGATGCAGAAGGGCATCAACATTGTGAACGGCAGAAAGATAATAAGAAAATAAGAAATTAAGAGAATAAGATAAGGCCTGCTGCTTCATTGCGGCAGGCCCTTTTTTTCTAATCTCTATTCCCTAATCTCCAATTGACCAATATCTGTATATTACAATCCGTGTGTCGTCGCCAAACATAACGTGTGTCGTTGGCAAACATAACGTGTGTCGTTCACAATCATCACGTGTGTCGTTCTTGCGCTCCTTCGGTGCTCAGGCGCAGGCGGAAGGCAATCATCACGTGTTACGTTTGCCATCTTTTCCGCACCTTAGGGGTGCGCCTTGCCTTTCATACAACCTGTACCCATGGCGTGCCTTGGGCTGAGAGTGTTCTGCTCCTTTGGGGCGTTTACTAACTTTTTTGCAAAACACTCGTCACTCATCATCTTTTGCCTCTAACCTGTTGAGTATTACTTTATAATAGAGATGATGAGTGCCTGACAACTCATCACCCACTCATCACCCCCCCATATTCCTTTGTGACTCAACATCTTAAAAGGGGTTGGTGACGAGTGACGAGTGTTTTTGATTTCTTTCGCCATTTTACTAATAAGAAAAAATCTGAATTTATTTTTTTGTGTTATGAATAAATAATCGTATCTTTGCAAAGCGAAGTGTCAGTTCTATGCAGAAGAACGAGATACTTGATATTCCAAAATGGAACTTCAAAAAAGTGAATATAGGCATAATGCGTACTTTTACAGAATACCGTCGTATGCCCTCATCAAACCGAATAACTATTAACCTAAACTTTATAACAATGAAACGATTATTTATGATTGTGGCAGCAATGCTGCTGATGTGTGTAAGTACTTATGCACAGAAAGTGCAGCGCCAGGTGATGATGGTGAAATACGGAAACGACCAGACATTCAAGCACACAATCGAGGATGTGAAAGAAGTTACGTTTGGAACCGTCGTAGAAGATTGGGAATATGTTGACCTTGGGCTTCCCAGCGGTACGCTTTGGGCAACATGCAATGTCGGTGCCGAAAAACCTGAAGACTCCGGTTACTTCCTTGCCTGGGGCGAAACGACGCCAAAAGGTACAT
>JAEEPT010000045.1 GCA_016284895.1 Prevotella sp. | reverse complement strand
TCAGGATATTGTAAATCTCGGGAATGTCCTGCTCAAGCTCATGACGGCGCTGGCGCATAGGCTCCAAGAACTGGTTAATCACCTGATTCAGGAACTTCTTGCACTTCATATCACCCAGACCGCCACGTGTATAATGCTCCTTCAATTCATCAAGATTTTGATATTCAGGCCAGAAGTTGGCAAAGTCGGCATCGGTTGAGAAAGCATCAAGATAAGTAAACACAGCATTGCCCTCTACATGACCGGGATCGCTCACGTTCAGATGAGTGGGATCGGTGTACATAGAACGAACCTTCTGCCACACCTCATCAGCTGAGTCGGAAAGATAGATGCAGTTGCCGAGTGACTTCGACATTTTCTCCTTACCGTCAGTACCAGGCAAGCGACGAGCCGTCATATTCTCAGGCAACATGATTTGTGGCTCAACGAGCACGGGAGCATAAATATTATTAAAACGGTTGACGAGCTCACGTGTCACCTCGAGCATGGGCTCCTGATCTTCTCCAGCAGGAACGGTTGTTGCCTTGAAAAGCGTAATATCGGCAGCCTGCGACACAGGATAGCAGAAAAAGCCTAAAGGAATGCTTTCACCTTCGAAGCCACGCATCTTAATCTCGGTCTTAACCGTAGGATTGCGCTGCACACGACTCACACTAATAAGATTCATCAGGTAAGTGGTCAGCTCAGCCAACTCGGCTATCTGACTCTGAATGAAAATTGTGCACTTGCTGGGGTCTAATCCTGCAGCCAGATAGTCTAGTGCCACATTAATGATATTCTGACGTATCTTTTCAGGATTATCTGCATTGTCGGTGAGCGCCTGCACGTCGGCCATAAAAACGAACATTCTGTCGTAGTCGCCTGCATTCTGCAGCTCCACGCGACGACGGAGCGAACCCACATAGTGTCCAAGATGAAGTTTACCTGTTGGGCGGTCGCCCGTAAGAATTACTTTTCCCATAATTATTAACTATACTTTGTTTCTTTCTTAATTATTCTGCTCAATGATATGAATATCGCGCTGAGGGAAAGGTATCTCTATACCGTTCTTGTTGAGCGTCTCATAGATACATCTCAGCACATCACTCACCACATATGACTTCTTCACGGCATCAGCCCAGACGAAGAGCTTGAAATCTACACTTGAATCGTTCATGCAAGCCACAACTGCCTTCACCTTCTTTGAAGGATCCATCCATTCATGATGAAGATTGTTTACAGCTTCTTCTACCACCTGTTGCACCTGACGCAGGTTAGAGCCATAAGCCACACCAAACAGTACTGGTGCCAGCACATAGCCATGATTACGTGTCAGGTTCTTATAGTTCTTGTCAAAAAGTTGTGAGTTCTGAAAGGTGATAACCTCTCCATAAAGTGATTCCACTATTGTAGAAGTGTAACTGATTTGCTGCACCTTGCCCATTGTGCCATCTACTTCAATCCAGTCACCCACTTTAAGGCGTCCCGCCATCAATGAGGCACCATAGAAGATATTCTCGATAATATTCTTCGATGCAAAACCGATACCAGTAGAAAGACCACCAGAAATAGCTAACAGCCAAGCCAACGAAATATGGAGCAGGCCCATAGAGAGGAGCAACCAGATGCTCCAAATAATGACTTGCACCACATTGCGACTCATCACCGAGCGCGAAGAAGCTGTAGTAGGATCTTGATGCTGAAAATGTAATCCAATAAAAGCAAGAATTGTATTACCGATATATCGAAACATGAACCACATACAAACAACCATTGAAATTTTAATGATTGAGAGCTGAAGGTTCTCCATATTTACAAAATTGTCATTGAAAATTTGCCAGCACAAATCACTTAGATTAAATACATCTGCAGCCCAGTAGATGCTGACCATAATGGAAAGGACACCCATCACTGGCATGATTGCACTATAGACTAGCTGGTAGAACCAGGTTTGGGTAATAGGCATTTGCCTTATATTCTTTCGTTCCCCGTAAAGACTCATCCAGCGCGACAAACAGGTAATCGTAAGAATACAGGTCAACTGCATAATCCACCATATCAGTATCTGAACGGAAAGTAGCGTATAGCCCATCCACGAGAAGAGTAGTGAGCCAAGAAATACTGTCAGCGACACATACGTATAGAGCATGTCTTGCTGCGGTACATTCTGATTATGTCGCCTAATCACATTCCACTGCCAAAGAGTAGACAATAGCAATACTGGAGGAAACACAAGATTTACAAGTTCCTTGGGTATCAATATGATTCGGAAAGAAATGACAAGAAATCCCATCATAACCAAGGGAGTATAAATGCGAAATGCACTTGTAATCTGATCACCATTCACTCGCAACAGCAACGACACCAAAATAACTCCTAACAACCAAGAATACTCAATGAGCAAATCAGATGCCATGATAAAGAAGTTCTGTTGCCCCACATTTTTGAATATAAACAATATGAAAGCAAACGTGATAGTGGTTGTAGCCATTATGATGCAAGTCCGTTTCTTCTGAAATTCACCAGTATTGAATCGTCGGGGAATCAGGAAGCGAAAAGCAAACAAATTGATTAATGTAGCAACGGCGAAATAGATAAAGATCAGAGCAAAGAGGCCAAAGATGATGCGGCTGTCCCATTGAGACTTAGGTGATGGCTTATATTTTTCAGCAAACACCTGAGTCATCTCCTCAACCTTATCATAAAAATTACATAGCACTACAAAGTAATTATCACTACCATTCATGAAAATGCCACGCTGAATCTCGTTATAGCGTTGCTGAGCATAATCATCCAACATCTTCAGACGTTGCTCGCTCATCTCATAATACTTTATATAGTCAGCAGTTTGTGAGCGATTTTCCTCCAGCGTATTGCGAATATGTATAGCCAAAGTCAGACAAACGCTTCTGTCGGTCTTTGCTTTTTGACTAAGCAAGAAGACAGGCATTTGCCTCAGGCTACCAATTAAACTGTCATACTTTGCAATCTCGGCATCGTGGCTTTCCAGAAAATCTTTGAAAGGCTGTTGTTGTAACTTAAACTGATGATACTGCTTAGTCGCTTCATTGCAGGCATAGGTTAAGTCAAACACATAGTTCGAATTCTGAGAATAGAGCATCAGCGAGTTCTGATTTGAACGCTGCATAGTCTCCATCAATTCGTTCTGGATACTTTTGTTCTTCAGTCTTCGTTCCTGTGCTTTATCAGAGATTTCAACATATTGCTCAACGAGCTCCAGTCGGAGCACACTTAAAGTCTGCTCTAGGTCTTTCTCTTTCAATACAGCATGTGCTTGTGGAATAATAAAAGCAATTAAGACCCACAGTATCAACAATCTCCTCATCTTATATTTCCAGTTTTCTTTTGTTTTGGCTTTTGGGGAAAATTACCTTGTAAAATAAAAAAAATCACTTGTTTTTCTGTGCCTCACGCAATCTAATACGTGTGAGCACCTGCTTTGTGTTATAAGTAAAATCTCCTGAGAGCACCCATGCATAATAGCCGGAATCAAAACGCAGCACCTCAGCTACAGTCTTACCTTTATACTTGCCAAAATTAAAATACTCTACCATTTTTGGATTACCATTCTCATCCAACACAACGTTACCAGCGCTATCCTTCTCTTCGCCCCAAATGATACGTCCAGCGAAATCAACGTTCTTATTGGTTTTCGAGAACTCGCTAAGAAACTCCATATCATTCTGCAGTATACGACCTTCGGGAGCTTCACCCAATTCACGCTGGTGCTCTTCAGTATAATAATCAAGTTCGGCTTTAAGAACATTGTAAGTTGCCTCTGTGTCCTGATCTGCGCGATGAGCTTCAAAGTCATCCTCCATTTTTCTTCCGCAATAAAACTTATACGCAGCAGCAAGATTGCGTCTTTCCATCTTGTGGAAAATAGTTTGGGCATCAATAAGTCTGCACTTGGAGAAGTCGAAGTCAATGCCAGCACGTAGGAACTCTTCAGCCAACAAAGGAACATCGAAATGATTAGAGTTAAAGCCAGCAAAATCACATCCTGTAAAGTGTTCGCTTAACTGCTTTGCTATCTGTTTGAACGTAGGTTTGTCCTTTACGTCTTCATCACTGATTCCTGTCAATTGGGTGATAACCGGAAGAATATGACATTCTGGATTTACCAGATAGTTGCCACGTTCCTCTTTTCCATTAGGATAGACCTTGATATAAGATATCTGTATAATACGGTCCTTCACTAAATCAAGACCGGTCGTCTCCAAATCGAAGACGACCAGTGGTTTTGTAAGATTAAGTTCCATTATTATTAATCATTTATCAACATGGGCATCATCAGCATCAATACATCCTGATTTTCAGGCTGTTCTGCGGGCAACACAAGACCAGCGCGGCTGGGATCAGCCAGTTGAATGATGACTTGATCGCACTCAAAATTGTTGAGGATATCAATGAAAGAAGAGCCCTTGAATCCAATACTCATCGGCATACCGTTGTAGTCGCATACCAGGCGCTCAGTAGCTGTCTTTGAGAAGTCATAGTCCTCAGCATCAAGCTGTAGCGTACCATTCTCTACGTGGAATCGAATCAGATTACTTGAGTCATTAGAGAAAGGTTGCACGCGGCGAAGCGCTGAAAGTAGTCCCATGCGATCGACAGTAAGCTGATTAGGATTACTCTGAGGTATTACAGAATTGTAATTGGGATAGCGTCCTTCAATGAGACGACAGATGATCTGACCATCCTCATAGTTGATTTCAGCATTACGTTCGTCAAAGCGAATAACTACATCACCACCATTCTTACCCAGCACGTTCTTCAAAAGGGATGCTGGTTTCTTTGGCAGAATGAAAGCAGCAGGCTGATCGCTCTTAACGGCAAACACCTTGTTGCGCACTAATTTATGGCCATCGCTTGCAACCACAGCAAGACACTCGGGTGTCAGGTCGAAATAGATGCCGTTCATCACAGGACGAAGTTCATCCTGGGCAGTTGCAAAGAATGAGCGGTTGATATTATCATTTAGCAACTGTGTGCTCATGGTAATAGTATTAGCTCCCTCACCCACCTGTTGAGCCTGGGGGAACTCATCAGCACTTTCGACTGGCAGAGAGAACATACCGTTCTGATAGTTAATACGTGCGATATTATCACCCTGCCCTTGATTCACTTCAAAAATAATAGGCTGTTCCGAAATGCCTT
Source organism: Prevotella sp. (assembly GCA_016284895.1). Lineage (GTDB taxonomy): Bacteria > Bacteroidota > Bacteroidia > Bacteroidales > Bacteroidaceae > Prevotella. The sequence continues at coordinate 12,410 of JAEEPT010000045.1, read as the reverse complement.
TGACAGCCTCGAGCAGATCATGATTGCCTACGCAGAATCGACCATTACTATCCGAATCGTTCAGTTCCATGGAGGTCTTCATCACTACCTCACTATCCGAAGCCGTCAGATTCAGGCGACCATCGATCACTTCAAAAAGAAAATCGCCAAGAATAGGCAATGAGTTTTTGCTATTAATAACCTTGGAGAGAGCTAAAAGGCGACTGCCGAGTGCTGTACTTGAAACGGTAAATCTCATATATTAAATTGGTTTTATGTTTTCTAATCGGAGCACAAAAATACGAAAATAATATGTGAATAACAAAATTATCGCGAAAAATTTTCTTCTTTTCAAACAATTTTAGTAATTTCGCAATCGATTTTGAAAAACAAACAATCGTAAACAATAAAGTATTATGGATTTAACAGGAAAAGTAATTGCTATCATGCAGCCACGTAGCGGCACTTCTTCACGCACGGGCAACGCATGGATGACGCAAGAGTATGTAATTGAAGTACCAGGTCAATACCCACGCAAGATGCTGTTCAACATCTTTGGAGAGGACCGCATCAAGCAGTTCAACATACAGGCTGGTGAAGAGATTACCGTTCAGTTTGATATTGATGCTCGCGAGTACAACGGTCGTTGGTTCAATGACATTCGCGCCTATAACATCATCCGTGGTCAGATAGCCCAGACGGTTCCCCAAGCCACACCGTTTGTTCCCCAACAGGACGCAGCTCCTCAAAATGCCGCTACAGCTCCCTTCCCTCCCGCACAGGAGCCTGCTGGCGAAGGTGCAGCCGACGATCTGCCATTCTAAGACAGATTAGTTTTTCACCACATAATGGAAGGCGCTTTTTTGAGCGCCTTCTTTTTTTCGTTATCAGGTAAAGTGGTTCATACCGAGTTCACAAGTCCTGTAGCCCGTTGCTAAAAAAGAAATTGAAAAGGCGCTCCCGATAGCCGGAAGCGCCCTTTCCCTATGTTTTACAAAAATCTTTCTATTAGTTAGTTCTTGAAGAAGTCCTTAACGGCCTCATTGGGAACCATCTGCTCATCAAAGATGTAAGCACCAGTCTTTGGGCTACGAACCATCTTGATGACCTTTGAATATGCGCGACCATCCTTCGAACCTTCGTGGAGGGTAGCAACGGTTTTCTTTGCCATGCGTCAGATCCTTTCTTACTTAATCTCCTTGTGAAGTGTCATCTTCTTCAGGATGGGGTTATACTTCATGAGTTCCATGCGCTCAGGCGTGTTCTTACGATTCTTGGTCGTAATGTAACGGCTGGTGCCAGGAACGCCACTGGTTTTCATCTCGGTGCACTCCAGAATCACCTGGACGCGGTTACCCTTTGCTTTCTTGCTTGCCATGGTTATTTAGTCTCCTATATGATTAATTACCCCATGCAAAGACCTTCTTTTCAAGGTCGTTCCAAGTGAGGTAGCCCTTGTCCACTGCCTGACGAATGGCAGCATCAAGTCCAACTTTATTAATTAAACGCAAACCAGCAGCGCTGATTTTAAGATTAATCCAGCAATCCTGTTCTACCCAAAAGAACTTCTTGCTGAACAGGTTGACGTCAAAGCTCCTCTTTGTACGATGCTTTGAGTGAGACACATTATTACCAATCTGTGCCTTCTTTCCTGTGATTTGACAAACTTTCGACATTGCTATCTACTTTCTTTTGTTCCGTTAATTGATACTTACTCCAAACAGGGTGCAAAGGTACTAATTTTAATAAAAAATGAAGAATGAAGTATGAAGAATTCTCAAAAACTTAATATTTTTTAACTCTCTATTTCTATTTCTTCTATGTCTTCTTGCTTCAGATAGTCGGAAAACATCTGAATAGCCTTATTCGTGGCGATGGCAAGGTTGATGTCGCGTCCGTGGTCTTCTTCCACTTTGCAGGTCACGATCTTTTCGGGTGAACCGCAGGCCAGCCAGATTGTTCCCACTGGTATTTCCTTCGTGCCGCCTCCAGGACCTGCAAAGCCTGTAGCAGCAATGGCATAGTCGGTATTCAGCGCCTTGCAGGCTCCTTTCACCATTTCGACGGCCACTTCTTCGCAAACGGCAGTCTTCTCCTCCAGCAGCTGGTGAGACACGCCCAACAGATTTTCCTTTACTTCATTAACGTAGCAGATTATACCACCCTTGAAATATTTCGAGGCACCGGGTACTGCGATAATTGCTTCCGCAATACGTCCGCCCGTGCAGCTTTCTGCAGTAGCTACAGTTCTCTCTTTTTCCCACAGCAGTTCGCTTATCTCCCTGCTGATTACTTTTGCTTCAAAATCCATCTGATTATTTCAATTATGACATTTCTACTTAAATGTAACTTTGCTGAATGCAGGTGCATCGATGGGACAGAACACTTTGTCCTTATACTTGAAGTGGCCCACGATGCCTATCATGGCAGCATTATCGGTTGTATAGCTAAACTTCGGGATGTAGATAGTCCAGCCGTAGCGCCGGGCGTGGTCCTTGAAGGCATTGCGCAAGCCGTTGTTGGCGCTCACGCCTCCTGCTACGGCCACGTGCTTAATGCCCGTCTGCTTTACCGCCAGACGCAGTTTCTTCATCAGTATGTCCACAATGGTCCATTCCAAGGAGGCAGCCAAGTCTTCCTTGTGATGCTCCACGAAGTCGGGATCTTCCTCCACCCACTTACGAAGGTTGTAGAGGAAGGAGGTCTTCAATCCCGAGAAACTGTAGTCCAGCCCGGGGATGTGAGGTTCGGCAAACTGAAAAGCCTTCGGGTTGCCCTGTCTGGCCAGTCGGTCGATAACAGGTCCGCCCGGATAGCCCAGTCCCATCACTTTCGAGCACTTGTCGATAGCCTCTCCAGCGGCATCGTCGATGGTCTGACCCAGCACCTCCATATCGTTATACGCGCGGACTAAAACGATTTGTGAATTGCCGCCCGACACCAGCAGGCAGAGGAATGGGAATGGCGGTGGATTGAAGTCGCCCTCTCCCCCATCTATGAAGTGTGCCATCACATGTCCTTGCAGATGGTTCACGTCGATAAGGGGAATGCCGAGCGAACGGGCAAAGCCCTTGGCGAAATTCACGCCCACGAGTAGCGATCCCATCAGTCCGGGGCCGCGCGTGAAGGCAACAGCCGACAGTTGTTCCTTTGTGATGCCAGCGCGCTTGACGGCCTCGCTCACCACAGGCACCACATTCTGCTGATGCGCCCTACTGGCCAGTTCGGGCACCACGCCTCCATAAGCCTCATGTACGGCTTGTGAAGCGGTCACGTTCGACAGCAGCACGCCATCTTTGAGCACGGCAGCCGAAGTGTCATCGCAGCTCGATTCTATGCCTAATATATAAATATGTTCATCCATTGTATCGTAATTTCGCGTGCAAAGGTAGCACATTTCGGTCATGTCACAAAAACTTTTCAGTTTTTTATGCAAATATCTGTCATCATGAAGCTGTTTTTGGACAGAAAGGAATCACCGCAAATGCCTGTATGACACTTGCGGTGACTGTAGATAAGAGTTTTATTCAAGAAACTCGTGCGGATGGCTACGCGATTACTTCAGCGCCTTGTTCAGCATGAAATAGACCTCGTTGTTGCGGAGTGTCTGCTTGAACTCATAGGTCTTCGTGTCCTTGTTGATCTTGACATACTCGATGCCCAGCATTTCGGCGAAGTCTTCCCAGTACTCCTCGGTAATGTCGTAAGAGAAGGCCGAGTGGTGAGTGCCGCCAGCCAGGATCCAAGCGCCAGCGCCAATCTCGAACGTGGGCTGGGGAACCCAGAGGGCAGAAGCCACGGGCAGGTTGGGCATGGGCTTCGGCTCGATGCACTCTACCTCCTGCGAAATGAGGCGGAAGCGGTTGCCGAGGTCAACGACGGTAGCCTTGATGCCACGGCCAGTCTTAGAGGTGAACACCAGACGGGCAGTCTGCTGCTTACGGATGCCGATACCGAGGAAGTGAACCTCCAGCTTAGGTTTATCGACTGCGATGAGCGGGCATACTTCGAGCATGTGGCTCTGCAGGCAGCTTGAACGGTCACCAGCGAAGTTGAGGGTGTAGTCCTCGAGGAACGAGCAACCTGTGGGCAGTCCCTGCTGCATCACCCAAAGTGTGCGGTAGAGGCAAGCCGTCTTCCAGTCGCCCTCGGCACCGAAGCCGATACCTTCGGCCATGAGGCGCTGCGAAGCGAGACCAGGAATCTGGTCGAAGCCGCAGAAGTCGGGTGCGTCGATGTCGGCATCGCCCAGGTCATCGAAGTTGGTGGTGAAGGCAGTAGCGCCCTCGTCCTTCAGCACGCGGCGCAGGGCGATCTCTGCCTTTGCTGCATTGTGCACCTTCTGCCAATAAACCTCCTCGCCGCTCTCGTCGATCTTGATAGTGTAGAGCTTCTTGTACTCCTCCACCAGCTCGTCGGCCTCCTTGTCGGTCACCTTCTTGAAGTAGTCCATCAGAGAGCTGACGGGATAGTAATCAACATGATAGCCCAGACGCTGTTCGAACTCCACGCGGTCGCCATCGGTCACGGCCACGTTGTTCATGTTCATACCGAACATCAGGCAGCGCACGTTGTGAGCATCGGCCACGCCAGCAGCCACACGGGCCCAAACGGCAATCTGCTTCTGAGCCTGCTCGTCCTTCCAGTAGCCGCAGACCACCTTGCGTGGAACGCGCATGCGGGTGCAGATGTGTCCGAACTCGATGTCGCCGTGAGCACTCTGGTTCAGGTTCATGAAGTCCATGTCCATTGTTTCCCAGGGTATCTCGGCATTATACTGAGTGTGGAAGTGCAGCATGGGCTTCTTCAGGGCCTGCAGTCCCTTGATCCACATCTTGGCAGGCGAGAAGGTATGCATCCAAGTAATGATACCGATACACTTCTCCTCGTTGTTGGCAGCCAGCATCACCTGCTCTACTTCCTTCGAGCTGTTGGCCGTGCCTTTATATACAATCTTCACAGGAATGTTGCCGCTCTTGTTCAGTCCGTCAACCATTTCCTTTGAGTGTCCGTCAACTGCAACAACGGCATCGCCTCCGTAAAGAAGTTGAGCGCCAGTTACCCACCAAATTTCAAAATCTTTAAACATAACAGATTGTCCCCCTCTTAATCCCCCCTACTGGGAGGAAGACCGTAACAGGGACTTGGGTCTTTAGTTATTGAATTGAATTAATTAATTGTATTTCTTGTATATATCGATTGTTATTCTACGGCTTTAACGGCTTTAACAGCTTTTTCCATCTTCAGTAGTTTCAAATCAGGCCATTCTTCACGGCATAATCCCAGGCATCATGGTCTATCTGCTGCATGGTACGAACATTTGGAGGAAGGTCGCTTGTACGAACGAAATGCGGCTTGCTCTGGAAAGCGTCTTTGCCGCGAGAGCCATAGAGATTTTCACGCCACGAGATGATGAGTTCAAGCGAGAACGTGTAATCAGGACGGCGTCCTGGCTCCCATGTGTGCGTCGGCTTTACAGGTATGTCCTTTTCCAATGGCACAGCATGTTGTTTGTTGGGCGACATGCTCAACGTGAACTGTTGGTCACGGTAACGGACGACCAACTCATACTCGTCGACATGCTCCACAATGACTGGCGCTACAGGACACTCGGCATCGTCTTCGAGCGAGAAATGCCAAGGAAGATACCAGTTGAGGTCGTCGCCCACATGGACATCGTCAATATCGAACGAATAGTCGCGCCCGTTCCACCCAGGAGTAAAAACGATTTTGAAATCCAGATGATTCCACTCACGCCGCTGCCCCGTAACAGTACAAGGAACAACCGTCGTTTCTTCGGCTTTGGTATACCGGACGCTGCCATTAGAGACGTATGGCATGTAGCGCACGGCAGAGACATCGCCAAGTTTGTTAGACGATTCAAGGTTGGCCCAATAGAACAGATTCCTGATGCTGTTATTGAAACTATTACTATCGCTTGCCGACATGACACGCACGGGCAAGGAAAGGGCATTCAGTTGAAACCACTCATCACAGGCATCGATCTGGTACTGAAACAGAAACCCACGGTCGTAACTGAAGCCGTAGTCACTGGGTCCAAACAGTTCGTCGGCCCATTTCTCGAGACGCTTGCTGATAGACAGCGCACTCTCGAAACAAATACGACCAATCTGACTGACAATTTTCTCTTGCTCTTGCTGTGTCATAATTCTATCAGCAGGTGGGTCATGATATTAATGCTTCTGGCCTTTCTGTCCGTAGTAGGCATTGGGGCCGTGCTTGCGGTTGTAGTGTTTCTCAACGAGCAAGGGGTTCATCGTGGTGTTAGGATTGACCGAGAACGAGACGAAAGCCATCTTGGCGCACTGCTCCATCACCTTGGCGTTGTAAACGGCGTTGTCGGGCGAGGTGCCCCAAGAGAACGGTCCGTGGTTCTTCACCAGAACGGCAGGCGTGTGGTCGGGGTTGATCTTGCGGATGTTCAGAATCTCGTCGACAATGACATTGCCCGTCTCCAGCTCATACTGTCCTTCCACCTCTTCCTTGGTCATGTCGCGCGTGCAAGGAATGTCCTTGTAGAAGTAGTCGGCATGAGTGGTACCAATGTTTGGAATGTCACGTCCTGCCTGAGCGAAAGCCGTGGCATAGGTAGAATGCGTGTGAACTACGCCCTGGATGTTGGGGAAAGCCTTATAGAGCACGAGGTGCGTTGGGGTGTCGCTTGAGGGGTTGAGCTCTCCCTCGACTACTTTTCCTGTTTCCAGATCGACCACCACCATGTCGTCGGCCTTCATGTCGTCATAGCTCACTCCTGATGGTTTGATAACTACGAGGCCCTTCTCGCGGTCAATGCCGGATACGTTGCCCCATGTGAAAATGACCAATCCCTGTTTCACAAGATCGAGATTAGCCTTAAAGACTTTTTGTTTCAGTTCTTCTAACATATATAGTCACAGTTTAAAGTTAGGGTCTTCTTTATAGGCGTTGTCGTTGAAGCGGTAGAGATAGGCACCTCGCTTTGATCCGGTCTTGTCTATCTTATCCGTTTTCTCGATATAGTCCATTTCCTTGATGCGCTTGCGGAAGTTACGTTTGTCGATTTCTTCACCGCTAACAGCCTCATAGAGACGTTGCAATTGAGTAAGTGTGAATAGCTTAGGCAACAGACGGAAGCCGATGGGTTCAGTACGCATCTTCTGTTTCATTAGCTTCCACGCCTTGTCCACCATCATGTTATGGTCGGAATAGAGCTGGGGTAGCTCGCCTGCATCTACCCACTCCACCCCATGCTCGCGGCGTAGTGTCTCACTATAGTCCTTTACATTGATCAAAGCATAATAGACCACTGAGATAACGCGTTCGCCAGGGTCGCGGTCTACTCTACCGAAAGCGCCTACCTGTCGCATAAAAACATGTTCCAGTCCGGTCAGTTCGCTAAGCGTGCGTTCAGCAGCTTCATCCAAGCTTTCTTCGGCATCAACAAAGCCTCCATAGAGGCTCCATTCACCGCGTCCTGGATCCATCTGGCGTCGCCCGATGAGCACCTTCATCCTGTTTTCATCAAAGCCGAAGATGATACAATCAACCGACACCCAGACTTTGGAATGTTCACTATAGTAGGTCATATTTTACCAGAAGTACCAGTAGAAACAAGCGCAGAGGCCAATCACGATCAAAGTGCCAATGATGTCGAAGGCACCCCAGCTCTCCTTGATAGACTTCTTGAAGTCGGAAGTGAAGGTGATGGCATCAACCTGTTCCTTCGTGGGAGCAGGCGTCACCATTGATACGGCATAGATGAACACAAGCAGGAACACGAGCAGCCAGCACTCGAACACGAGCCAGTTGGTCTGCCAGAACCAAGCGGTATTCTCCCAGAAGCCGCCTTCCATCGTTGCACGGCCCGTATCGGTAATCACGTTGGTCACCAGACGGAGCATGCCGATCATGAAGCCCACGATGAGGGTATATTCGCCGGCCTTCGGGGTGATCTTCTTACTGAGGATGCCGCAGGCGAAGATGACGACCATAGCGGGAGCCAGCAGCGACTGGATGCCCTGCAGGTAGTTGTAGAGGGTGTCCATGCCCATCATGATGGGGAGCCATGCGAAGCCGAGGATCACGACCACGACGGTAGCGATACGGCCCATGAGCACGTAATGCTCTTCGGTCATGCCCTTCTTCAGGGGCTTGTAGAAGTCTTCAACGAACAGGGTGGCGCAGCTGTTGAAGAAGGCAGCGAGCGAAGCCACGAGTGCGCAGATGAAGCCGATGGTCACGATGCCCTTGATGCCTGCAGGCAGCACCTGCTGCACCATGATAGCGAAGGCAGCATCGGTCTCTTCCATTGCGAAGGTGCCCTTCTGAGCCAGGGCAGCAGCTATCATGCCAGGGATGAGGAACATGAAGCAAGGCAGCACCTTGAAGAAGCCTGCTGCGATGGTGCCGCGACGAGCGCGCTTGATCACTTCGGCATTGTCCTCGCCAGGCACCTGTCCGAGCACACGCTGAACGATGTGCTGGTCAGTACACCAGTACCAGAAGCCGATGATGGAGGCTCCGAGGAACACCACGAAGCCTGGATACTCCTGATACATGGAGTCGCCCTCTTCCCAGTGGAACATGTGAGTGGTGCCATAGCCGTTGTTCAGCTGTCCGCAGTAGTCCATCATGCTGGTCCATCCTTCGGCAATGCTACCGCCGCCCAGGGCTGCCAGTCCGAGGAAGAGCACGAGGAACGAGCCTATAATAAGAATAGGTGTCTGAATGGTGGAGAGGGTCATCACGCCCTTCATGCCGCCGAATACGGTAAATACGGCAGTAATGAGAATGAGGCCGATGGCTCCATACCAGAAGTCGAGTCCCCAGAGGTACTTGAAGAAGATGCCACCCGTCAAGGCTGTCACGCTCACCTTGGTCAGAATGTAAGCCACGAGAGTGATGACCGACAGCCAGTAGCCTGTACGCTTGGTGTAGCGGAACTTCAGGAAGTCGGGCATGGTGATGATCTTGCCCATCTTGTTGATCATGAGCTGATAGAAAGGCACGAACAGCCAACCGAGTATCAGGATCATCCATCCCTGCATTTCCCAGTGGGCCATGCCCACGCCGCTCTTAGCGCCTGTTCCGGCCAAGCCCACGAGGTGCTCCGAGCCGATGTTGGCGGCAAAGATGGCCATACCAATCACATACCAGGGCTCGCCCTTACCGAAGAGATAAGCCGAAGAGTCTTCACCTTTCTGCGATTTCTTGTCTTTCCAGATGGCGTACCACACGGCAGCCACCACTCCACACAGGCCGATGGCGAGTACCGCCCAGTCGAGCCAGATGAATTCAGTTGAATTCCAATCCATTTTTTGTTTCTTTAGTTTTTAGCCCCCCTGCACGAGGGGTGGGAGCAGCTCCCAGTTAATAATTATTGTTTATTTTCTCTTATTTCATTTTAGTCACGTTACGCCTTGGCGCGCCACAGCTTGGTCATGTCCTCCAGCGTCTTGCCCTTGGTCTCGGGCACCAGTTTCCACACGAAGATGGCTGCTACGAGGCAGATGATGCCGTAGAGCCCGTAGGTGAACCAATGGCCGAAGTCATCGCCTTCAGTCAGGTGCATGTTGAACATAGGCACGAAGGTGGAGCTGACGATGAAATTGAAGATCCACTGGAAGGCTACCGCAATAGCAACGGCTCCGCCGCGAATGGTATTGGGGAAGATCTCGGCTATGAGCACCCAGCAGATGGGGCCCCAGGAGAACATGAACGAGGCGGCATAAACCATGATAGAAGCTGCCGTGACGAGTTCCATCCCCGCGTGACCGAAGGTGAGCGCCACGCCAAAGGCTCCCATCGCCATGCCCAGCGAGCCATAGATGAGGAGCGGCTTGCGCCCCCACTTCTCCACGGTGAAGATAGCCACCAAGGTGAACAGGATGTTGACCACGCCCATGAACACGGTCACGACCATGGGGTTCTCCATGCCCATGTCGCCAAAGATGCGCGGGGCGTAGTAGAGCACGGCATTGATGCCCACGGCCTGCTGGAATACGGAGAGCATGATGCCCACGAAGATGCACATCCATCCGTAGGTGAGGAGCCGTTCCGTCTTTACGTTCATGGTTTCCTTGATCTCGTTCAAGATGCGGGAAGCCTCTTGCTTTCCGTTGATTTTCGTGAGCACATTGAGAGCCACGGGGTATTTGCCGATGCTGACCAGATAGCGGGGTGTCTCAGGCACGAAGCAGATGAGCAGGGCAAAGAGTCCTGCTGGCAGCGCCTCGGAACCAAACATGTAGCGCCATCCTGTGGTCACGGTCCATTGGGCATCGGGGTTGATGGCAGCTATGCCCTTGCCCATCTCTTCGACAAGGGGCTGAACGTGTTCGCCCAGGATGAAGAAATTGACGAAATAGACCACCAACTGACCGAAGATGATGGCAAACTGGTTCCACGAGACAAGCATGCCGCGTATGCCGGAGGGAGCCACCTCTCCTATATACATGGGGCAGATGGCCGATGCCAGACCTACGCCTATGCCGCCAATCACGCGATAGATGTTGAACACAATCAGCAACGAATAGGAAGGCTGTCCGTAGTCAAACAGCAGGAACTCAGGATTCATCGATCCCAAGGCCGAGACAAAGAACAGCAGTCCGGCTATCATGAGCGAGCGTTTGCGCCCTATGTTCGTGGCCAGGAAGCCCGACAGGGCCGAGCCTATGATGCAGCCTATCAGCGCCGAGGCTGAGGTAAAGCCGTGCCATCCGTCGGTATAGGTGAAGTCGCGGGCTTCCATGAAGAAGGCCTGCAATCCCTTCTCCGCACCTGAGATGACGGCTGTGTCGTAGCCGAACAGGAGTCCGCCCAAGACGGCCACCATCACGATACTGATGAGATAGGAACGAGAACCGCCCTCTCCCCTATCCCCTTGTTCTGAGGACTGGGGCGCGACTACGTCTGCCATTTCTTTTTCATTCATCATTATTCAAGCAAAAATTCTATCTACTCCCCTCTCCAATCGGAGAGGGGCTGGGGGTGAGGCTTCTGGGGGTGAGGCTTCTGGGGGTGAGGCTTCTTTTACTTCACCGAGAACTTATATGCAGCGTGGCTGTAGTAAGGTTTCTCAGGAGTCACCACGGGGCTGGCCCACTCGGGATGGTTGGGCGAGTCGGGATACTTCTGGCTCTCCAAGCACACGCTCACGTGCTGGGGATACTTCTTGCCCAGCTTGCGCACGATGTTCTCTTCGCCGTTCACGCCCTGGAAGTTGCCGCTATACACCTGCACGCCCGGCTCGTTGGTGAACATCTCCATGAAGATGCCCGTGCGCGGGCTGTAGAGTGAGGCGCACACTTGCGTGTCGTCGCCCTTGCCGTCCTTATAGGTGTTCAGACACCAGTTGTGGTCATAGCCATGAGCATTCTTAATCTGGTCGTAGTCGGAGTGGATGCTGTCGCCCACGGCATGAGGTGTGCGGAAGTCCATCGGGGTTCCCTCCACGGGCAGAATCTTGCCAGTAGGCATATAGCTGAAGTCGGCCTCGGTGAAGTTGTCGGCATTCACATAGAGCACCTGATCGTAGGCAGCATTCTCCAAGTCGCCACTCAGGTTGTAATAGTTGTGATTGGTCTGGTTCACGATTGTGGGTTTGTCGGTCGTGGCCTCCCATACGATATCGAGCACGTTGTCGGCTGTCACCTTATAGGTGGTTGTGGCCACCACGTTGCCGGGGAATCCGTTCTCTCCGTCGGCAGCCTTGATCTGCAGCTTCAGCACCGAGTCGTTGGCCTCCAGCACGTCATATACCTGGTTCATCCAACCTGTTGCGCCGCCACCATGCAGGCAATGTATGCGAGTGTCGCCCTCGTGCGGGTCGTTCTGTCGCAGCTGATAGGTTGTTCCTTCGAGCGCGAACTTGCCGTCACAGATGCGGTTGGCATAGCGGCCTACGCTCGATCCGTAGTCGGTGGGCGAGTTGAGCGTGTCGGCATACTGGGCTATGTTGTCGAATCCGAGCACCACGTCTGTGGGCTTTCCGTCGCGGTCGTTCACCACGAGGCTCACCACTCGACCGCCATAGTTGGTGATGCACACCTCCATGCCGCTCTCATTCTTGAGCGTGTAGAGTTTCACCTCCTTATTATTAATAAGAGTGTCGAACTTAGCGGCATCGAGTCCAGACTTGGTGAGTGTGGTCTCCTGCTGCTGGCCGCCGGCGCAAGCCGACATCATCAGCGCCATTGCGCCGATGCAGAGCAACGAGTTTTTGGCTGTTTTCATTTTGGTCGTGTTTTTTTTAATGTTTTTAGTTATTGTTTGAAATTTGGGTGTAAATTTACGACTTATTTTTTATCCGACAAAGAATCGGCTCAATATATTTTCAAACTCCCATTCAAATTGAAACTTTTTAACAATCGCGTCTTGCGTTTAACGTCTCCCTCGGAGCGTTTAGCATGAACTCTCATAGTGTTTAGCAT
>JAEEPT010000291.1 GCA_016284895.1 Prevotella sp. | reverse complement strand
TGACGAGTACGGTCTGGTCAACCTGCATCAGCATGTTCTGTACGAAAGAATAGCCTTTGAAGTTCCATTGATATGCCTGGTTGTATTGCCCAGTGTCGTGCGAACCGAAGTAGCGTCCCAGCAGAATATTCATTACGTTGTTGTTGACCTGTGTGAGAATGCCTGTCAACATGATTTTCACACTAAACGGAAAAGTGCGCTGGATGAAGCTGAACTCTATGCCGCCCTTCCAGAACATAGTAGGCCGCCACTCGCTGTAGTGCCAGCGCATCAGCGTTGAAATAAGAACAAACAGATTGGTCTGTGTGGCAATGGCCCAGTAAGTGAAGCCCTGCCAAGCCATCAGCATGGCTACGCTGCTTGAAACGAGCACGCCTACGATGTTGGCCTTGGCCAGTTCCTTGGCGCGCAGATTCTTATAGAGGAAGGCTGCCTGCGCCACACCAAAGCTGGAGAATACAAAGCTAAGGAAGGCGTAGCGGCTCAGCCAAAGCAGACGGGGCTCATGATAGTATCGCGAAATGAGTGGAGCACTTATGAAGAGCACGGCATAGATGGCAGCACCCATTGCTGTATTAAACCAAAAGACAGCACTATACTGGCTGTCTTTTGGTTCTTTTTCATTGATTAGTGCAGTCGAGAAACCGCTGTTTTGCAGCGTGTTCGCAACAGCAGAGAATACGGTGATCATGGCCACCAGCCCGAAATACTCTGGCACCAGCAGGCGGGCCATCACGATGCCAAAGGCAAAGCCCAGCAGTTGCTGGACTCCATTGTTCATGGCACCCCAGAACAATCCTTTAGCCGTCTTCTCTTTCAGCGACTCCTCACTCTTCACTGCTTGTCCTTCAGTTTGTCGCTTCACATATCAGCCCACCTGCGAGCCGGGCTTCACGTCTTTGGTCGTAATCACCACGCTGAGGCTCTCATCGGCATCGACTGCCGAGAGAATCATGCCCTGACTCTCAATGCCCATCATCTTACGGGGGGCAAAGTTGGCTACGAACAGGATGCGCTTGCCCACGAGCTCCTCGGGGTTCTCGTAGAAAGCGGCTATGCCCGAGCAGATGGTGCGATCCTTACCGCTGCCGTCGTTGATGGTGAACTGCAACAGTTTCTTCGACTTCGGCACACGGACGCAGGCTTTCACCAGTCCCACACGTATGTCGAGCTTCTCGAAGTCCTCAAAGCTCACTTCGTCCTTGATGGGGGCGGCTACGTGGGCTGCTGCTTCGTTGGCCTTCTTCGTGGCAGCCAGTTTGTCGAGTTGCTTCTGAATGGTCTCGTCCTCAATCTTTTCGAACAACAGAGCGGGTTCGCCCAGCTGATGTCCAGCCTTCAGCAGGTCGGTGCTGCCCAGCTGTTCCCATTCGAAGCTGTCAATACGAAGCATCTCGCGCAACTTCTTCGACGAGAAGGGCAGGAACGGCTCGAAGGCAATTGCGAGGTTGGCGGTGAGTTGTAAGCAGATATTGAGAATGGTCTCGCAGCGCTTGGGATCGGTCTTCCACACCTTCCATGGCTCACACTCCGTGATGTAGCGGTTGCCGATACGAGCCAGGTTCATGGCCTCGAACTGGGCATCGCGGAACTTGAACTGCTCCAACAGTGCCTCAACCTTAGTCTTCACATCCTTGAATTCGGAAAGGGCAGCCTTGTCAACGTCTGCCAGTTCGCCACAAGCGGGAACCACACCGTTCCAGTACTTCTTAGTGAGTTGGAGTGCACGGTTCACGAAGTTGCCATAAATAGCCACCAGTTCGTTGTTGTTGCGATCCTGGAAGTCCTTCCACGTGAAGTTGTTGTCCTTGGTCTCGGGCGCATTGGCGGTGAGCACATAGCGCAGCACGTCCTGCTTGCCCGGCATGTCCACGAGATATTCGTGCAGCCATACGGCCCAGTTGCGTGAGGTCGAGATCTTGTCGTTCTCTAAGTTCAGGAACTCATTGGCAGGCACGTTATCAGGCAGAATATACTTGCCGTGAGCTTTCATCATGACGGGGAAGATGATGCAGTGGAATACGATGTTGTCCTTTCCGATGAAGTGTACCAGACGGGTGTCTTCATCCTGCCACCACTTCTCCCATGAGCCCCATTTCGCGGGTTCCTTCTCGCACAGTTCCTTTGTGTTCGACACGTAGCCAATCGGGGCATCGAACCACACGTAGAGCACCTTGCCGTCGGCACCCTCTACCGGCACGGGGATTCCCCAGTCCAGGTCGCGTGTCATAGCACGTGGCATCAGATCCATGTCGAGCCACGACTTGCACTGTCCATATACGTTAGAGCGCCATTCCTTGTGCTCCTCCAGAATCCACTGCTTCAGCCACTCCTGATATTCGTTCAGGGGCAGATACCAGTTCTTCGTCTCTTTCAGCACAGGGGTAGAGCCGCTGATGGTCGATTTCGGGTTGATGAGCTCGGTGGGACTCAGGTCGCGTCCGCACTTCTCGCATTGGTCGCCGTAGGCACCCTCGTTGTGGCAGTGAGGACACTCGCCCACTACGTATCGGTCGGCCAGGAACTGCTTGGCCTCCTCGTCGTATAGCTGTGTGGTCGTCTCCTCTGTCAGCTTGCCTTCATCGTAGAGTTTGCGGAACCACTCGGCAGCAAACTTGTGATGAATCTCGCTGGTGGTGCGGCTGTAGATGTCGAACGAGATGCCGAATTCCTCAAACGAGTCCTTGATCATCTTGTGATAGCGATCTACAACGTCCTGCGGTGTGATGCCCTCCTTGCGTGCACGAATAGTAATAGGTACACCATGCTCGTCGCTACCGCCGATGAACATCACCTCGCGCTTCTTCAGTCTGAGGTAGCGCACGTAGATGTCGGCAGGCACATAAACGCCTGCCAGGTGGCCGATGTGCACGCCGCCATTGGCGTAAGGCAGTGCAGCCGTCACGGTTGTACGTTTAAAATTCTTTTTCTCCATTTTCTCTGTAAATCGTATTTGTTATTGCAATTTGACTGCAAAGTTATGAAAAAAGTCTGTAAACGAAGACGGATTTTGGAAGATTAACGCAGAAAGCGCGTAAATAGAAGGTGCCCTCACTTAAGTAGGAACACCTGCATCATACCTATGGACATAAGAGAACGACCAGCATGAATTATCACGCTGGTCGTTCTTTATGGATAGTTCTAACTTTATTTAGAGCTTCGGGCCTGCAGCAACCAGTGCCTTACCAGCCTCGTTGCCTTCGTACTTCTTGAAGTTCTTGATGAAGCGAGCAGCCAGATCCTTAGCCTTCTCCTCCCACTGAGCAGCGTCAGCGTAGGTATCGCGAGGATCAAGAATGTTCGTATCAACACCCTCCAACTCTGTGGGCACCTCGAAGTCGAAGAAAGGAATCTTCTTGGTGGGAGCCTTCAGGATGGCACCGCCCAGGATAGCATCGATGATGC
>JAEEPT010000290.1 GCA_016284895.1 Prevotella sp. | reverse complement strand
GTGTGCCCCAGTGGATGGAGCCCATCACCGTGCCGCTCAAGAAGAACCCCACACCCAATGAGAAGTTTTTTTATAGTACTGGCTGTTAGTAGCCTCAGCAGCAGCAACCTCACCCCCAACCCCTCTCCGATTGGAGAGGGGAGTATATACACTCTTCAACAAAAACAACAGCAAGAACAATACATTTTAAAAAAACAGCAGCAAGAGTTACATAACACTTTTCAAGAGCAAGAACTATATACTCCCCTCTCCAATCGGAGAGGGGTTGGGGGTGAGGCTGCTGTGGGTGAGGCAGTTAAGGCTTCTTTTCTCTTTACCGGTGACATCCTTCTGGATCGCGGCGTGCGCCGTTTCATCGAGAAGAAAGGGGTCGATGCTCTCTTCTCGCAGGGCATCGACTCCTTGTTTTCTACAGCCCATATCGTGGTGGGCAACCTGGAGTGTCCGGCCACGAAGGTGAAGGCTCCTGTGTTCAAACGATACATCTTCCGTGGGGAGCCCGTACATCTTTCTACACTCCGAAAACATGGATTCACCCATCTGAACCTCTGCAACAACCATTCTATCGACCAAGGTCGGGAGGGATTGATGGACACCAAACGCAACATTGAACGAGCTGGGATGATACCTGCAGGAGTGGGCAGGAACATGGCGGAGGCTGCCCAGCCCGTACTGCTCACCAAAAAGCCACGCAACGTGTGGCTGCTCACCTCGTTGCGCATGGCACTGGAGAACTGGGCACTGCTCAACGACCGCCCATGTGTGAGCCAGGAACCGATGGATTCGCTCATTTTGCGCATCCGCAGACTGAAGAAATCGGATCCAAAAGCAGTTGTCATCGTATCGCTACATTGGGGTGGCGAACACACGTTGCGCCCCGTTCCCCTGCAGCGCATGGAAGCACATGCACTCATCAACGCAGGAGCCGATGCCCTTATCTGTCATCACACCCACACGCTTCAGACCATTGAGGAATACAAGGGGAAAAAGATATTCTATAGCATCGGCAACTTCATCTTCGACCAGCCGAAACCACTCAACTCAAAGGCATGCGTGGTGAAGCTGACGGTAACCGAAAATGAGGTTAAGGCCGAGCCCGTCCCCATTATCATTAGAAACTGCGTACCGCTCATCGAAAGGAATCACTAAACAGATGATTTTCGGATTCGAGAACAGGCCGTCTTTTTTTATTCCGATTTTTCAAAAAGGACACTTTCCCCCTCAGAAACTGGACAGCCAGGCTTTCAGTTCGTGCAACATCTCGAAGTGAAAGTCGAAGGAGGCACGATAGCCCCAGCCATGACCGCCAGTGGGATAGACATGGAGAGAAGCTGGCACATCGTGACGATAGCACTCCATGTAGTAGTTGGCTCCATTCATGGGTGGTACCGCCGTGTCGTCGTCGCTCAACGCAATGAAGGCACGTGGAGTGACACGCGACACCATACGGTCGTTGGAATAGTCCAGTATGTCTTTCTTTTTAGGGTTCTTGCCCAGGAAGTTCTCTAATGAGCCCTTGTGCGTAAAGCTCGGCTCCATTGTGATGACGGGGTAGAACAATATCTGGAAGTCGGGTTTTGCATCGCCTTTGGAGTGGGTGGCGATAGTCGAAGCCAGATGTCCACCTGCTGAGAAGCCCATGATGCCCACCTGATTAGCTTTCACGTTCCATGAGGCGGCATTGGCCCTCACCAGTCGCATGGCCTGTTCGGCATCGCAGATGGGTACCTTACGGTTGCCGTGGGGCATGCGATACTTCAGCACGAAGACGGCTATGCCCTGCTGATTGAAGTATGGAGCCCAGTCGGTGCCCTCGTGCTGCATGGCCAGATGGCCGTAGCCGCCGCCAGGGCACATCACGATGGCACGCCCCGTGGCCTTTTTCTTGTCGGGCAGAAATACGGTCAGCTCGGCCTCATCATTGGGGTCGCTACTCTTCTCGGAAGCCCCGTTGGGCCACAACTTGATCACGGTCTGAGCCGATGTTACTAAGGAGACGGCAGTCATCATAAGCAGAATCAAACTAAGTTTTTTCATTATTCAAAGTTTTAATTTTGCGTGCAAAGGTAAAAAATTTCAGCTATCATTCATCATTATTGACCAAAAATGAGATTATTTTCTTACTTTTGTGGCAAAATAATCTCATATCTATGCATCCATTAGATAAGTTCAAGTACTGCCCCGTGTGCGGTAGCCGCCATTTCGAGGTGAACAATTTCAAGAGTAAGAAGTGTGCCGACTGCGGCTTTGTGTATTATGCCAATCCCTGTTCGGCCACGGTAGCTTTCATCGTGCGAAAGACAAAAGACGATGCCACTGGCATGGAGCGCACAGAGCTCTTAGTGGCTACCCGCGCCAAGGAGCCTGCCAAAGGCACGCTCGACCTTGTGGGCGGCTTCGTGGATATGGACGAGACTGTGGAGGAGGGACTGCTGCGCGAGATACGTGAAGAGACGGGCATGGAGGTGGACAACAGCAAGCTGCTGTTCTCACTGCCCAACGTGTATCGCTATTCCGACATGGACATTCACACGCTCGACATGTTCTTCCTTGTGAATGTGCCTGCCGATGCGCATCCTAAAGCCGATGACGACGTGGCCGAACTGCAGTGGATAGAGCTGAGCAAGGTAGATTACCGTCTGTTCGGCCTGCACAGCATCAGCCAGGGTGTGAAGCGGTTCGTCAGCCAGCCCTCACTGGCTTTATAAAGTAGCCACGACAAGTGTCTCCTTGTCATTAGATTTCAAATAATACATATCATCATGCACGTTCTTTTGCGTTTTTATTTTTCAAGTATTCTGCTCTTAATTTTATGCTTGTCGTGTTCAACACGAAATACACGTGATGTCATGGAATCTGTCATTGTCCTCGCTGACTCCATGAATAGGCATTATGTGCCAATGCTCTCTGATTCATCACTTATAGCGGCCACCCAGTTCTATAAGCATCATGGTTCTCATAACGAACAATTAAAAGCCTACTATCTTCTTGGATGTGTGTATCGTGACTTAGGTGAAGCACCAAAAGCCATCGAAAATTATCATAAAGCGATTGCTGCTGCTGACACGACTTCTACCCATTGCGACTTCCGTACCCTTGGGTGCGTATATGCCCAGATGGCAGATGTCTATCGTCAAGTTTTGCTCCTTTCAAACGAGACAGAATGCAGAAAACAATCTCATCGTTATGGGCTGATGGCAGGCGACACCTTAGGAGCCATCTCAAGCATTGATTTGCTCTCAGGAGTATATGCAATTAGAGGTATAAAAGACAGTGCTGAAATGCTTGCAATGGAAGCAATACGGCTATATCAAGAGCATGGTTATAGCCGTCAAGCACTTGAAGCATCCTTCACACTCATGCATCTGTATATGGATATGCCAGACAAGCAGAGTGAACTGAAACGAATC
>JAEEPT010000044.1 GCA_016284895.1 Prevotella sp. | reverse complement strand
GTGCCTGCCTCGATGGCCTCTATCTCTTCGGGCAGCTCGAATGCCGACAGCAGCCTGCATCCGCTGAATGCCTCTTCACCTATTGTGTTGACACTGGTGGGCAGGTTGAGCTGTCTGAGCTGGGCGCAGTCCTTGAAGGCGCGTGCTCCCACCTGCTTTAGCGACTTGGGCAGTCGGAGCGTGGTGAGCTCAGAGCATCCGTTGAAGGCATCGTCGGGCAGCTCGGTGAGCGAGGTGAAGTAGTAGAGCTCGGAGAACGACTTGATGGCAGTCTGTCCCTTGAAGGCGGTGCCGAGTGAGGTGATGGCGGCAAGCTCGCCGTAGGTCAGCTTTCCGTCGCTGTTGGTGTCAAAGTTGGCCAGGCATATCTCGCGAGCCTTGGTGTCAGTGATGGTGATCTTCTTCTCCATGTAGTTGTCGGGCTCAATGTTCACCACAATCTGCTTCCATCCGTTATAGCCGTCTGAGCTTCCACCGATGCCCTGTCCGTCGCCGGGTGTCAGGTTGGTCAGGTAGTACATGCCGTCGCTCTGTCCGCCCCAGCCCCAGTTGATGTGATAGCGCTGGTTCTCGTAGCCGTCGGCAACGAAAGCATGGCCCACTGTGGCGTTTGAACCGCTCAGATAGACTGGTCGGCCGGCTGCCATCTCCTGATATACGATGCGGTCCCATTCATCATCGGTGGACACATCGGCATAGGTCACGAAGCGGGCCTGTGAGCAACCAAAATATTTTACAAAAGCCGCATGGGCATCACTCGACTGTGCACCCGACGAACTGCTGGTATAGTCCATTTTCACACCCACACCGCAGTAGAGCATCAGATTGGCTACTGCCTTCTTCTGCAGATCGTTGGCAGAGCCGTAGGTGTCCTTCATGTTATCCCAGTCGATGGGAGCTCCCGAAGCGATGCCCGGCACCTGTATGCCTTTGGTCCACGTGCTGTAGGCTGGCATGGCAGCCTGCGTCTCGGTGGGCATCTTCTCGCGGTTGTAATAGAGGATCTGTGCCATAGCCGTTGCCACGCAGCCTGTCACCGAACGGTTGCCGCCGTCCAGCGGACAGGTGAGGTTGTAGGGCGAGCCTTGGCTCCACTTGCTTGTCATGAGCTGTTCCACCTTCGGATGGTTGGCTGCCAGCTTCACCACCGGGGCACCCTGCTGAATGAGCTGCAGCTGACGGGCATAGTCGTCGAGCAGGTCCTGCAAGGCCTCTGGCAGTTTGTCGTAGTCGAACGAGCCTTCCTCGCTGTAGCCCAGCACGTCGATGGTCTGGTCGTCGCCCGAGACGATGACAAAGCCCTCGCCGGTGCCTCGGTCGAACACGTAGTAGGGGTCAGCTGTCTGGCCGGTAGTGGCTGAGGCAGTTTTCAGTCTCAGCTTCTGAGCGCTGACCACGGGGGTCAGTCTTCTGAAGTCGCGCTGTTGCGCCATGAAGGCAGCTGCTTTCTTCTGGGCCACCTCCCTGGTGATGGGTTTGGCAGAGGCTGTCATGACCGACAGAACCAATGCAATGATGCATGTAAAAAGTCTCATGGGTAGTAACAAATGTTTTTTTAAGTTCTTCAATGTTAGTTATTTGCATACAAAAATACAGAAATTTTCTCAGAACTCCATGCAATTTCACGAAAATTATACTTAGTTTGCATTATATTTTTGTTTTAGCAACAGACTACTAAAACAGATGAAGTGTAAATTGTCATTTTTGACATTGTGACAAATGACAAATGACATTGTGACAAATGACAAATGACAAATGGCTTTATCTGAAGTGTCGGCTTTTTTCATAAAGAAAGCTTTAATATTATATATATATTATTATATATATAATAATATATATATAATATTAAATAATAATCCCCATATTTCCATTTGTCCATTTGTCATTTGTCATTTGTAACATTTACGCGGTTTACGCAGAAACAAAGGGGATTCGCGTGTTTTTCGCTATAAAAAAACACCAAGGTGTCTGCAAGGACACCTCAATACTTCCCGCTCATTTCAGCCACGCGCTTTCCGCGGTAAACACAGGGGTTTCGCGCGTTTTTGAGCATGGGCTCCTCACTTCTTTCAGAAACTCATCTACGCACGTCGTAGTTTCGTCTGCGGGTAACGTAGATGCATCCAGTTCTTCGGCAAGTTACTATTGCGACAACTTTCTGCATGGGGATGAGTGACCGAGGTGTCGGCGCCGACACCTCGGTGTTCTTATAGTGTCAAAACACGCGAATCCCCTTTGTTTCTGCGTAAACCGCGTAAATGTCACAAATGTCACAAATGACAAAATGACAAATGACAAATGGGCCGATTGAGCGTTACAGTCTCCACCACTGCATATCCTCTTGTGAGGGGGGATGACATGCGGATTTTTACTCCCACTCGATGGTTGCAGGCGGCTTTGAGGAGATGTCGTAGCAGACGCGGTTCACGCCCCGCACCTTGTTGATGATCTCGTTGGATACTTTCGCCATGAAATCGTAAGGCAGGTGAGCCCAGTCGGCAGTCATGGCATCGGTAGAGGTGACGGCACGGAGGGCTACGGGATGCTCGTATGTGCGCTCATCGCCCATCACGCCTACGGAGCGGACGGTGCTCAGAAGGATGGCACCTGCTTGCCATATCTGGTCGTAGAGCGATACCTCAATCTCTCCGTCCTGCATTTCAGCGGGAACACCAGCAGCCAGCACCTTGCGGGCCTCTTCACCGGAGAGCTTCACTTTATAGTCGCGCAGTCCGCGGATGTAGATGTCGTCGGCTTCCTGCAGGATGCGTACTTTCTCAGGAGTGATGTCGCCCAGTATGCGAACGGCCAGTCCGGGACCGGGGAAGGGGTGACGTGTGATGAGGTGCTCGGGCATGCCCAGCTGGCGGCCTACGCGGCGCACCTCGTCCTTGAACAGCCACTTCAGGGGCTCACACAGTTGCAGGTGCATCTCCTTGGGCAGTCCTCCCACGTTGTGATGGCTCTTGATGACCTTGCCCGTGATGTTCAGGCTCTCAATGCGGTCGGGATAGATGGTGCCCTGTGCCAACCAGCGGGCGTCGGTTATCTTCTTGGCCTCGGCATTGAACACCTCTACGAAGTCGCGGCCAATGATCTTGCGTTTCTGCTCAGGATCGGTAACGCCCGCCAAGTCGCTGAAGAACTGATGAGACGCATCGACTCCTATGACATTGAGGCCTAACACCTTGTAGTCGTTCATGACTTGCGTGAACTCGTCTTTGCGAAGCATGCCATGATCGACGAAGATGCAGGTGAGGCGGTCGCCGATGGCGCGGTTCAGCAGTACGGCTGCCACGCTGGAGTCAACGCCGCCCGAGAGACCGAGGATGACGCGGTCCTGTCCCAGTTGCTGCTTCAGCTCGGCTACGGTCGTATCGACGAATGAGGCTGCGCTCCACTCCTGTCGGGAACCGCAGATGTCAACCACGAAGTTCTTGAGCAGTTGTGTGCCTTGCTCGGTGTGGAACACCTCGGGGTGGAACTGCACGGCGTAGATGGCTTTTGAGAGTTTAGAGTTTAGAGTTGAGAGTTTAGAGTTTGCTACCGCAGTCCCGTTTGCTGCGCCCCCTACAGCGGTAGCAAACTCTCCACTCCAGAATGCTGCGTTCTTCACGTCCTTCGTACTGCCAATCACTTTGAAGCCTTCTGGTATGGCAGTGATGGTGTCGCCATGACTCATCCACACCTGGGAATTCTGCTCGAAGCCCTTGAAGAGTGGGTTCGAGGTGTCAACAGTCTCCAGATGAGCCCGTCCGTACTCACGGCTGTCGGCCTTCTCCACGCGTCCGCCGAGGGTGTGGGAGATGAACTGTGCGCCGTAGCAGATGCCCAGCACGGGCAGACGGCCGATGAAGTCGTTCAAGTCAACCTTGAATGCCTCAGGGTCATGCACGGAGTAGGGCGATCCGCTCAGAATGACACCTATCACCGAGGGGTCGTCCTTGGGAAACTTGTTGTAGGGTAGAATCTCGCAGAAGGTGTCCAGTTCGCGTACCCGTCGGCCAATGAGCTGCGTGGTTTGCGAACCGAAGTCAAGAATGATAATCTTCTGTTGCATTACTTCTTTTATGTATTTTGTTAGTAAATAATCGTCAGTTCTAACAAATTCGCTGCAAAGTTAAGAAAAGTCGAGAGCAGAACAAAAGAATTCATTCTTTTTTTTATGCCGAGACGCTGTAACTTCGCGATTTTTATCGCAAAGTTACGTAAAAAGGTTGACTTTGAAAAGCAATTATGGAGAATTAACGCAGAATGCTCGTAAATAAAAGGCAAGTCGGGGGAAAATTTTTATGAATACGCCTTATTGCTATTTTTGAAAGGGTTAGACCAAGTTCGTACTCTGATGATAATCGGAGCCAGATAACGAAAAAAAGCTCTTATGTAAATTATTCCTCAAAAAAAGAGTGATTTTTTCATTTTTTTTTGTACCTTTGCCATGTCATTGATGATGATGCCTCTCTTTGTGCAAAAATGCCGCTGGAGGCACAAAAATGTCTGCTGAAGAAGATTGAGTTTTTTTACGAAATCGTTATTTTGCATAATGAATGTTTGTACTAGCCTGAATATTAATAAAAAACTAAAATTATGAAAAGAAGAAACTTCATACTAACGCTGCTCGTGATGCTGATACCGCTCATGACGTGGACCCAGGACTATGTGGGACAAATCAGTAGCTATAAAATGCAGTATGACGGGGCGGGCAAGATTGAGTTCGAGTTGCCTGTCTATGACCAAAATGGCTACGACAGCTGGGTCTATGACAGTTATGTTTATTACGTTGTAGAAGGAACCTCTAACAAGGTGATTATCGTGATGTGGTCAACCGTTCAGATGGATATAGCTCATGAAGCCACGACTATTGATTCATGGATGTACACGAATGCACCCGGAACCGTGCAGTTGATGCGTTCCAAATCGGTAGAGACCACATGGAGCAACCCGATCCTTACATCAGAAAAGGCTAAGTACACCATTCCCTATACCGTAACCAGCAATGAGCGAATGGTGCTCAATATAGATTGGTACCTGCCACGTGAGCTCCGCGGCAAGAACATCACTATTGGCTGGGATGTACGTAGAAATGGTAATGGGGATATTCCCAACGACCGAGTGAGGATTCCTGATCAGAGCCTTTCTATAACGAATCCGCCTGCTGAGGTTGATCCTATGCTGTTGGATCCCATGCTTGCCTACGAGGCATCGCATGTGGGGCAAATTGCAGTTCCCTGGATGATTGCTGCTAACAGCGTTCAGAGGGTGCAGGCTGAATATTATGACCGCACAGTCGGAAGACAGGTGACAGAGGTGCTGCCTACTGACAGCACCACCGTGATGGGCTATGCATACGTGCCTGCCGACCATATCATCGAGAACTTTACCGTGGTCGTTGATTATAAAGACACCGAGGGTACACTGTTGAGCGGTCGCCGAAGCAGTCCGCCGCTCTCTGTTCCCACGCTTCATCATGCAAGAAACTTCATCGCACAGCTGCAGGCAGACGGCAAAGCCCGGCTGACGTGGAACATCACCGACTTGCAGTGGGACGACATCATGCCCACCGACCAGTGGGAAGTGCAGCGCAACGTGACGGAGGCCACCAGCATGGGCGATGCTAGCTGGAAGACGGTGGGCATGGTGAACTTCGATACAAAACAAATCGACTACGAGTTCATAGACGAAGGCCTGCCACAGGTCTATGACAACAAGCCCGTGAGCTATCGCGTGCGCCGTATGGCTACGGCCAGCTGGGACTGGACAGAGCAGGCCGGCGTGCAGACATTGACGGTCATGCAGCCTATCTCGCTGCCCTACGTGCAGAGTGCCACCGTGGAGCGCGCACCCAACTGGGGCGAGAACGATGCCTACGACATGCTGCTCAATTGGAGATTTCCGCACAGTGCTCCTGGCATCATAGCCAATAATACTGAGGCTATCAAGATAGCCAGTGCCAGTGACTGGAACGCATTTGCTGAGCGTGTGAATAACGGAGAGACTTCTTTGTCTGCCGAACTTTCTAATAACATTGTTCTTGATTCAAATAGCCCGATGGTGGGTTCAGAAAGTCATCCATACGCTGGGGTATTCAATGGAAATGGGTATTCACTGACCGTCAGCTACGATAAAGTTGCTAAATATACAGCACCTTTCAGTAGCGTTAGTGGCGCTTGCATTCGTAATTTGGGTGTACGGGGTACATTGACAAGTATTTCCCCATATACTGCCGGCGTTGTAGGACAGGTGGTGAAAGGCGGTTCGCTCATCCTGACCAACTGCCATTCGTCAGTGGAAATCACTGCAAAAGTCAGTGGCGAAGGCTTCAATGGCGGACTTGTAGGCATTTGTGAGGAATCGACTTTAGTTTACATCAGCGACTGCTTGTTTGACGGTAAACTGTTAGGCGAAACGTCAACAAAGAATGCCGGCTTGGTGGGATGGCGTGACAACAAGGCGAAAACGACGGTGAAAAATTGTATTTTCGCGCCTGAAACGGTTACCATGAGTGAGCAGGGATCGTCAACCTTCATTACGAATGAAGAAATCTCTGATAGCGGTTACCTCGCTCTTGACAACTGCTACTATAAGACCTCTTTTGGTAAAGTGCAAGGTGCGAAAGCACCCAGTAATCTGGAATTGGAAAGCCTGATGGGCAACCAGTGGGCGCTGAATGCGCGTGGTGTGCTATTGCCTCGTATGCAGGGTAATAGTAATAGTCCTATCTATGCCTGGGATGAGCAGGCCAAGTTGACGCTCATGATAGATAAATATGTGAAGGGCGAACTGAGCAGCACCGTGCAGCGCCAGCTTGACAAAGACGAGATCAAAGCTCGGAAAGCCACCGTGACACTCACCAGTCCTTGCGTAGATTACAAATTCCGACTGGTGACGGATCGTGGCGGTTCACAGCTGCGCATCGGTGAAGAGCCAGACAGCGTGAGGTCGGTTGCCTTTGACATCAAAACCGACAGCCTGACGCAGTTCACCTTCGACAGCAACGTACAGCTCGACTCCCTCGTCTATGAGGAGCAGCAGAGCAGCGTGTTGCTCTCATGGACGGTGAAGGGCGGCGTGGCCGACTTCTACCGCATCACCCGCAGAGACCTGAAGAACGACAGCACGGTGGTGCTCGAAAAGGAGTACGACCAGACTCTATACGTAGATAAGAACGTGCGCCCACAGCACAACTATGAATACACCGTGGAGGGCGTGACCCAGTGCGAGGGCGAGCAAATCAGCAAGCTCACCATCACGGGCCATTGCAAGCCTACGGGTATGGTGCAGGGCTACGTGCGCCTCTTCGACGGAACGGCCCTCGCAGGCCGCAAGGTGGTGGCAACGACCGCCACTGGCACTAACTACTCGGATACGACCGATGAGAGTGGCTATTTCGAGATAGACGGTATTGTGTATAATGGCGAAGAGACCGTCACCCTTACGGTGGAGACCACGGGCGAAGAAAAGCCATTCCCAACGCTCTATGCCACCTTCAACGATGTCTCGAACCTCACCACGAACCTCGTGTTCACCCAAGACGACTACTATCTGCTGTCGGGGCAGGTGATGTACGAAGGTACCTCTGTCCCTGTGGTGGGAGCTCAGTTTGAGCGCGACGGTGTCATTGTGCGCAACGGCTCCGGACTGCCCGTCACCACCAACTCGCAAGGCAGCTTCAGCGTGAGCATTCCACAAGGCACTCACACCATCCGAGTGGTGAAAGAAGGCCACACGTTTGCCAACGACGGCTTCTACATTTCACCCGATGCCGCAGGCAATGACAAGACACAGGTGAACTGGCAGATGAGTGTGCCTGGCCATCTGTTCTGGGACCAGACAAAGGTCATGTTGCAAGGCCGCGTGGTGGGAGGCAATGTGCAGGGCATGCTGCCGCTGGGTCAGTCGCTCTCTAAGAACAACCTGGGCGATTCAATCACCATCGTAATGCAGTTGGAGGGCGACAATACCTCGTGGCTGGTGCGCGACCAGCTCGATGCTACCGTCACTGAGCGCCATACAAAGTACTCCTTCGGTGCCACTGATACTTGCGCCGTCGATGTCTATCGCCATCGGATGGTGGTTCACCCTGATGCCACGACTGGTGAATACTGCATCCCCGTGCTGCCAGTGAAATATAAGGTGACGGAGGTGTCGGCCACTGGCTATTCCACTCTGTTCCAGCCTGGCCAGGTGGGCGAGACGGTCGATTTCACCAAGAACGTGGAGGGCGACACCGTGACGTGGAACAGAATCTATCACACCAGTCCGGTGCTGCAGGTGAAGCAGTTCAACATGGGCGGCAAGGAATACATGGGAGTCAACTCCTATAAATCGCTCGACAATACGGGCAAAGAGGTGACCATCGAGCTGTGGAACGACTCTACGGGCTACGCCTTCGGCTATCCAGTGTTCATGGCTGGCAGCTCTATCATCATGAACCTCTCGGCACAAGAGCGCTACTATCGCAACAACGATGTCAAGCGCAACACGCCCGACATCGTGCTCTTAGACGGTGGCAGCGTGACCATCAACAACGGACTGATCAGTACTACTGAGACCGCTACTATCCAGCTGGACAGCATCGGTGAGGGCAACTATATCTTCACACCGCAGAACATGACCTTCACCGAAGAGGGCGACCAGGCACTGAAGGTGATGAACCTCACGCTGCTCTACGACGGCACCTACTATGACGTGTCGCCAGTGAAGGGCTTCGTGATGGCAGCCAAGGCCAAGAGCGAAGGGCGTCGCATCGTGAACGATGGCGGCACCTACCTCATCGACATCCTGCGCGATCCCCCAGGCTCCGGATCGAGTGCCTATATTGAGAGCGGGTCGAAAATCTCGTATAGCTTCAGCGACAACATCAAGGCAATGGCAGGTGTGAAGATGAAGCTCGGAATGGGTGGAGGCTCCACCTACTTCACTGGTGTGTGGGCCGGAATGGGAGGCGGTGCCACAGCTGGGTTGGTGAACAGCTTCAACTCGAAGAACTATCTCGACATGACCCTCTCTACCACCTATTATAATAGTTGGAAGCACAGCTACACCTTCGAGACAGCCGACCGCATCAGTACCAGCAGTAGTCTGTTTAACGTGGGGCGCGATGCCGACGTGTTCATCGGTGTGACCCACAATGCCGTGGTGGAAGATGCTATCGCCGTGCGTGTCATCGACGAAGAGACCTACCAGCTGCTCACCACCCACGAAGGAGGCTCATTTGATGTTGACGGCTCGAAGTTCAACGTGAAGCAGGGAGCCATGAAGGTACTGGCTGAGGGCACGAGCAATGGCAAGAAAGTCTATCTGGTGCGCGATGAGGTGCTGTCGTGCTATTCCACACTGAAAAACACCTTTGCCCATTCGCAGACATTCATTGAGAACGAACTCATTCCCAACATGCTGAAAGTGCGCAACACGCTGCTCCTGCCCGTGGGCACTGCTGAGGAGACCGCCAAGCAGGTGGCCGACCAGCAGAAGCATGCCGTATATATTAGTAAGGTGGATCAGAATGACGAACACTTCGGCTGGCTCTATACAATGGTGGAACCCACCGGACTGGAAGGCAAGTGCAACGACTCAGTCGCCGTCATCAACCGCAACATAGAGACCTGGATACGCTTCATGGCAGAGAACGAGTATGAGAAACTCAATGCCAGTGAGCTGGTGCAGAGCTACGAGTTCGACGGACGCGCCAGCATCACCCACAGTGAGTCGTTCACACTGGGTGGCAGTGAGAGTCGTTACTGGTTGTTCCCGGGCATGGATCCCGGCAGCGTGACATTCACATCGATACCAGGCTATAATGGGCAAGGCACCAAACAGTCTGCCGACAGCGATAACGGCGTTATCGGTGTGGAGATAGAAGTGACGGGATTGAGCCTGCGGTTCGACATTACACCCATTATCGGCTTCGACTATAACTACACTTACGGAAAGGATGAAGGCGAGACGAAGAAGGTGGGCTTCACGCTTGCCACGTCGGCCAAGTCGAACCTCGCCGTCGATGTCTATCGCACGAAAGTGGACCTTGACGAGCTGAAGAAGCGCGCTGAGGAAGGCGATATGGACGAGCTGTTCCAGGTGATGACCGAAGACAAGATTGACGATGTGAAAGGACTGAGCGGACTGGGCTTCATCTCTTATTTTGACAGCGACAGGGCCAAGCGCTACCGCAGCCTGGTCTATCGCACACGAGGCGGTGCTACGGCAGCTCCCTACGAGGCAGCCCGCTACACCAAGTATTACAGTCCTGGCACACTGCTCGATGCCAAGACCATCGAGATAGACAAGTTGCGCATCTGGGCCGATCAGGCATCGGTGTCGAATGTGCCTTACGGAGAACCGGCACGCTTCACCCTCCACATGGCCAACGAGAGCGAGGCTCCCTCACTGGCCTCCATCAACTTTGCCTATTTCCTGGAAGACCGTACCAATACGAAGGGCGCCAAGATCACCGTTGACGGTGCTTCGCTCTCAGGCGAAGGCCACAGCATCTATATTCCTCAGGGAGAAGTGGTGACCAAACAGATAGAAATCTATCCAGGAGCAGAGTTCGACTATGAGAACATTGCCATCGGACTCTTCGACCCCAATGATCCTAATCGCAAGCAATACTGCTACCTCTCGGCTCACTATGTGCCTACAGCTGGTAATGTGAACATCACATTGCCGGGCGACAAGTGGGTGATCAACACTGAGTCGGCCTATAACCATGAGGATCAGCAGTACTATATGCCTGTACAGATAGACGGATTCGACGTGAACTTCCGCAACTTCGACCATATAGAACTGCAATACAAACTATCCACCCAAGGCGATAAAGACTGGGTGACCGTGTGCTCGTTCTACAGCGACTCTACGCTGATGGCCAAAGCCAGTGGCGTGTGCGAGATGATTAAGAACGATGGCCACATCATTGCCAACTTCTATGGCGAGAAAGACCCCATTGAGCAGAACTATGACCTGCGTGCCGTGAACTACTGCCGCTATGGCAACGGCTTCCTGACCAATCCTTCGCGAATCCTCACAGGTATCAAGGACACCCGTCGTCCGCAGCTCTTCGGCACCGCACAGCCAGTCGATGGCATACTCGGTATTGGTTCCGACGTGGTGCTACGCTTCTCTGAACCTATCGCCGCCAACTACCTGAGCAGTCTGAACAATTTCCAGGTGGTGGGGACAACCAATCAGAACAATATCTCGCAAACCACTAACCTGCGCTTCGATGCTAAGGGCATGGCTTATTCAGAGAGTCGTCGTAATCTGAACAACCGTTCGTTTACGATTGATGTGATGCTCAATCCTGACAATAATGGCTCGGCCATGACTTTCTTCAGTCACGGCACTAAGGGCAAATCGCTCGAACTCGGTCTTACTGCTAAACGCCAGTTGGCAGTAGGATTCAACGACACAACCTTTGTATCGAAGGACTCGATTGCTTTCAACGGACTAAGACAGGTGGCTTTCGTCTTCGATGTGGATCTCACGGAGAAGGTGACCAACGTGAAGATGTATGATGGCAATACAGAGATGGGATCGTTCCGCTACAACAAGATCTATGCAGGACAGGGCAACCTCTATCTGGGCGCTACACGCCACAATAACCTGACTGAGAGCCATAACTATCAGGGACAGATGTTGGAGTTCCGCCTGTGGAACCAGGCTCTGCAACCGGCACAGATAGGGGTCTATAGTCAGAAACGACTGACTGGTTACGAACTGGGACTGCTTGACAACTATACCCTGAGCGAGGGTACGGGTAAGTACAGCTACAACAAGTCGCCCAACGGCAATGACCTGCAGCTCGCAGGCACCAGTTGGAACACTGCTGCGGGTCTCAGCATGAAGCTCGACGGCAAGAAGGGCTTCCGCCTGAACGACCAGTTCTTCAACCGCGACTGGTATCAGGACTACACGCTGACCTTCTGGTTCCGCACGCCCGACAGCGACGGTACGCTGCTGGCCAACGGCTTGGGCGAGAACGAACCTGGTTATAAGAACCACTTCAACTTCGGTTTGAAGGAGGGTAAACTGAAGCTGAACCTCAATGGTCTCTCTCTGCAGACCGATGCCGATGTTGACGACAGCGAGTGGCACAACGTGGCCCTTACCGTCAACCGTTCGCGCAACGTGGGTAACCTCTATGTTGACAACCGACTGAAGCAGACCTTCGCTGTTGATACCTTAGGCGGCATTCTTGGCACCAGCCTGGCTGCAGGTGCTACTTATACTACCGACAGCATCGTCAGACCTATCAGTGGTAACATCGATGAGATCAGAATGTACGAGCAGGTGTTGCCCGAGTCATCGATTGTTGACAACTTTAACATGACTGATACTGGTTACGAAATGGGCCTGATGGCATACGCCAGCTTCGGTGAGTATCAGCTGCAGATGGACGGCACTCAACGATTGATGCCGTCGGGACTGAGCTTGCGCCGCTATACCGACAAGACCACTGGTCAGCTGTCGGAACGTCGCGACACTTTGGTTGCAGCTACCGATACCAAGGCATTCTGCGACCGTGACAACTACGCCCCGATGCGTGATACGGAGGAACTACAGAACATCAACTTCTCGTATGTGGCCGACGGTACCGACTTGCTCATCAACTTCGACGTGCCGGAAGTAAGTATTGAAAAGTGCAACATCAAGGTGACGGTCAGAGATGTGGCCGACCTGAATGGCAACACGATGGCTTCGCCCGTCACGAAGGATCTCTATGTCTATAGGAGTCCGTTGCGCTGGAGCGAGAAACATGTTGACCTGACTACTGGATATGGGCAGGAGGATACGTTTACCGTCAGCATCAACAACCTGAGCGGAAATACGAGAAACTACGTCATTGAGGGCCTGCCGCTCTGGATCAGTGCTTCGACAACATCAGGTCGCCTCTCGGCACTCAACGATGAAAGCATCACCTTCACGATTTCGCCCTATATCAATGTAGGAGACTTTGACGAAGTGATCTATCTGGTCAGTGACGACGGCATGACAGAACCCCTTCCCATCAATATCACCGTGCGCGATGAGGCTCCCGAGTGGGTGGTGGAGAAGGAACTCATAGACAAGAATATCGCTATGCACATTGTGGCGCGTGTGGTGATAGACGGTGAGGTGGCGCATGATCCCGATGATATGCTGGGCGTCTTTGGCAAGAACCACCAGTTGTTGGGGGTAACGAAGATTGACGTAGATAACAGCAACAATGCCAATGAGGCTGTGGCCTTCCTTACGGTCTATAACAACAACCAAGAGGCAACACCGTTGCATTTTGATTTCTGGGATGCTTCTCAAGGACGTATCTTCAGTGTTGACCCACAGGTGAACTTCATCACTTTCAAGAGTGACCAGATCTTGGGTTCAACGACTGATCCCCTAATGCTCTACAATACTTCTGAGGAGATGCAGCGCATATCTATGGAGAAAGGCTGGAACTGGGTGTCGCTCTATGTGCAGCCAAAGAAGACTAAGGCTCGCGACCTGCTCGATGCCAGTACGGCATGGATGCCTGGCGATGCCATTGAGGTGATCTATTCCGACGGTACTACTAAGCTGATTGCCTATAAGACGCTGATAAATGGTGACTCATGCTACTGGGACGGTGGTGATGAAGAGGTGGCTATCAATCCGAGACTGATGTATCGCTTCTATTCTACCAACAAGAAGGATGCCTACATGAAGGGCAGTCCCACAACGGCTCGCATCACGGTGAAGAAGGGATGGAACCGCATCGGTTATGTATCGTCCATCAACCTGCCTGTAGCCAATGCCTTAGGTGATTATACCGACAATGGCACCGATGGCGACATTATCAAGTCGCAGAGTGAGTTTGCCGTGCTCTCGGTCGATGCTCAGGGTAACCGTGCATGGAAGGGTACGCTGAAATACATGAAGGCAGGCGAAGGCTACATGCTGCGACGCATGGGCAATGGTAATGTGGACTTCGACTATCCCACCTACAACGATCCTTCACGCTACAACTCTGGCACGCCGAATATGAAACTCGCGACACCTCTTTATCTGAATACGACGGGTGTGTCGATGAATATGATTGCAGTCGTGGAAGGCATTGACTTGCAAGAGGGCGACCGTCTTGTAGCCTATTGCGGTGGCGAAGTGTGTGGCGTGGCTGAGGCCGACGAGGAACATCGCTTCTTCATCAGCTTGGGACAGCATGGTAATAACGAAGTGTCGTTTGCTGTAGAGCGTGATGGTGTCATCATTGCCACTACTCCGGCTACAATGCCTTATCAGGCTAACGGCATACAAGGCACGCTCGGAACACCTGCTGTCATCAACTTCAAGCCAATGACACAGGATGACGGCGATGTGTGGTACACCTTGCAGGGCATCAAGCTCTCGAAACGTCCTGCTCGCCCCGGAGTCTACCTGCAAAGTGGAAAGACGGTGATCGTGAGATAAATTCATAATTGATAATTCATGAAATTCTGAACGCAATGAAATATATTTTGATGACCATGATGTCGGTACTTATGCTTTCAATGACGGCATGCAGTACTGCCGACGAGGACCCTACAGGTGTAGTGAAGCCAGAGGTTCCAAAAGATACTAATGTTGTCAATCCTGTTAATGACGATAACCTGAAACCGGGAACTGACGGACGACCGTCATGGCAAATAGCCAGCGACCTCTATCAGCGCTACGAACAGACAATGACAGTACAAGTCACTGTGCAGACGGAGTTGTTGCCGTATGTCTCAGCTGACGATCTGATGTGTATCACCGTGAATGACGAGATCAGATGTGTCAGCCCGGCACGCTACAACAATGGAGAATGGACGTTTTCACTCGTCATAGCAGGAATGGGGAATGACAAATTACTCAGCGTGAGCTACTATTGCAGCAAACTCGCGAGAATCTACAAGCGGGAGCGTTGGGTCGTATTCTCCCAGACGTACAAACCTACCCGTGAGAACGGAAGACCATACGTGATAGATTTCTTTTATTAACCTAACTATTAAGTGATTAAAAATGAAACAAGTTTTGTGTTTAATGTTCTTGGTGATCATTTTGTGCGGATGTTCAAAAGAGACCAATCTCTATGTTCCCACCAACGAAGTGACCAACGAAGAGAACAACAAAGAGGTTTTGAGCTATGCCGAGAAGACACTGGGCATCACCATTGATAAGAACCATGACTGGGTGTTGAGCCGAAAGTACCAGGTCACTGTTAAAGCTGATGCTCCAATGGAAGACATACGCTTGGTCTGCATACTGAGCGATGACCCTTATCTCTCGTCTGCCCAGTTGCTGGCTTCTGCGTCTGCCAGCAATGACGCTGAGATAACTGTTGAGTACCGTGCTCCGTTGGCTCAACAGTTGCTCCATGCAGCCTGTGTCAACGACAAAGGTGAGATGCAGACGGTGGCATTTGTGCCTGGTGACGGGAAAGTGAGCTTTACTAAAGAACGTACCGTTACGATAGAACGTAATAAGGTCGTAAGGCGTGCCAAGAGAAGTGCTGATGAAGAGACAGTGGTGGTCGATGATGATTTGCTGTATATTCCCTGGAACCGTCCTGACTATCCTGAGCTGCAGCAGGAAGCCCTGCTCTTTGTTCCAAAGAAGTTCCCGGAAGGGCAGACAAGCAATCGTCCGCAGGTCGAGGCACTGAACAACCACTCTCTGCAGACCGACTGGATTGGCGGACAGGTAACGATGACCTATCTTGGTGGGCGTATGGACAACACAACCACCCATATCGGCTATCGCATCTATCCTATTGATGACCCGGAGAACGTGCAGACCTACATCATCAACGACCGTTACGATGCCAGTAGCGACGACCCTCTGAAAAACTATATGGTAGATGAAGGCAAGCGTCCCACAAACTACTCTAGTCAGAAAGTTGCACTGGTGTGGCGCGACCATACAGGCAACCTGAAAAATGCCTTGCCGCCAGACATGAAGATTGACTTCTTTGTGGTGGTTGATGGGAAGGACATGAGTAGCGATTCTCTTCGTGTAACAGTCTATTCTGTGAACGGTCGCACTTATCTGTCGTGCGAAGACAGCAACAATGATACCTTCAACGACAAGATGTTTTATATTGAGGAAGGCATCATTGCGGCACCCGTTGCACCCGATGTCAAGCCCGCGCCTCTCACACCGCTGTTTTGGACCTATGCTTGGGAAGACAGTGAGCTTGGCGACTTCGATATGAACGACTGTGTGATTCGTGTATGCGAGAATGCCGACGATGCATCGAAACTCGACATTACTCTGTTGGCGGTAGGTGCTAAGCGCGATCTCAAAGTGTATTTTGCTGCCAATGACGTGGACGTGTTTGGTGGAGAATTACACGATGTGCTTGGCATAGCTCGTGGACAAATGACGAACACCAATCAAAAAGATGTCAACCCCGTCACTGTCACCGTTGCCAAGCCAGCTGGCTTCGATTTCCAGACCAATGCCTTCAAACTGCAAACGAAGCGTTTTGAGAACGAGATGGCAGGGTATGAGAACGAATATACTTTTGTCATGTTGCCTACCAAGGGACAAGACCCGCATGCTATTGTAATCCCCGGTAACTGGGCTTGGCCAAAAGAGAGAGTCGCCATTACTCAAGCCTATCCCAAGTTCAGCCAGTGGGCAAAAGACGTTACAGATATGAATGCACAAGACTGGTATCTGTATCCTGCCGAAAAGAAGGTCATGAGTATAGAGTAATCCTCTGAAACAGACTATGCTGTGACACTACTGCTGTTAGTGTCACTCAGCTCCTTGATAAACTGACCAGCTTCGCCTATGGTGTCGAGTTTTCCTACATCCATGAGGCGAAGACTGGTCTTTTCCAGTCCCATGAAGGCGCACTGATTGCAGTATTTCAGGTAGAAGTCAATGATGCCAAAGCGGTCTGGCATCTCGCTGAACAGGGGGAAAATGTGAGGCCACAGCACATGAATTCCGCTGAAGGCCAAATGCTTCAGACTGGATGGGTCGAGAATGGGGTAGGGACTCTTTACCTCGCCTGTCTTGATGTTTGTCCATCCGTCGAGAATCATCTCGTCGTCGAATAGCAGGTAACGCTGCGTGTCGCGCCGACTGACCAGAAGAAGTGCGTCGGGATGGCGTTCGGGCAACAGCTCGTCAAGACAGATGTTGCTCAGAATATCGACGTTATGGATGAGGATGGGGCTGGAGGAATCAAAGAGTGGCAGAGCTTTCTTGATGCCGCCTCCAGTTTCTAACAATCCTGTCGTTTCGTCGCTGATCTTGATGCTGATGCCGAAGTTGTCGTTGGCTTTCAGGTAGTCAACTATCTGTTGTGCAAAATGGTGCACGTTGACCACGATATGTTCAAATCCGGCGGTCTTCATCTTCATGATGACGTGCCACAGCAGTGGTTGTCCTGCCACTGGCACCAGTGCTTTCGGCATGGTGTCGGTGAGCGGTTTCAGTCTGGTGCCCAGCCCTGCGGCAAAGATCATTGCTTGTTTCATTTGCGGAGATGATGTCTTTATTATTTGTCTCTTACTTTTCCTTCCTTACTTGATTCCTTCTGTGACGGACGAGTGGCCTCCAGCACCTGCTCGATGTTCTGTTCGCGGTGGCAGATGCGCACCTCGATGCCGAACCGCTGGTGGATGTGCTCAGCCAGATGCTGGGCGCTATAGACAGAGCGGTGTTGACCGCCTGTGCAACCGAAGCAGAACATAAGTGAGGTGAAGCCACGTTGCAGATAACGCT
>JAEEPT010000289.1 GCA_016284895.1 Prevotella sp. | reverse complement strand
GTTGGATACTTTGCTTTCCTACAATCCCCAGAAACCACTTATGCCAGAATCTATGAAGGCAAGTGGATAGATGATGTTCAACCTTATCATGTAGTCCATCGCATTGCCAGTTATCCAGATGCTCACGGCATCTTCAGTAGCATCATGGATTTCTGCTTCTCACATGATACAAACATCCGTATAGACACCCATCGCGACAACAAGATTATGCAGCACAACATCCTGAAGCACGGCTTCACCTATTGCGGTATCATCTATCTGCTGTCTGGCGACGAACGATTAGCTTACCAAAAAGTAGTCAATCGTTAATATACGACTTGGTAGACATGTCATAGTACAAAGCCTCCAATTCGGCCAGAGTCAGTTTCTCCACACTATGCTCGATAATACGTATCAGCTCTTCACGTCGATAATTATCTGACTGGTATTTGTTCATGTAAGCCATAGCCATTACTAAATTTTGGTGAATATCAAAGGCATCGCTTCTTTACTCATTTCCTACTCAGATGTAATCACTGGCATATTCGCCTCTTTCCATGCAATGATACCACCTTTGAGATTCACGCACTTATAGCCGACGTCTGCCAGTTTACCTGCAGCATTGGCAGAGCGGCGACCACTTCGGCAATAGACGGCAATAGTCTTGTGTTTCGGCAATTTTGCCTGGGCCTGTTCCACGAAGTCGCTTTGGAACTGGTCAATAAGGATGGCTCCCTTGATATGCCCTTCGGCAAACTCATCGGCCTTACGCACGTCGAGGATTACCACATTGGAGTCTGTTATCAGTTCGGAAAACTCCTTCACTTCCATGTTCTCAAAGTTCTTTGCAGAGCAAAGCGGCAGAGCCGAGCGCTGCTGGCCACAGGCAGTAGTAAGCCCAAGTACGGCGAATAAGCAAGTCAAAATATTCTTCATATCTTCGTTTCTTTAATTTGTTATCAAAATGATGAATCCGCTGATGCAGATGTACGCATAGACTATGTAGCGGAAGATGCGGTTGGGGATATGTTTGAAGACGTATGCACCCAGCATTGTGCCGATGATAACGCCGCCGAGGCCATAGAGATAATCAACGGCGACAGTCGTAGTAAAGAAGCCGTTGTAGGCCCTCACACCCGTCATCATCAAATTGCCAATCAGGAAATAGGTCTGAGCCATTGCCATATAATGTTCCTTCGTCGGCTCACTCTGGATGAAATACAACACAGCAGGTGGGCCTTGCATACCGAAGAAACCGCCCATCAGTCCGCTCAATGTTCCTGCGCCTACCTGTACTTTTTTTGTTGTCGGCAGTTTAATACGAGTACTAAACAGCATAAAGTAGATGCTGATTAGAATGAGTGCCACACCAAGGATACGACGCAGGATATTGTCTTCGATACGTGTTAGGGTGAATATCGCTATGGTCGAGACGATGATGAACGTCAGCAGAATTGGCCAAAGCCGTTGCCAAGTGACGTAGTTCCGCAACCGCCACACGATAGCAGCAGAGGTAGTGATAGCCAGTAGTCCTGAGAGTGTCGTAGCCTCGCCATAGCTTGGCATGAGGAACGGCAGCATCGTCATGATGAAGATGCCGAAGCCGAAGCCCGTGGTGCGTTGGATGAAACTCGCGCCGATGCTCAGCAGGAATATGGAAAGAACTATGCTACTCCTTGCTATAATCAAACCTCTCCTAATACTTCAATCACCTTTACCCAATCCGTC
This sequence comes from Prevotella sp., assembly GCA_016284895.1. Lineage (GTDB taxonomy): Bacteria > Bacteroidota > Bacteroidia > Bacteroidales > Bacteroidaceae > Prevotella. Next base: position 1,719 of record JAEEPT010000289.1, on the reverse strand, counting down.
TCTGCCTCGAAGCCGAACTTATCGTCAATTCCCACGTTGAAATAAAGCCCGCAGGATGGTATCGTGAATATCCACCACAACGTAAATCTTCTCCCAATTCTTCTCCTTCTTTCGGTTGAAAGCAACCTCAAATGCCTTTCCAATATCCATGAATAATTCAACTTTTGTTAAAACTGAGTGCAAAGATAGTGTTTTTCAAGCAATTGTTCGTAAATTTGCGAAATTTAATATGTTTTGTGATATGAAAAGTTTCAAATCAACTGCGTGGCTGTTGCCACAACCCGTGCTGATTATCGGCACTTACGACAAAGAAGGTAAGCCCAACGCCATGAATGCCGCTTGGGGTGGCCAGTGGGATATGCACGAAATCATTATCTCACTTGGTTCTCATCAAACGACGGACAACTTGGCTGTAACTCCTGAGTTCACAGTGGCTTTTGCTACTGCTGAGACAATAGTTGCCTCTGACTATGTAGGCATCGTCAGCGGCAGGAACACTCCAGACAAGATGGAGAAGACAGGCTGGAGTATCGAGAAAGCTCCCAATGTTAATGCCCCAGTATTCAAGGAGTTCCCGATGACATTGGAATGTCGTGTAAAACAAAAGATTGACGAGAGTGAGACTGGCTACTACCTCGTGGCTGAAATCGTAAACATCCTCTGTGACGAGAAATATCTGGCCGAGGACGGTAAGCCCGATGTGGAGAAGATGGGACTGATTACCTTCGATCCTGTTCACCATACCTATATCCAGCTTGGCAAGACCGTAGGCAAGGCATTCTCAGACGGAAAACAACTGAAATAGAACATGTATAGCTTAACATATAAGGTAACCACGAGCACCTGCGACAGTGAAGGAAAACTGAAACTCTATTCCGCTCTCCAGATGATGCAGGACTGCTCAGAGATGTGGATTGACAGTGAGCCGGAAGTCAAGGACTACTTCTTGCAGCAGAACATGGCGCAGCTCTTGGCGACACGCCAGGTTGAGATTATCCGTGTACCTGACTACAAAGAGGAGTTGACGGTGACAACCTCCGTCTATGGCATGAAGCCCATGTTCGGATTCCGCAACACGTTCATCTACGATGCCCAAGGAAATCCGTGCTACAAGACTTGGAGCATGGGAGCATTCGCTGACAAGGTGGCAGGAAAACTGAAACGTGTGGACGATGCGACCATACAATCAATGAAGCTGGAGCCACAGTTGGAGATGAACTACAAAGACCGCAGGATCATTCTGCCAAAGGGACGGAGCAGCGAGAGCCATCCGAGTTTGCTCGAAGATGGCCAAGTCGCGACGGAACTCGACAAAGTCAAGACGGAAGGTGAAGTGCTGAATCCTATCAAGGTGCTTCGTGCCGACATAGATTATAACAAGCATCTGAACAATGCCAACTATGTCCGCATGGCGATGGAACTGTTGCCGGAGGATTTCGTTGTAAATGGCTTACGGGTAGAATACCGGGTAGCAGCCAAACTTGGCGATAGTCTGACACCAACTATTTACAAAACAGCTGACGGCATCATCGTTTCCTTGTCTATAGGGAGTGAGGTGAGTGCCATCATTGAGTTTACATAAATATGCCCAAGGAACGTAACAAGACCTCCCAATAACCATCTTTTCGACCATCTTTGCGGACAACAACCCCCATTGCCTGAAGCTGAGAGATATGTCGCTGGAGAGTTCTGAACTTTATGCCAGTCTTTTGCGCCATT
>JAEEPT010000288.1 GCA_016284895.1 Prevotella sp. | reverse complement strand
TCTTCTTCTGTCGCGAAAGGCTACGGGAAAGGCTACGGGTAGGCGCGTCAGCGGGAATGGGCGAGCTTTGCTCGGGAATCTCGGCAGAGCGCAAGCTCGCTTGACTCTGCTCTCGCTGCTTCATCAGTTCTATAGCCTCTTTACCCGTAAGATGCTCTATGTCGAGGCGAATCATTAGCATCCGCGACAAGCCATTCTCCAACTCTTTCTGCAAGGCTTCCTCTTGGTTGGGATTATACCTGTTCCCAAGCATCCGGGCTGTTTCCAGTTTCTCAGTTTCATCCTCAACGATGTGGATTCTTCCAAATGCGATGACACTACGAAAGAAAGTGGTGTATTTCTCTGGATGCACTTCATCCTGTTCAATGACACAGAACGAAGCCTTGTCACACTTACGGATGGCATCAACTTTATGTCCGCTCAGCGCACTATGGAAATATAACCTGCCATCGGCATAGACATAGCTGATGGGGACGGCATACGGATAGTCATTGTCTCCCAGCAAAGCCAAAGTCCCTGCCGTGGACTTTTGCAATATGCTGATGCTTTCTTCTTCTGAAAGCTGTTGGCGCAAGCGCCTCATTGCTCTAAATTGTTCCATCACGATAATGCTTTTAATCCTATAATCGACCCGATGAGGGTTGTCAAGAAGAATAATCTCCAGAAGGTTGCAGGCTCTCGGAATATGAGAATTCCAACGAGTACTGCACCAACGGCACCAATACCTGTCCATACGGGATATGCCGTACCCAAAGGTATTGTCTGTGTGGCTTTGGCAAGGAACACGGCACTTAGTACATACAGAACAGCAAATGCTGAGATCCAAGTCCACCATTCTGTGCCTGTTACCCCCTTTGCCCGACCAAGACTGTATGTGAAACCTACCTCACAAAGTCCTGCTACAATCAAAATTATCCAGTTCATTTTATATCCCTGCTTTAATGCCTAAGTCCATCTGTGTATAGCCAATCATGGAAAGTAGATTCTGCGTGGGTAAGTGACCCGCGATGTGACGAAATTTCCTTCTGTCAGCAAAAATGCTGTTATTCAAATAGTTACTTTCGCTACAACAGAAACAAATAGAACTTTTCCGCTACAATTATTCCTGATTAAGCAGACTTTCAATATCACAACTTAGGAAATCATCCAAAGAAACACCGCCCGTACCTACGACAAAAGCCCGTTTGGGATGGAATGCTTCTACGAAAGCTGGCAACCCCCTGTCTCGGCCCGGCCAATATCTGCATAAAGTGCCTTGGTTCAAGGATGCGCTCCCGAAGCGTGTGATATTGCTTTCGTATATAAGTCATACTCAAAACGATTGTGGATTTTACTCAATTCTTATTGCAACTTTACTCAAATCTTGCTGCAAAATTACTCAATTCTTCCGAATCGAACAAATAAAAGAATCATAAAATCAACAAATTCCATTTTTTCCTTTATCTTTTTACCATTTTGCTCTGTACACTTTCAACAGTCCTTCGCTTTCCCCGACTGGTGCCATGCCGTGAATACTACTGGCTAAAGCAGTCCTTCGTGCAGCCGCTTATAATTGTCAGTTAATTCATCTGGCGATAAAGCTCCTCATTAGGGCTGTGCGCAACTCTTCAAGCATCTCCTTTTCTGTCAATGGAGTAAAACTCACCACGTTCGGCTTCCTCCAGAAGCGGAACTAATCTGATATTGTCTGTCATATTGTAAATTGTTGTTCCGCATGAAAAAGGATGTATCTTATTACCCATCACGCCTTGCAGGATGGCAAAGACTTGGTCACCCGTGCAATGGCTGGTGTAGAACTGTGTATGAGGATAGGCATCCGTCAGCCTATGGGAAAATTCTGTAAGTTTGGCTTCGCCCTCATGGTTGTCGAGCAGATGGAATCCTCCAACAACCATATTAACCGGTAACGGGCATGCTGCAAGGATGTTTTCCAACCCGCTGTGAGCACATCCAGTGAACAACAGACCACCGGTGTACAGAGCCAGTTCATGGCGGAAATCATCCTGAACGTACTGTCCCTGTGCATCTTGGATGAAAAGATGCTGATTACCTTCAGGCATCGGATGAGTCTGAGGTATGTGCGCTATGATAAAGATGTCATCGCCAATGCTCCCACTATGCTCAATTGGCAGCAATCGCTCTTGTGGGATTTTTTCGCATGCGCTCAACAACACGTCCGGCCATTCGGTGGTAATGCTATGCAGATAGCGGCGCTTAGAATAAAACTTTCCGCTGAGGGCATCGGGTGAGACTATGACCTTTGCCTTCTTGTTGATTTGCATGAAATGCTTTAGTCCTCCCGCATGGTCGTTATGTCCGTGCGAGATAAACACATACTCAACCCTGCTGAGGTCTTTCCCTAATCGCGCCGCGTTACGGATCAGCATGTCGCTGGCTCCCGTATCGAGTAAGATACTATGCTTCTCCGTTTCGAGAAGGATAGAAAGGCCATGTTCTGTCTCTAATGCAGAGTCATTCGTGCGATTATCTACAAGTACTGTCCATTGCATAAGCTTTTTACCTCTTCTTGACTTTCGTATATTTCGCCTTGACTATCTCGTAGGAGTTTTTGGTCAGTTCCTGCAGCAACTCATCGGGAGCTGTAACAGGGTTGATGCCAATCCAGTGCTTGGGTGATTCGTTGAACGGCTTGCCTATGCAATCATACCTTACCTTCAATTCCTCGATTCGTTCTGGCTGACATTTGAGCGTAATCACGCTGAAATTATCACAATCAAAGAATGAGAACATGTGGCCCATGACGTAGAACACCAATACTCCCTCTCCGTTTTTGAACTTCTGGAAAGGCAGCTTCTCCTCTATGTCTTCGCCCAACGACAGGCAATACTCACGATAGTCTTCTATGTTCATTCCGTTGAATTTTATCCGACCTTTTCTCGCCATGGCATAGTTCAAGCAAGCTTGACTCTGCTCATTTGGCTGAAGCAATCACCTCGTTCTCCATCTTTTCATACCGGGCTATCCCACGTATGAAATCCAGCAACAGCGGCACGTCCTGCCGTTCTGCCCTGCGAATCAATATGTCTTCTTTAGTCATGCTATTCCTAACAGCTCAATTTCAAATATCAATGTCGAACCACCAGGGATGCCTGGCTGGGAGAACTTGCCATAGCCCATTTCGGCTGGGATATAGACTTCTTGCGTCCCGTTGGTAGCAAGCGACCAAAGGTCGAGCGCCCATTTGTCGCCGATGTGCATCTGCTGCATGGCGATGATCCAGCCCTCAATGAGGTCACATAGTCTGCAAGCTAACGGCACACCGCCACGGCTGCTGTCGAACGTTTTGCCGTTGATCGTCCTCCCTGTGTAGTGAGCCGTCACGATACTTCTCACACTGGGTGTCGCACTCTGAGCATTACCCTCTGCCAACACTTTATAATATATTCCTTTTGGAAGAGCCTTTATGCCTTCCTCCTTG
>JAEEPT010000287.1 GCA_016284895.1 Prevotella sp. | reverse complement strand
GAGATAGAATCGCCCGTACTACTCATCCACGGCGAGAAGGCCCACAGCCGCTACTTCTCTGAGTACGCTTTTGAGAAGATGACGGGCAAGCATGTGGAAGGCCAGAGTGCAGTTATCGGAAACAAAGAACTGATGATTATCCCCGATGCTGTCCACACCGACCTTTACGACGACAAGAACGGGAAGATTCCTTACGACAAAATAGAGGCGTTTTTCAAGGCAAATCTGAAGTAATATGGCAGAAAGAATCATCCAGATAGACAGCGTTGATGCGTACAACAAACTGTACGGATGGGAGACGCTGCACCCCTTGGTGACGGTGGTGAACCATGCTGAGCCGATGGAGAGCCTGAACCACTCGCGGCTGAACTACGGCCTGTATGCGCTGTTCCTGAAGCAGGGCGACGGCTGCTCGATACGCTACGGACGCGAGAAGTACGACTATCAGGAGGGCACCGTGGTGAGTTTCAAGCCCGGACAGGTGGTCGAGGTGGAATGGGACGAGAGCCGACCCATGCCGCCCTCGCACGGACTACTGTTCCACCCAGATTTGCTCTACGGCACGCAACTCGCCCGCCGCATCAACGACTACACGTTCTTCGACTACGACCAGCGCGAGGCCCTGCACCTCTCGGAGCGCGAGCAGCACATGATAGTAGAACTGTTCGACAGAATCGAAGAGGAATTGCAGCACCCCATCGACCGCCACTCACAGACGCTCATCACCGATGCCATCGGCCTGCTCCTAGATTACTGCATGCGATACTACGACCGCCAGTTCATTACGCGCCACAAGGTGAACAGCGACATCCTTACCGCCTTTCACCAGCAGTTGCGCGAGTACTTCGTCAGCGGTCACCCTGAACGGAACGGACTACCCACCGTGGCCTATTTCGCTGACAAGGCATGCCTGTCGCCCAACTACTTCGGCGACCTCATCAGCAAGGAAAGCGGCACCACTGCCCAGCGTCACATTCAGGATGCCGTCATCGAACGCTCCAAGCAACTGCTCGTTGAGACCCGCCTGCCCGTCAGCGAGATTGCCTATCAGCTCGGCTTCGAATACCCGCAGCACTTCTCGCGCCTCTTTAAGTCGCGCACGGGCATGACACCGAATGCATACAGATTAACAGCTTAATACCCAATAAATCATAAATCCCAAAGCAAAATCAACCTGCTTTGGGATTTGTTTCGTATATTTGTGCCATAATTTCACAAACTAAAACAAATACGATTATGAAGATTCTGATTTTACAGGGCTCTCCGAGAGCCAATGGTAACACCGCTTGGATGGCGGAGGAGTACAAGAAGGCTGCTGAGGCAGCTGGTCATGAGGTGACGCTGGTGAACGTTGCCAAAAAGAAGATTGCAGGCTGCCTGGCCTGTGAGTATTGCCACAATAAGGGCAATGGTGCTTGCATTCAGAAGGATGACATGCAGGAACTCTGCCCGCTGATGAACGAGGCTGAGGTGCTGGTACTGGCTGCCCCCATCTATTATTTCACACTCTGTGCCCAGATTCAAGCTCCCATCCAGCGTATGTACTGCGTGAACAAGCCAACAAACGTGAAGAAGATGGCATTGCTGATGTCGTCATACTCTCCTGGAGTCTATGACGGAGCCACAGCTGAATTCCGCGACATCTGCAACTACTGGCAGGTAGAGAACATGGGCTTTGTCTCTGCCAAGATTGACGAACAGAAGACGGAGGAAACGAAGCAGAAGGTGATAGCACTTGTAGGTAAGCTATAGTAGCCGATAGTACATTAATTGATCATATATGAACAAAGGAAAGAAACTGCTTTCAGAAAGATTCTATCTGACATGGGCAGGTGAACAGATGAGTTGGACAGTCCGCATGACACTGAAGATGAGGGATGCCGTTGACGGTAATCTGTTGCATCAGGCTGTGGAGTCAACACGCCAGCGATATCCATACTATCAAGTGAAGCTCGGCATGAGGAAAGATGGTAACGGTACGGAATATTTTGTATATGAAGACAATAGCGCACCGTGGGTAGTAAACGAAGGTGAAAGACTTGTGCGACTGATTAGTCCCGAATCGAACAACCACTTGCTGGCATTCTGCTGGTGGGAAGACAGCATAGCGATTGATTTCTTCCACTGTCTAACTGACGGCACTGGAGCCTATAACATCCTTCGCACCCTGCTCTATGAGTATGCTTGCCGCCAGTATGATGCGACACTGAGTCGGGAAAGAATATCGCTGCCAAAGGGCATTCATGCGGAACGCATTCTTACGCCTGAAGGCATGAGCATAGCAAACGTCCGTGTAGCAGGTGACATTATTAGTCCAGCAGAATGGGAAGACCCTGCCGCTCAGCCCAAGCCCGACAACCTGCACCCATTCCCTGTGCCGGAACGCCCGAGGTGCATCAATCTGACCACACAGGCTAAGACGGCGGTAAACGAGGCTGTGGAAACTGTGAACATTCTTTTCGAGGAGCAAGAGATGATGAAATATGTTTCTTCAGGCGACACATCGCCTGCCACGCTCGTGTCGCTGCTGCTTACCCGTGCCATTGCCCATCTGCATCCAGACGTGGCAGAAGGTGTGCCGATGGTGGCACTGGCTGTCAACCAGCGTCCTGCCCTGGGCTGTCCGCAGGCAGGCCAGACAATGGCAGGAGCTCTCCGCCTGACCCTGAACAATGAGATGCGAGGGATGGATCTTGAATTGCAGCAGACGATATTCCGAGGCATGGTGGCTCTGCAGTCGAACGAAGATAACGTCATTGAGAGTTTCTGGCAAACCCAGAACACACAAGACATGTTCGAGAAGGTTCCCACCCTTGAGGGTCGTCATCAGGCAATGGTCAAAGCCTTCAGTGTAGTACTGTCAGCAGCCACAGCATGTGTCAGCTATGTCGGCAAAGCTAATCTGGGTGCTGCCGAACAATACGTCTGCGAGATGTACACAGAGGCCTATACGCCGTATGCCCTTACCATCGAGATGAGTGCTGTGGGTGGCACGTTCTGTATCAGCTGGATGCAGCGGTTTGCGGATGACACATACCTTGATGCTTTTCTCGACGAACTGCACCAAATAGGCATCACTTATCGCATTTCTACGCGTCATCCGATGACGGTGGCCCCCATAGCAGACTATCGAAAAGAAGGAGGAATGATTTAAAATAAAGAAGTTCTACGGCCATGAGGTTCGCACGGAAAAGGCGAAGGTCGAGAAGTGGCTGAAAAGTTTGGGTTACTAATCGCGTTTTTCCCAAAATATCATAAATCCCAAAGCAAAACAAACTTGCTTTGGGATTTTTTTTCGTATATTCGCAGCAAATTTACAAAACAGATACGATTATGTTAGGCAACTTTTCTTACTACAATCCCACCAAACTGTATTTTGGTGATGAGTCTTTGAACTTCCTCAAGGACGAACTGAAGGGCTACGGCCCAGTGGTGCTGCTCAACTACGGCAGTGGCAGTGTAAAACGTAACGGCATCTACG
>JAEEPT010000043.1 GCA_016284895.1 Prevotella sp. | reverse complement strand
AAAGAAAGAAATGGTGTCAGGGCTGTAGGCTCTGGCACCATTTCTTTCTTTTACCTCAGACTGACAAAGCGTGTCGTTCTGCTATTTCTGGAGATACTTTCGTCCGCCCTTGATGATAAGTCCGCGTTGTGGCTTACCGTAGAGGCGACGGCCTTGCAGGTCGTAACAGCGCTCAGCTGCATTAGCATCCTGATGCAGCTCGCTGATGCCGCTCAGGTCGAGCTTGGTGATTCGGGCACTGGCCCAGCTGTCGGCATAGCCCACGAACTTAGTGCAGGGAATGGTGGTCGATACGATGCAGTCGAGCTGTTGGTTCTGGGGGAGCGTGAACGTGGTCTGCCCCTCGTCCATCCATCCGCTCCAAATGGTCATGCCCTCTTCCTTGTTCGTCTCGATGTTGTAGGACATCATGTAGAGATAGCGGTGCTCACCTTCCACCTGATTGCTGCCGCCCATAGCGTATGCCGAGGCAGGCTCCTGAAACTCTGCTGACGATACGGGCTGCTCGGCATTGCACACCCAGCCAAGCCGTGTCTTGCTGCCATTGTGCTCCACGGCGATGAGCCAGTCCATAGGGTAGGCGTGGCCGTTGCGACTGAAGAACTGATCGGCATGGCAGGTGAGTGTCTTGCCGTCAGCCGAGAGAGTGGCTTTGAAGTTGATGTAGTCCCAACTGGAACTCATGATGCCGCCTTCGCCTTCAACACCTACAGGACTGGCAATGAGCTGCCAGTCGCCTGAGAGCGCATCCTGAGCCTGCATAGAGGAGGGGAGGGCAGAAAAACCGAAGCCGACAAGAGCAGTCAGCATGAAAAACCTCGCACGGAGGGAATCGATAATAGTGATCATTGTGTTTGTATGATAGTATTTAAAAAAATGTGTAATCAGAATGTGCAGCCGATGGCAATAGTTCCCGATGTGCGGTCGCATCCGTCGCTATAGCTGTTGGTCTCGTTGGCCTTGCGATGGCTGAGGCTCAGTCGGGCATGTGTCATGATGGCTGTTCCGGGGAATCGGAAGTTGTACTTCACTTGTCCCCCCACCATATACTGTGCCGACGTGAGGTACTGGTATTCGCGGTAGAGATAGGCTTCCATCGAGGGGGGCGGCAGTTGTTTCGTGCTGGGCTTGGTAAAGGTGAGGTCTTCGTAGGGCTTGCCTTCGCCCTGACCGAATGAGCCTTTCAGCGCAAACGACCACCAACCGTGACGGGTGGTCAGCGTATAGGCCACACTTCCGAACAGCTCGAAGTTCTGCAGGTGCTGACGGCGATAGTAGGGATAGATGTAGGCCGTCTGCTTGCGCTCCATCGAGCTGATGCCTGCCTGAATGGTCCACGTGGGCAGTCCGTCAACCAGCAGTCCGTGTGCCTCCTTGCCGTTGCGGATGCCTGTCTCTAAAGTGTAGGCTATTGAGTAGTTCATCCACAGTTTATTAGCCATCTTCACTGGTGTGAAGTATTCATAGTTAGTGGCTCCCTGCTCGTTCTTCGTCTCATGATAGGTGCTGGCACGATTCACCAGGTTCTCTGTTCCGAAGGCGAGGTCTATATGGTGCATTGTGCGCTCCATTCGGTGACTGAGTCTTGTCTTGAAGCTGAACTCATCGGAATAGTGGTCAGTATAGGTGATGGTGAAGGGCGACTTCCGTCCGTAGTAGCCCGTCCGGTGGGCATAGTTCACCTCAGCAAACAGCTGCGTGTGCGCGTCGAATCGCAGTCCCAGTTGTGCGCTGCCTCCGTGATAGTTGTTCACCAGTGGCATCTCGCGGCTCTTGTCGGTAAACCCGTCATTGCCGAACTGTTCCACATAGCCCGTGAAGTTGGCATAGTCAATGAGTGACTTATAGACCTTGTCGCTCGTGCCGATGGTGCTGAAGCTTACGCTCTCGGTCTTTCGGCGATACAGATAGTTGGCACCGATGCTGCCCCAGCGCCCCAGTGGGAAATACACTCCTGCACGAACCTGCAAGTCCATCAGTTTGTTCTGATGGCGCAGGTCCTTGTATTTGGCATAGTCGGCAGCCGTATAATCCACGCGGGCTCCGATGGCAATGCCGCGATAGACGTCGGTGCCGAAGCTGCCAGTGAGGTGATAGGTGTTGCGATGCTTGCGCCCTAAGTTGGTGAGCGAGTCCTCCACAATATCGAAGGGCAGGTGATAAGTGTCAATAAAACCAGATCCTGCCATGTCGTTGCCTGAGAAGTTGTCGTAGCTCATCTGTCCGTAGAGCACGGTGCGCTTGCTGATGCGGTAGAAGGATTCAATGGCTCCGTTGAACTGCAGCACGCTGGGTGCTCCTTCATAGTTGGTGAACCCGCCCTTTTCGCCAGTGAAGGATAGTTCAGCCTGGGCATAGCTCTTTGTGGCATAGCGTGACAGGGCGGCTGCGTTATGACTGGTGAGCCATGGGTCGGCCAGCTTCACAAACTGATAGTCATGAAGCAGCAGGGAGTCCTGAGCATGGCTCTGTAAGGCCAATGCCACACAAGCTGAGGTCAATATTAGTTTCTTAAAGAGCATTTCTGTCGTTCGTGAAAATCGTTGGTTGAATTGTTCGTGTCCATATATACGATGTGGGCTCCGTTCTTGATGGAGGCTTCGGCATCGATGCCACTGGGATCGGTAGAGGTATCTACGCCCAGCTGGTAGCCATAGACCAGTTTACCCTCGTTCTCAGGCAACTGCTCGGTACTCGCTTTGTCCACATTGCGATAAAGTGTGTGGCCGTGCTGATTGGTCAAGTTCACGCTGCCGGCATCGATGACTGGTGTGAGTCGCTTCGTGTTGGCGCTCTTGAACCCTGCGGCAAACACCTCCACACCATCCAGTATCCAGTCGCAAGGCACCTTCAGTACCTTGTTGATATCGGTCTGGGCGCTGCTGGGAATATAGGTCATGTTGTTCACGTCGGTGGCAAAGGCAGTAGGTGTCACTCCCTGCGTCTGAAACAGGAACACGGCTGGCGAGGTGAGGCTGAGCGCCCAGGCATTCGAGACACCTATCTTCACCGCCTTCAGATAGTGTGAGGGAGGTATGACGTTTGCCGGAGTGGGATAGTAGTAGGTGTTGGTGTAGCCCACTTCCGGGTCGTACATACAGTAGTAGTCGGCATTGGCATAGTTTACTGAGTTGGGGTAGGTCAGTGTGTTGTCGATAGCTCCGTGACAGTTGATGACCACCTGTTCGTAAGGTTCAACGGTCAGCGTGTTGGGGAAGTACCAGATGCCGTCGATGGCAGGGATATAGTTCTCATCCTTATATATCAGTTGCCCGTCGTTGTTGTGCCACCTGTTGTTGGCCTGGCTATTGTAGGGCGAACAGATGCCGATGCACAGGTTGTCGAAAGATGCTGGCTGGGCGGTGTTGTTGTAAAGGATGATGCACTTGTCGTACTGAAACACCTTGCCATCGTCCTTCATGTTACCACCATTGTAGATTTCTTTGATGACGAGCTGGCTCACACGTGAGATCATCATCTTGACGTTTACGGTCGTTTCCGTTTCCTCACCTCGAATGATAATTTGGCTGGAGTTGCCGTTGGCAATCAGAAACTGATTGGTGCCCATCTTGATAGAAGTCGATGAGCTGGCTTCATACACACCGGCAGGCACCTTGAAATGAACCACGCCATTCGCATCGGTTGTGTCGGTTAACATCACATCGCGTCCAATACCCCTTAGCTCTACAGGTGAGGCCTCAAAACTGTAACCGACATTGTCTTGACCCGACAGGGTGATCGTGAGGTCAAACAGCTCAATGCGCTCATCGTAGTTAGAACGACAGGCGGTCAAGAGCGTTGCGCTCATGAATATTAAATATAGGTATAGTCTTTTCTTCATGTTCTGAAAAAGATGTCTTGTGATTCTTCTATAGTTTCAACCGGAGTGACAGACCGTAATAGAAACTGGGAATATAGCTGCTGTTGAAGAGCGACGTGTCCAAATTGGTCTGAGATGAGTGCACTTTCTTCATGTTTCTGAAAAAGTTGTTTGCATAGAACGATACGCTCACGTGGTCGCCTATCTCCTTCGTTACACTTAGGTTGGCCGAATAGTAGGCCGACAGACGGTTGGGGTTCATGGTGTAGGGATAGTTGGAACGTACTACGAGTTTGGCCAGGTCACTGTAGAGTGTAGGGTCGTTGTCCTTGGCCCATAGAAACTTTTCAGCAAAAGGAATGAGTTCGTCAGGATGCTCCCATGTACTGTAGTATTCGGGGTAGATCACCATGTGCTGATCGGTAGTAGTGCCGTCGTAGGGTGTTCCCGTGTAGTTATCGCTGCCGTCTATCATATAGCCGCGAAAGCCTGTACTCAGTTCGCTAAGCGGGCGGCGATAGCTGTAGAGCGTGCTTTCCAGTCTGAGCGATACAATCATTCTGATTTTGGGGATATGTGTGGTCAGCGTGGCATTCAGATTGAGTTGTTTCGAAAGGGCACCGTTGGCGATTGAGGTCGTGGCGTCGGCTCTGCTACCGGCACTGTTAGCATTGCTGCCACGGTAGTAGCCCACATACTGATATAGCTCCTTATTGGTCATGGTTGAGGTGACACCTGTTGGGATGTCGGGATAGAGCAACTCGTCCGTACCCTTGTAGATGGTATAGTTGCCGTCCAGTCGGATGGTAGTCAAAATAGGCTTAATCTGCGTGAAGTCAATCATCCACTCCAGCCCGTAGCGATGGATGGGCTGTGCGGAGTTTACGTAGGTGGCATCCATCGCATAAGTCTTACGTGAGGTGTAGCCAATGGGTTGTGGAGCTAAGGTTCCATCGGTATTGCGCATGCTCACCACTCCGCTTTGCTGGTCGATGCTGAACCGGCGGTCTTCAACGGGGATGCTGATGCCTTGGGAAGCAAGACGGTTGACGAGGTTGTTGAGCGAATCCACCGATGTGTATTTATACGTGAAGGGTGTGTAGAGGTTCTGCGACATGTAGCTGCGGTTGGTGCGGTGATAGTAGCCTGATACCGAGATGCGTGTGCCGAGGATGTTGGCTTCCAGACCCACGTCCACTTGTTGTGTGTGTTGCCAGCGTAGGTTGGGATTATAGCGTGCTGAAGAAGGCAGTGTGTAGTAGGCACGGTACGATTTGTTCGCGGCATCGCTCGTGGAGGCGAAGGCCAGCAGGTCGGTATAAGACGGGGCAGGGTAGAGCACTTGGAAGGAGGGCAGTTTCACGCTCTTTCCCCATCCGGCATGCAACTCCAGACTCCTGATCCAGCGACTCCGCATGTTTCGCCAGAACACGTAGCGTGCGTTGGCACGGGGTGACAAACTGTTGACGTTGCCATAGGCTGAGCCGCCAATGAGGGTCAGATCGTCGCGCACTCCGGCAGTCAGCTCGAAGGTGGAGTGTTTTGCTGTAGGCACTGTCACTTTCTCTTCTACGTAGAAGGCCATGTTGTGCATCGTAGGCAGCTGGTCGTAGCGGTATTCTCGCCAGGTGGGAGCATAGCGCATGTCTTCATAGTAGCGCCCATGTCCGTTGTTGCGGCTGGCCTGATACTGCACGCCCACTGTCAGTCGGTTGGCCACCGTGTTGAAACGTCGGGTCCAGTCGGCTTTCAGTTTCAGCGCCCACGACATCGGCTTCGAGTCACTGAAGGCGCGTTCATACCAGTAGCCTGTTGGACTGAGCACGATAGGAGCTGTTGGGTTGTCGTCGTAGCTTTCTGCCATAAAGTAGCCCTCCCTCAGTGAGTGAATGTAAGAGAGTGTGGCTGCGCTATTGGTGTTGGTATAGCTCTCAGCCAGATGGTCGGAACAGGCAAACGAGCCGCTCATCTGCAGGTTGGTGATCCATGGCTTGTTCAGCAACCACTGCAGTTCCATGTTGGCTCGCAGTGCATTGTCACGTGCTTTCGAATAGTTGTCTAACAGCTCGTCGGGGTCGGCTTTCGAATTGTAGCCTCCCACGTTGCCTGTCACGCCGATGTTCAGTGTCAGTGGGTTGCTCTCCTGCATGAAGATGTTCATGTAGTGCAGTGAGAACGCGTTGCGCTGGTAAGCCGTATGGGGCGAAACGGCATTCGAAAATGAACGGGCATGTTCCAATGACGCATTCAGTACACCTGCCTTCTGCCCTAAGTCGAACCCCTTGTTTACTGCTATCAAACGGGTGTGCTGATTGATTTTCCCTTCCACAATGAACGGTGACTTACCTTTACGTGTGTTTACCTTCACCACACCATTCGATAAATCACCGTATTCCACCGACGGGATGCCTGTCACAATCTCCACGCTCTCCACGTTTGAGGCACTCAGCGTGCGGGTAGATGCTCCCATCGTCTCGTCAGTCATACTATTGTTGTCCAGTCGCATGCCGTCAATCTCTATGGCAGTGCCAAACGAGGCATTGCCCTTCTCCTGGCTACCGCTGCGCAGCGCCAGACGATTGTCGTTCATGAGTGAGGGGTTGACGGTCTTGCCGCCAGGCAGCAACGTGGCAATATCGCTGATGCTCAGAATCTGCTGGTTGTCCAGTGTCTGGCGGTTGATGGTGTAGCTGGTTGTTGCCTCATCCTGTTTGCGGTGAGCCACAACGGTCACCTCTTTCAGCTTCAGGTTCTCTGGCTTCAGTCGCAGCCGCATGTCGGTCACATCACGCCCCAGTTCCATCGGAAAACTGCGTTTCTGATAGCCCAGACACTGCACGGTGAGTGTCGATTTTCCTTGAGGTACATTATTGATGTGGAACTCTCCATTCTTGTCGGTCACAGCCCATTGGCCACTCTCCGAAAGCAGAATACTTGCAAACTCAACAGGCTTCTCTGAATCAGCATCGAATACCCGACCAGCCAGCTTCAGCGACTGTGCTTGCAGGGCAGTCGCCATACAGAGCATCTGTAACAATAATATGATTCTACGCGTCCTACGCATGTGTACATTAAATATTTATGGCTGCAAAGTTACACTTTTTTGCTAAATCCTGCAATATCACCCGAAATGAATTGCTTTTCATCTCGTAAATCATAATAAGTAGGTATGTCCTGCCTGCTATCTCGACCTGTATGTCATGATGAAGTAGAATAAAGTAGGTATTGTGTTTGAAATCTTTGGCGGATGCGATTATTTTTATTACATTTGCACACAAAAATCTATCATTTTACGCATGAAAAGAAAATTCATTTTGTTTTCGGTGCTGACGGCAGTCGTATGCATGTCGGCACAAACGCCTTTGCAACAGGATCCTGAGGTGCGCACGGGCAAGCTGAAGAACGGTCTGACATACTACATCCGGCATAATGCCAAGGAACCCGGACTGGCTGATTTCTATATCGCACAGCGTGTGGGCTCCATTCTGGAAGAGCCGCGCCAGCGCGGACTGGCTCACTTTCTGGAGCACATGGCCTTTAACGGCACAAAGAACTTCCCCGGCGTTTCTCCAAAGTCGGGGGGAAGGAAAGGGGGCTTGGGCATTGTGCCTTGGTGCGAAACTATCGGCGTGAAGTTTGGTGCCAACCTCAATGCCTATACCTCCATCGACCAGACGGTCTATCACATAGGGTCGGCTCCGCTCAAGCGTGAGGGCATTCTCGACTCCTGTCTGCTGGTGCTCCACGACTGGAGCCATTACTTGCTGCTCGAGGATGCTGAGATTGACAAGGAACGTGGCGTGATTCACGAAGAGTGGCGCACCCGTCGTGCAGGCAAGGCCGTGCAACGACTGATGGAGCAAGCCATGCCTAAGATATATGCCGGCACCAAGTATGAGGATTGCATGCCCATCGGTTCGATGGATATTGTCGATAACTTTCCCTATCAGGATCTGCGCGACTATTATAATAAGTGGTATCGCCCCGACCTGCAAGCAGTTGTCGTAGTGGGCGACGTAGATGTAGATAAGGTGGAGAAGAAGATTAAGAAGATGTTCTCGCCCATCCCCCTGCCCAAGAACCGTGCCGAACGCGTGTATTATCCCGTGAACGACAACGAGAAGATGATTGTCGATATAGAGAAGGATTCCGAACAGCCCATTGTGCTCTGCCATCTTTATATGAAGCGCGAGGCCACACCCGATGACCAAAAGAATAACGAGGAGTATCTGAGGGGCGACTACATCGATGAGCTGATCAGTTGGATGCTGAACGGTCGTCTGACCGAGCTGAAGCAGCAGGCAGTGCCTCCATTCCAGAGTGCTACGGCACGTGCCTCCAGCTTCTTTATCAGTCGCACGAAGGATGCCTTCTCGCTCAGTGTAAGCTGCAAGCAAGAGAGCATCCTGGGCGGACTCATGACTGCCGTGGCAGCCTGCGAACAAGCCCGACAGCAGGGCTTCACCAAGGAAGAACTGGATCGTGCCAAACTGTTTCGCCTGAACCACAACGAGCGCAAGTTCAATGAGCGCCACGACCGCACTAACTCCAAACTCGTGAGCCTCTGCGTCAACCATTTCCTTACGGGCGAGCCGCTCATCTCTATTGACAAGCAGTGGGAGCTCACGCAGAAATTCGATTGTGAGGTGACACTCGACGAGGTGAACCGTGCCGTCAAGGAACTCATCACAGACCAGAATCAGGTGTTCATCATGTATGCACCCGATAAGGAGACTGTTGCCCTGCCCAGCGAACAACAGTTGGAGGATGTCATTCTCGCTGCCCAGCGCCAGCAGTATGCTGCCTATCAGGAGAGCACTCCTGAGACGACGCTTGAAGAATATTTCAAGCAGAGCCACTTGCAGTCTGGCTCCATCACCAGCGAGAAGACGTGGAAACATGGCTTTACCGAACTGGTGCTGAGCAATGGCATGAAGGTCTATGTGCGCCAGACAGACTATAGTAAGAACACCATTCAGCTCACCATGCGTGCCGATGGAGGCACTTCGCTCTATGGCGATGAAGACATTCCGCAGTTTTCGCTCATTTCCAGCAGTATTAATGAGGCTGGCGTAGGTCCTTGGGATGCCACCACGCTCCGCAAGATGCTCACGGGCAAGAGCGTGCGGGTGCAGAGCTCAGTGGGCAGTCGTTCGCAGAGCATCTCGGGCGGTGCCTCACTCAAGGATGCTGAGACCATGATGCAACTCTGTTACCTCTATTTCACTCAGCCGCGCCGCGACACAGCCGCCTTTGCCGGACTTGTCAATCGCAGTCACTCGTTCCTGAACAACCGCAATGCTTCGCCGCGTGTTGACTACAATGACTCCATCACTGCCATTCTCTATGGTCATCATCCTCGTTTGGAGCCTATGACGCAGGAGCGACTGCTCAAGGCCAACTACGACCGAATCATTGACATTTACAAGGAACGCTTCTCTAATGCGGCTGATTTCAAAGCTGTCATCATCGGCAATATGTCGCTCGACGAACTGCGTCCCCTCATCTGCAAGTATCTGGCCACGCTGCCCGCTACTGGCAAACATGAGACTACCAATTGGGCCAACGTGCCGCAGATAGTGAAAGACGACCGTACCGTCACCTTCAAGAAGCAGATGGCTACACCACTGGCCAACGTGAGTATTTTCTACGGAGCTGACGTGCCGTTTACGGCAAAGAACGACCTTGTGCTCGACTTCCTCAAGCGCTGTCTCTCTATAGCCTATACCGACTCTGTGCGTGAGGAGAAGGGGGGAACCTATGGCGTATCGGTCAACTTCGATTTCGATAAGGACAGTCAGCCCTCAGCCACTCTGCGTATCAGCTATAATGCCGATCCTACACGCTACGAGGAGCTCAATCCTATTGTTTATCAGCAGCTCAGACACATAGCCGAGCGCGGTCCAGCACCCACCTCCATGCAGAAGGTGCGTGAGTATCTTGTGAAGCAGTATCAGCAAGTCGCCATTACCAACGATTACTGGAACTACGTCATTTGGCATCAGCTCGACGATGAAGTAGATTTCGATAAGGACTATTGTCAGCTGTGTGACCAGGTCACCATCGACGATGTGCGCCAGATGGCACGCCGTCTCCTTGAGTCGGGCAACCGTATTGAAGTGACCATGCTCTCAGAGTAACATTTGCAATTCTTTTTGTTTCACTGAACGAATCGCCCTGCCAGTCGGGGCGATTCGTCTTTTTTCATGGGTGAAGCAGCCTTTCTCCCCATCGTTGCAATGTTATTTATTATGAATCATACGTAAAATGTTTGGCTATCTCATAAACAATGTGTAAATTTGCCCCCAACATCAGAACGTATAAACTATAAATATCAAAAAAATGAGAACAAAACAATTCCTCTTGACAGCCTTGTTCGCTGTCACCAGCGTGTTGACGGCAGTAGCACAGCAGTACACGAAATACCTGTTCGTGTATTTCCCATCGAACGATAATGAGAACATCTACTATGCCTTGTCAGACAAGGACGATCCGTTTAACTTCGTTCCCATGAACGGTGGACAAATGGTGATTAGTGCCGATTCAATAGCGCTGAAGAAGGGCGTTCGCGACCCTCATGTGTTGCGTGGCGAGGACGGATGGTTCTACATGGTGAATACTGACATGCGTTGCTCCGAGGGCTGGTCGAGCAATAGGGGCATTGTGCTCATGCGCTCAAAGGACTTGGTGAACTGGCAGCACTCTACCGTACACTTCCCGGAAAAGTATAAAGGCACGAACTTTGCCAATGTGACGCGCGTTTGGGCACCTGAGACCATTTGGGATCCCGTGGCCAAGAAGTATTTGGTTTATTTCTCCTTGCTCACGAATGACGGAACGATTCCTTACGATAAGGTCTTTTATTGCTATGCCAATGAGGACTTCACCGACTTGGAGGGTGAGCCCACCTATTTCTATGACCGTGGTTCGGCCACCATTGATATGGACATCGTCTTCAACGAGAAAGACCAACTCTATCACGCTTTCTACAAGAACGAGGGCACAGGTGGCATCTGCAAGGTGACGGCATCGCGGCTCACGGCTGCTGAGGGACAGGAACCTGGTTCGCAATGGAGTGAGCCTTCAAGTACCCTGCAACAGACGAATGTGGCTGTCGAGGGAGCCGGTGTGTGGCGTCTCATTGACTCTGATACGTGGATCCTGATGTACGACTGCTATGGCTCAGGCTACTATCAGTTCTGCGAAAGCACCGACCTGCTCAACTTCAAACTGAAGGCACAGACCAATACCAGTGGCATGTTTACACCGCGTCACGGAACGGTGCTCCCTGTTACGGACGAAGAGGTGAAGACCATTGAAAAAGCATTCGGCAACGACTTGGAGAGCCGAACCGAACAGGTGAAGGACGCAACGATAGACAATCCGGTGCTCACAACGTTTGTCGTCAACGGACAGATGAACCTGGGTAGCTCGGGGTGGACTTCTACGACAGGTGCCAAGAATCAAGGCACAGCAACCAATCAGAAAGGCGCCTTTGAGGGCGCCTTTTTTGAGAATTGGAACCCCACATCCTTCGCGGGAAAGATGTATCAGACGGTGGAGAATATCCCCAACGGCACCTATGAGCTGCGCATCGCTGCCTTCGTTTACACTCTGGGTGAAGAAGGGGTGCAGTATGTCTATGCAGGCAGCGAGCAGCAGAACCTCACGGCAGCCGAGCCTACGGCTTATAACCTGGTGTTTTGTGTGACCGACAATCAGGTGGAGATTGGTCTTTGCCAGACTGAGGCTGTCAACGGATGGATGGGTATCGACTGTGTGTCGCTCACCTATTATGGAGCAGGCGACAATGTGGAGGCTGTAAAACAGCGAGTGGCAGAGCGCCTGCGTGCCGAGATGGTGGCTCCTCTCCGTGAAGAAATGGTCAATGCTGTCAGGCTGGGCATCGACGTTTCGGCTGCCGAAACGCTTATTCAACGCGCAGAATTGAAAAAGGAAGAAGTCGATGCTGAGATTGTCAGACTAAAAATGGAGGAATATCAGAAGGTGATGAGCCGCTATACTGAAGATGCCACCTCGTTGCTTGGTTCATGGACTATGAACAACGTGAACACGGGTATGAGTGGACAGCACTGGGATGGCACGAAGGGTTCTTCCTACTATGAACAGTTCGACGGATGGGCTTTCACCGCATGGCAGATGTCGATGCAGCAGAGCGTGACGCTCCCTCAGGGCAGCTACGTACTGAAGGTAGCATGCCGTTCGTCGTCGGCAGCTGTAAAAGCTGAAGCTCGTGTGGGCGATGTGAGTGTGGCTTTTCCTACAAAGGGCGATACAGGGTTGGGCATCACCACCGATGGCATCAGCTGCTTTGAGACTTCCGGTGACGTGACGTTTGCTAACAAAGGCGCAGGTTGTGGATGGGAGTGGCGCTACGTGCCTTTTACTGTCAGCGATGACAACCCTGTTGAGGTGCAGTTTTCAGGTGTAGTGACCGATTGCGATCACCAGTGGATGAGCTTCACGAGCATCAGTCTGCTCACGTTTCAGATAACAGGCATCGACCCGAACCTGCTGAACACTCAGCCCGTCAGTCCTTCGGCTGTCTATAACTTAGGTGGTCGTCCTACAAGCAAGGCAAAGCGGGCATCAACAGTTGTGATAGAGAAGGGAAAGAAACACTTCTTGCGCTAAATTCATCTATCGAATTGTCCGATGCATCGGACGGCTTGTTAAATGCATCGGACAGCTTGTTAAATGCATCGGACAGTTCGTTAAATGCATCGGACTTCAGAGAAAGTCCAAAGAAATCGATTTTTTCATTTTGTTTTTTCCTCGCTTCTTCGTACCTTTGTGGCCATAAACTAAAATCGAGATCATGGAATATATTGTATCGGCACGAAAATACCGCCCAATGTCGTTTGACACCGTAGTGGGGCAGGCCGCGCTTACGACTACGCTGAAGAATGCGGTGAAGTCGGGAAAGTTGGCGCATGCCTATCTGTTCTGCGGACCTCGAGGCGTTGGAAAAACAACTTGCGCCCGTATTTTCGCTAAAGCCATCAATTGTCAGAACCCCACACCCGATGGCGAAGCCTGCAATGAGTGCGAGAGCTGCCAGTCGTTCAACGAGCAGCGCTCGCTGAACATCTTTGAACTTGATGCTGCCTCGAACAACTCAGTGGAGCACATCAAGACACTCATGGAGCAGACACGCATTCCACCGCAGTTGGGAAAATATAAAGTCTTTATCATCGACGAGGTGCACATGCTTTCTACAGCAGCCTTCAATGCTTTCCTCAAGACGCTGGAGGAACCGCCTGCACACGTCATCTTCATTCTTGCCACTACTGAGAAGCATAAGATACTGCCCACCATCCTGAGCCGCTGTCAGATATACGACTTCGAGCGCATGACGGTGCGGAATACGATTGCCCATCTGAAGTCGGTGGCTGAGAAGGAAGGCATACAATATGAAGAGGAAGCACTGGCTGTGATTGCCGAGAAGGCTGATGGCGGTATGCGCGATGCACTCAGCATATTCGACCAGGCAGCCTCGTTCTGCCAGGGCAACATCACCTATCAGAAGGTGATAGAGGACCTGAATGTGCTCGACTCAGAGAACTATTTCCGCATCATAGACCTTGCTTTGGAAAACAAAGTGAGCGAAGTGATGGTGTTGCTCAACGATATCATCAACAAAGGGTTCGATGGTGGCTTGTTGGTACAAGGACTGGCCCGTCATGTACGCAACGTGATGATGGCCAAGGACCCGCAGACGCTGTCGCTGCTGGAGGTGAGCGAACAGGCTCGACAGCGCTATCAGCAGCAGGCGCAGAAAGCACCACTTCCGTTCCTCTATCAGGCACTTCGCATCATGAACCAGTGCGACATCAACTATCGGCAGTCGTCGAACAAACGACTGCTGGTTGAGCTGACACTCATTGAGGTGGCGCAGATTACGCAGCCTGCCGATACTGATGCACCTGGCAGTGGGCGTAAGCCCAGAAGACTAAAATCCCTGTTTAGGAAACTGATTCAGCAAGCTCAGCCCGCTAAGAAAACGGCTTTACAGGTGGCCGTGGCTGATACAGCGAGTCAAGAGAGAGAAAGCGCTCCGAGTTCTCCGAGTTCTCCGAGTAAGCCCACTATCAAGGCCTCGTCGTTAGGCATGTCGTGGAACAAGTTGCGCCTTCAGGGCAATCCGAAGATGCAGATATTGCCTGGCACGCAGGGCGTTGACGATAAGACTGTTGAAGAACAGGCTGCCTTTACTCAGGATGAGCTCGAACTGCAATGGATGTCGATGTGCAATCGCATGCCACAGCGACTGAGTGGCATTGCGGCTCGCATGAAGAATATGAATCCGCGTGTCGTGGAACTTCCTGCCGTGGAGCTGGTGGTGCCCAACGAGATCATCAAGACGGAAGTGGAGAACATCCGAGGGAGCATCGTGAGCACCCTGAAGCTTTATCTGCATAACAGCGGTATCACGCTCACCATTCGTGTGGCAGAGCGACAGGAACAGGCCCGCACCCTGACCCGTCGTGAGCAGTTTGAAGAGATGGTACGTGCAAATGCTTCAGTCGAGAAACTCAGAGCTGCATTCGATTTGGAATTTGCATAGAATCATCATGCAACCATCTGATAGAAATACAAGCAAAGACGTGTCTTTTATAAAAAAGAAAAGTTAAGAAGATGAAAGGAAACGAGACAATCGCAAAGGTGAAGCAAAACATTGCCCGCATTTGGCACCTGTGGTATATGAAATATGTGTTGGTGTGTGTAGTGGGCATTCTGATAGTGGGCTTTCTCGACGACAATAGTGTGTTGAGTCATTTCAACATGATGCAGCGTAAGAGCGAGTTGCGCGAAGAGATTGAATATTACGAGTCGGTGAATCAGAAGAACAAGGAGCGCATACGTCAGTTGGAGGATAATCCCAAGGAGATTGAGAAAATAGCCCGCGAGCAATACTTCATGAAGGCCGACGACGAAGATATCTTTGTGCTGAGCGATGATGAGGTAGAGCAGAAGGAAGGAGTAGTGCCGAATGAGAACGCTGAGTAAATGGCAGACGACAGTCTTCCTGCTTGGAGGACTGCTGATGGTGGTTGGAGCTGGAATCAGTCTGCTGAAATTCTCGATAGCTCCCTATATCTATGGCCTTGGAGCCATAGGCTTTGCTTCGATGCAGATGTTGCAGCGCTACGAAGGAACCAGCATCACCATCCGGAGGTTGCGCCGCATCATGTTGCTGAGCGATGCGCTCTTCCTGGTGACGGGTATCTTGATGTTTGCTTCGCTGGGCAACAGCTTCGGATTGTCCCAGATTACCTACGTGCAATACATCTATAATAAATGGATTGGAACCTTGTTGCTGGCTGCTGTCCTACAGCTTTATGCCACTCATCGTATAGACAGCGAACTCAATAAAGAGGCAAAAAAACGCTAAAAGTTCGTGTTCTTGTTTTAAATAGAGCAAATTTTTTTTCATACTTCAATATAACGTTGTACATTTGCACGCATTGCAATTGAACTTATTGACGTTTATGAAAAGTTTCATTTATTTGTCTCTCTTGCTGGCCGGACTTGCCTCTTGCACTGAATGCTATACCATTCAGGGTTCTTCTTCGGTATCGTCGTTGGATGGCAGCAAGCTGTATTTAAAAGCGGTGAAGGGAGACAACGTTGAGAGCATCGACTCATGTGAGGTGGTGCATGGTAAGTTCAAATTCTCAGGAGCTTTGGATACAACCATGATGGTGAATCTGTTCATGGACGATCGACCACTGATGATGCCTATCGTACTGGAACAGGGCGAGATTACCGTTAGGATTGATGATAGTTCGCGCAAGGTGAGCGGCACACCGCTCAACGAGCGGCTCTATGCTTTCATTGACCAGCACAATCAGCTCAGCAACCGCATGAATGAGTTGGAGCACCGCGAGAACCAGATGCTGCTTGATGGTATTGACGAAGAGGAGATAGCCGCTCAGTTGTCGATTGAGGCTCAGAAAATAGCGATGGAGGAAGACACGCTCGTCACTAATTTCATCATCAATAATTCAGATAATGTGCTAGGCGCAGGCGTGTTCATGATGATTACTGCCGGGCTTGAATATCCGGTGATGACACCGCAGATAGAGCACATCATGTCGCAGGCAAGCGATGCATTTAAGAATAACATTTACGTGAAGAAATATTATGAGGCAGCCACTGAGTTGCAAGCCAAGATGCAGGGCATGGATTCTTCAGCTCATGCTCCTGTAGGCGAACCTTCCGACTCGGTTGTCCAGAACATTCTCAACGGAAAGGAATGAAAACGATTATTAAAGGTGGTACTATCGTCAACGAAGGAAGGACTTTCGTTGGCGATATTATTATTGATGGGGATACCATCGAGGCTGTCATGCCAGATGGCGAGCTGCATGCTCCCACCCATGAAGGAGACGGTACAGATACGATTGATGCCACGGGCTGCTATGTGCTGCCAGGCATTATTGATGACCACGTGCACTTCCGTGAGCCGGGCATGACGGAAAAGGCCGACATCGATACGGAGAGCCGAGCTGCTGCCGCAGGCGGTGTCACCACCTATTTCGATATGCCCAATACCGTGCCTCAGACCACTACGTTGGAGGCACTCGAAGACAAGTTCCGTCTGGCAGCCACAAAGAGTCACGTGAACTATGCGTTCTTCTTTGGAGCCACTAATGACAATACCGACCTGTTTGGTCAGCTCGACGATCACCGCGTACCTGGCATCAAGCTCTTCATGGGCTCAAGTACAGGCAATATGCTCGTTGACCGTGATGAGGCTTTGGAGCGCATCTTCGCCTCTGCTCATCTGCCCATCATGGCGCATTGTGAGGACACGGCCATCATCAATCGCAACATGGCCTACTTTAAGGACAAGTTCCATACCGACGATCCCGACGTTTGCTTGCATCCGCTCATCAGGAGCGAGGAAGCCTGTCTGGCTTCAACAACGAAAGCCATTGAACTGGCCATCCGGCACGAAGCGCGTCTGCACATTGCCCATATCACCACACAGGCTGAGCTGGAACTCATTCCAGCCAACTGTCTGCACACCATCACCGCCGAGGCTACGGTGGGGCATCTGTTCTTCTCGCAGACCGACTACGAGCGTTTGGGTACGAAGATTAAGGTGAACCCTGCCGTAAAAGATTTGCGTGACCGCCATGCCCTGCGTGAGGGACTCACCGACGGGCGTATCAGCGTGGTAGGCACCGATCATGCCCCACACCTGTTGTCGCAGAAAGAGGGTGGGGCAGCGCGCGCAGTGAGCGGTATGCCCATGATACAGTTCTCGCTGGTCACCATGCTGGAACTGGTTGACGAGGGCGTGCTCACCATCGAGCGCTTGGTGGAGCTGATGGCTCATCATCCGGCGCGTATCTTCGAAGTGCGCGAACGCGGTTTCCTGCGTCCGGGCTACAAGGCCGACATCGCCATCGTGCGTCCTGACTGTGAGTGGACGGTCACACCCGACTGTATTCTCAGCAAGTGCGGCTGGAGCCCCATGGAGGGACACACCTATCAGTGGCGTGTGGAGAAGACACTCTGCAACGGCCACCTTATTTATAATAATGGCAAGGTTGACGGCAACCATATCGGTCAGCCAGTCATGTTCAGATGATACTCACGTACCACATATCCGATGTTGCGCCCTACATCAACTGGGGTTACTTCTTCTTTGCGTGGCAGTTGAAGCAGGAAGATGAGCAACGACGGATGCGGCGAGAGGCTGAGGCTTTTCTCAGCGAAATAGAGAATCGTTACCGCACGCATGCGGTGTTCGAGCTCATGGATGCCTATGCTGAAGGCGACGATATCGTGGTGAGTAGTGCGGAACAGGGCGAGTGCGGGCGAATCGCTTGTCTGCGTCAGCAGACCGTTGGCAGTGAGTACCTCTGTCTGGCCGACTTCATTCTGCCAAACGACTGTCAGGCCTCGGCAGAACAGAAGGCGATAGGTTCCCGAGTGGGGCTTTTTGCAACGACCGTGGATGCAGGAATGGAAAACGACTTCAAGATGGACTCCTACGCGAAGATGATGGCACAGCTGTTGGCCGACCGACTGGCCGAGGCAACAGCTGAGCGCATGCATGAAGAAGTGAGAACCCGCTACTGGGGCT
>JAEEPT010000286.1 GCA_016284895.1 Prevotella sp. | reverse complement strand
CATGTTCGCGTGGCACGTCGAATTCCTCAGTATCAAAGCTCAGTAGTATCATATCTTGTCTGATTGTTGTAAAAGCTGTTTCATGTTGAAATGCAAAAATAAGCCTTTTTGTCAATACCCCCAAACTTGTGATGCCGATAATACTTATATTTAACACAAAATAAGCACAAGTTGTGGTAGAAACGATGCTGAATCGCGGTGATGGTTTGCAACTGGATTGCAAAGAATGACGGAAAAATGTCGTTTGCAACTGAGTTGCAATTGTTTTGCCTTATCTTTGCAGCCAGAATCAAAGTAAGCTCAAAATGATAGAAAAGAAGCATTGTTGTTCGGAGAGCTCAGAGTTCTCGGAGCACTCGGAGCCCTTAGAGAGTTCGGAGCACTCAAGACACTCGCACCACCACCATGAACTGCGTGAAAAGATAGTGCTGATAGTGCTCACTGTGGTACTGCTCTTGGCTGCGGTATGGATAGAACGGTCGTTTGCTCTGCCTATGTGGCAGCTGTTGCTGGTCTATTTGGTACCTTACTTGGTGATAGGTCACGACACGCTGAAGGAGGCTGTCGAGGGACTGGTTCATGGCGATGCCTTCAACGAGCATTTCCTCATGTCGGTAGCAACCATCGGAGCACTCTGCATAGGCTTCCTGCCAGGTGCAGACACTGAGTTTGCTGAAGCCGTGTTCGTGATGCTGTTCTTCCAAATAGGTGAGTTGTTTGAGGGCTATGCCGAGGGTAAAAGCCGCGAGGGTATTGCTCACCTGATGGACATTCGGCCCGATGTGGCCCATGTGTTGCGCGAGGGGGCTGGCATGCAAGACGTTGCTCCTGAACAGGTGGCTGTGGGCGAGATTATTGTGGTGCGCCCAGGCGAGAAAATTCCGCTCGACGGCATTGTGGTGGAGGGCAACACGTCGCTCAACACCGTGGCCTTGACGGGCGAGAGCCTGCCGCGTGAAGTAGCTGAAGGCGATGAGGTGGTGTCTGGTTGCGTGAACCTTAATAAATTAATAAAAGTACGCGCGCGTAAGAGCTATGGCGAGAGCACCGTCTCGAAAATCATCAGTCTGGTGGAACATGCTGGTGAGCGGAAGTCGCGCAGCGAGGCTTTCATTACACGTTTTGCCCGTGTCTATACCCCCGTTGTGGTGCTGGCTGCCGTAGCCATCGCCATCGTTCCGCCTTTCCTGCTGACCTCCCATCTCTCACCTCTCACTTCTCAGTTTTCCACCTGGCTCTACAGAGCATTGCTGTTCCTCGTGGTGTCATGCCCCTGCGCACTGGTCATCAGTGTACCGCTCACTTTCTTCGGTGGCATAGGCGGGGCTTCGCGGTCAGGCATTCTGGTGAAAGGCTCTAGTTTCTTTGATGTGCTTTCGCAACTCGGCACTGTAGTGTTCGACAAGACCGGCACACTCACCTACGGACAGTTTGCTGTTGAGGCTGTGCATCCCGACATGATGGACGAGCACGAGCTGTTGCATTTGGCCGCCCATGTGGAGCATTTCACCACCCATCCCATCGGAGCCGCCCTGCGTGATGCCTTCCCCGATGAGGCTGCTGACGGCTGCCAGGTGAGCGATGTGGAAGAAGTGGCTGGACAGGGCATCCGCGCAAGGGTGGCTGACCGCGAGGTGTGTGTGGGCAATGCCAAGATGATGGAGACTGTAGGTGCCAAGTGGCACGACTGCAAGCATGACGTGGGAACCATCATCCATGTGGCTGTCGTTGTCGATGGACAGTGGACCTATGCCGGACATATTGTTATTAATGATCGCGTGAAGGCCGACAGTGCCGAAGCCATTGCACAGCTGCATCAGTTGGGCGTGAGACGCACGGTGATGCTGACGGGCGACCGACAGGAGGTGGCCTGCGACGTGGCGAAGCGACTGGGGCTCTCCGAATATCACTCAGGACTGATGCCTGCCGACAAGGTGGCTCACATGGAGCGCTTGCTCAGCGAGGCACGCACCGAAGACACAGCGCACTACGTGGCCTTTGTGGGCGATGGTATCAATGATGCACCAGTGTTGGCTCGGGCCGATGTAGGCATAGCTATGGGCGGACTGGGCAGCGATGCGGCTATCGAGGCTGCCGACGTAGTGCTGATGGACGACCAGCCGACAAAAGTGGCGTTGGCCGTGCGCATTGCCCGTCGCACGTTGTCAATAGCCCGACAGAATGTAGTGTTTGCCATCGGGGTGAAACTGGCCGTACTGGGGCTGGCCGTACTGGGCTTGGCCACTATGTGGATGGCAGTCTTTGCCGATGTGGGCGTTACTGTTTTGGCTGTGTTCAATGCGATGCGAGCACTGCGAAATCAAGAAACTTTGTGAGATTTCACGTTTTTTTTGATTTTTTTTGCTCGTATTGAATCTTTTTACCTATCTTTGCACCCATGATGAAAGTAAATTTGGAAAAATTGCTTTTAGGGTTATCGTGTGTGCTATTGTTCTCATCGTGCTTTAAGGAGGAACCGAAGAACATGGAGTGTGATATCCTGGAAGCGTGGGTAGGCGAAGAGAATCTCACCTATTTTTATAATAAGGCTGATATGCGCATTGCTTCTGTTCCTTCGGATGCAAAGAAATTAGAGTTTACGGTGCGCTCACGCGCCAACTTGCCCACTATGGCAATTCATTTCAAACTCACACCGGGCGCCACCATTGAACCAGCTAACGGCTCATTGCAGGACTTCAGCAAAGAGCCTGTCACCTATACCGTTACCTCAGAAGACGGTGTCTGGAAAAAACAGTACTCCGTGAGCTTTGGCAATTCCATGACTCCCACTGTTAAAGAAAGCGGGGAGGAAGGCGTGGCTGTCATGAATTTTGATTTCGAGAACTACAGGAAGAATGATAAGAATAATTACTATCTTTGGTTCGAGGATTTCGGTGACACTGAAGTCGAAATGTGGGCCTCGGGTAATGCTGGATTCCTGATGGCAAAGCCAAAGGCTGCCGCAGAGGACTATCCTACTGTTCCCGACCCGAATGGCTTTGAGGGAAGCTGTGTGAAACTGACAACGCGCGACACGGGCTCATGGGGCAAGACCTTCAAGAAACCCATCGCTGCCGGCAACCTGTTTCTTGGCAAGTTCAACAGTCAGTATTCCCTCACCCAGACGCTGAAGACCACTGAGATGGGTCTCCCCTTCATGGTGGAACCAATTAAGGTGACTGGCTACTATAAGTTCACACCAGGCGAGAAGTTCACCGATAAAGACATGAAGATAGTTGAAGGACGTGTGGATGAGCCGAATATCTATGCTGTGTTCTACCGTAATCAGGATGCCGAAGACAACACGGTGGTACTGCATGGTGACGACGTGATGACCAGTCCGCTCATCGTGAGCAAGGCACAGGTGGCTTCGCTGCCCGCCACTACCGAATGGACAAAATTCGAGATGACTTTCGAGGCACTGGCTCCCATCGACAAGATGGTGCTGGACAGTCGCGGCTATAATCTCGCCTTGGTGTTCTCGTCGAGCAAGACGGGCGACACGTTCGAGGGCGCA
>JAEEPT010000042.1 GCA_016284895.1 Prevotella sp. | reverse complement strand
TATCGAATTTCGAAAAATTAGGAGCTGACGTTGCCTTTTGTCCTGAAACGCTGCAGAATAGCCTTGAAATCGAGTCGGCGGTTCAGCCCGATGAGACTGTAGGCAATACAGCTGCCTGTTGCCAGTGACATGATGGTGTAGCTGAGGATGGTTGAGGATATAAACGTAGCCATGAAACATACCGCAGCAAGGGTGAGCATAACTGCCAGCAGACGGAACACGGGGGCAGAAAGGCTGAAATCATAGCGCAAGCGGGTGAGTATGATGCTGACGATGACATCGATGACAGCAGAACAGAGTGCACCATAGCCCAGCCCGTTGAGTCCGAAGAAATAATAGAAAAGGGCGATAACGCTGAAAGTCTTGGCATTGCCCCAGATTGTTTCAATCCACATAATGTATTTCTTGTCGCCTTTCGCATAGGCTATATAGTCCATTGGGAAACACAGGGCTTTGAAGATGCTGGACAGCCCCATGAAATAGACGATGGTACGGATGGATTGAAATTCATTGGTGAGAAGTACGGTGATGAGTAGCGGAGCCGTCAGAATCATGAGTAGGGAGAGCGGCGTGACAATGAAAAGCACCACCTCGGTCTGTTGATTGACTAATTGATGGGCTTCAGCCTTTCGTAAGATGAGTGCCGACAGACGGGGGTAGAAGTCAGTAGCCATAGCCGTGAAAATCATGCTGATGTACTGCATGGTAATGAAGTTTGCTGCCTGATAGAAGCCTACATCGCTCACCGAACCGACGTTGCTGATAAATGCGGTAAGTGCATACGTGGTGATGGCTCCCACAACTGTGCCGAATGTCATGACAAGTCCGAACTGAATAATCTCTTGACCCTCTGTCCAAATGGTGTGAAATGAGGGACGCGGCTTTTTTAGATGTGATGGCTCGCGATAGGAATAGTAACGTATGGCAGCATAATAGATGGCACCTGAGAGAATCATGGCAGGTACAATGCCCTGAACGCCCCAAAAGTAGTAGATGGGAATGCTGATGAGCAAGCCACAGATGGCAGGAACGATAGAACAGAATGCTAACTGCTTATATCGGCGCAGACCTTGCATGACAGCCATTTCGCCAGAACTCATCACATTGAAAAAGACAGCCAGGCTAAGCAGCAGGAAAGCTGATATGTAATCCATCGTGCCGAATGATATCTTCGACATGAGTGGCGAGAAGGCAAGGGTAAATAAAAGCCCTAAGCATGAAGTGGCAAATATAAGTATGCGCACTATTTTTACCGAAGCTGAAAGCACCTCTTCCTGTCCGTCTTTATCTATCTGTGAGATGTGCCTGACTGCGGAGATGTTAATGCCCAAAAGAGACAATTGCTGAATGGTGTTGGCTGCATTCTGCAACAGCGACATGATGCCCATGCCGGTGGAGCTGAGAAGAAATGCCACGAGCTTGCCGCGCACAGCGTTCATGATGAGATTCACAGCCTGAGCTCCACCGAAGATGACTGTGCTCGAAACAATCTTGCGATAGTTGCTGGTAGTCTGCTGAGTAGTCTCCATGCGCAGGACGATGATTAAAACTCTACAATGCTGTAAGGCCTCTTGCCCACGCGGGCAGCTGCATAGGGGAACCCACTGTTATGCATGGCATTGCCCCTCAAGAGGAATACCTGCTGCGCCTGGCTGATAATGTAGAAGTCAAGGAACGTTTTCTCATAGTATTGATAGTAGCGAACTGTGTCATTGCCTATGTGAGAGACGTTGCCGGGAATGATTTTTACATAGTCGAGCGACTGGGCTTCACTGGCGAAGGTAATGCTGTCGGAACAGATAATGATGGGTAGATGACTGTTTTGCTGGTGAATGCGCTTCACTTGGGAAAGACAGGCTGCAATAAGCTGTTCCTGTTCCGTTTTGGAGAGCGGATCGGAATAGGTCTCTTCGTTGAAGTCGTTCAGCAGATTGCAGAAACGGGCAGAGATAGTCAGATATGGTCCGCCTATCTGCTTGAGAATATGGTCAATGCTCTCATGTAGCTGGGCTGAAGGCTTGAAAAGCTCATGGAACAGTCCGGAAAAGTCGTCGTCGTAGCAGAATTGTGCATTGCTATAGAAATGGAGCTGAACACCGTTGCCTTCATGTAAGGCTTTGGTGAACTGTTCACGTTGCCAACTTCGTTCCCAGGCTGTATCGGTCTGAGTGTCTAAGATAACAGGCTGCGTCTGGCTGGGAGCAAAGCTGACTTCGTCTGCTTCGATGCGCCAGTCGTACTCGTTGGGAATCAGATAATCCGTAAGTTGAAACGGATGTGTGAAATACAAGCGGAAAGGACGGTTGGCTACCTTGCATGCGGCATAGAGACTGACGGCTCCTCGTAATCGGTCTACCAATCCTCCGCTGGCAGTATTGCCGCAAAACATACTGATGGCGTATGGCTCAACATGAGGCTTCCGTTCAGCTTCAGCATAACTATTACTGATTTGTTGTTTCGTTTGCTCTTCTGTACGCTTTCGAATCACATTAAAACGGTACTTCTCACTCGCAAAGTGTTGCATCAGCTTTTCTTTCAGCCATTTAGGCGAGTACTTTAAGGCCATGAATGTCTGTAGCACGTGTTCATTGCAGAAGTAAAGAAAATGAATGCGATCTTTCAACGGAAGCAGCGAGACATTAATCTGCGCATAGGCTTTTGACAGGTCATGCTGTATCTGTCCGTCGGCATCAAACAGTTCCTCGTAGTGTTGCAAATAGTAAGCCATCATGCTGCGCCATCCATACAGCACTTTCTGATTCGCAAGACGATATTCCTCGCTTTCTTCTCCGAACTTCTGTTTTATCAGTTCTGCCAGCTGAGTGTTGTTCTTCAGTAAGTGAAAGAGCTTGTACGAAGGCTTGTTGGTGATAGAGTCCTGATGGACGATGTAGAAGTATTGGGCCTTTGAAAATGCCACTCTTTGGGCTTTCATTAAATAGCAGCGCTCATCTACCTCGTCGGAATAAGTCCAAATAGGGTCGTGCTCTTCCAACCATGACATGTTCACCCACATCGCTCTGCGATAGAGTCCGCCATTACAACCAATGCGCCATTCAGGCATTGTCTCTTTCACCAAGTCGCTTCCTTTATAAACAGAACTGATATCAAATCCTTCGACTGGCAATGTGCTTTTGATGTTGCCTGTGACGATGTCGGTAAACAGCATTTGGGGGTAAACAATGTCGGCATCTGTTTCATTCAGCCTGTCAAGCATTTTCTGTAAGTAATCGTCGGCAATGCGGTCGTCAATGTCAAAAGGAAGAATCAGTTCACCTGTTGATTGGAATACAGCACGGTCGCGTGGTTGCTTGGCTGATCCGCTGTTGTGCTGCCAAGTGTATTTCACCCGTCGGTCACTGTCGCTCAGTTCCCTCATGAGTCGGCGCGTGTCGTCGGTCGAGCCATCATCGACAACAACCCATTGCCAGTGCCGATAGGTCTGACGACAGAGGCATTCGTAGGCTTTTTTCAGAAAAAGAGAGCCATTATATATAGGTGTTACAACAGAAATGAGTGTTGTATCTTTCATTGAATCAGTTAATGTTTACTATATAACGTGATTTTATCGTGAATATTTTGTAATTTTGCAGCAACAGATTAAAAAATATGATGTGATGATAAAAGACTTTAATTACTATGCTCCGACACGTGTTGTGTTTGGTCGCAATTCTGAAGACCGACTGTCTGAACTGATAAAAGCTAATGGCGGAAAACGTGTGCTCATACATTATGGTGGAGGCTCAGCTCGGCGCTCTGGATTGCTCGACAAAATATTTGCAATGTTGCAGGAGGCGGGCATCTATTATGTGGAGTTGGGCGGTGTGGTTCCCAATCCGCTGCTTTCAATGGTGGAGCAGGGCATAGCGCTCTGTCGTGAGGAAAAAATTGACTTCATCCTTGCAGTAGGCGGTGGTAGTGTGATTGACTCAGCTAAGGCCATTGGATATGGTGTTGGCTACGATGGTCCAGTATGGGACTTTTGGGAAGGGAAGGCCGTTCCACAGTCCTGCCTGCCTATTGGCGTAATGCTTACCATTCCTGCTGCAGGCAGCGAGATGTCGAGCAGTTGTGTCATTACGAAGGATGAGGGGCTTGTGAAACGTGGTATCAATAGCGACCTTTGTCGTGCGCGCTTCTGTATCATGAATCCTGAGCGCACCTATACGCTTCCTCCTTATCAGACCGCTGCTGGCGCTACCGACATTATGATGCACACGATGGAACGTTATTTCTCAAAATATGAGGAAATGACTTTGACCGACGCGATTGCTGAGGCGTTGCTCCGTACTGTGAAGGATTGTGCTGTTGAGGTGCTGAAGCATCCAGATGATTATCGCAATAGAGCTCAAATCATGTGGGCTGGTTCGCTGGCTCATAATGACTTGACAGAATGTGGTACTGAGAAAGACTTTGCCACTCATCGTTTGGAACATGAACTTAGTGCACTCTTTGGTGTGACGCATGGTGCAGGATTAGCTGCTTTGTGGGGATCGTGGGCACGTTATGTCATGCCGCAGCACGTGTCGCGCTTTGTGCAGTTTGCCGTCAACGTGATGGGCGTAACTAATGATTTCGCTCATCCAGAGGAAACCGCCTTGAAAGGAATAGAAGCTATGGAACTGTTCTATCGTACTATCGGAATGCCAACAAGTATCCCCGAACTCATTGGACGTAAGGTGACCGATGAAGAAATAGCTGAGATGGTAAAGAAATGTAGTAGGGGAGGCTCTATTACAGTTGGAGCTATGGAAGTACTACAGTCTTCTGACATGGAGGCCGTATATAGAAAAGCCAATAATTAAACGATAAAGGGGCTTGTCAAAGACGAGCCCCTTTATCGTCAATAAAATACAAAAATACCGTCGGACTGAGTCCAACGGTATTTTTCTTTCTCATTAAGTTCGTAGAGATTACTCACCAGCAACAGCTGTTGTGTCAGCAGCAGTTGTGTCAGCAGCGGCAGCAGCAGCCTGGATAGAGTCACATACAGCCTGGAACTTAGCAGCGATAGAATCAGCAGCCATACCAGTGGTGTCACCAACGAGAGCCCAAACAGCAGCTGAGTCGATAACGTTCTCAACAGCTTCCTCTACCTCAGCAACCTCAGCCTCCTGAGCAGCCTTCTTCTCACCGCAAGCTACAAACATAGCAGCTGCTACGAACATAAATGCAATCTTTTTCATTTCTTTCTTTGCTTTTAAATCTGTAAAACAATCATTTGTTAATTAAAACGCTGCAAAGTTATACATTTTTTTCGATACGGTGATACTTTTTTTTTGTTTTTTTTTGTGCTGTTTTTGTAACTTTTTTATAAGTAGCTGATTCTTAGGTATTTGTGAAATGTTAAAATTTAGTGTAAAATATACCCAAAAACGAAATATGGTGTTTTCTCGATGTTTTTAGGAAAAAAAACGCTACCTTTGTGCGCGTAAACAAGACACCTTATTTATATATATGATTGATACATCAGTCTTTCAAGGCAAAAAGGCGGCTTATGCAACTCTTGGATGCAAGCTGAACTTCTCTGAAACATCTACTTTTGGAAAGATGTTGGAGGAATTGGGCGTGAAGACGGCTTCGAAAGGCGAAACTGCAGATATTTGTTTGATTAATACCTGTTCGGTGACTGAAGTGGCTGATCACAAGTGTCGGCAGGTCATTCACCGTTTAGTACGTCAGCATCCAGGGGCTTTTGTCGTTGTGACTGGGTGTTATGCTCAGTTGGAAACCGATGAGGTGGCTCAGATAGAAGGAGTTGATCTTGTTCTTGGTACCAACGAGAAAGCAAATCTCGTGCAATTTCTGTCTGATGCATGGAGTGGAGTGGTTGAGGGCAAGTCGTTCAGCCAGAAAACAAAGGATATCAAAACTTTTGCACCAAGCTGTTCACGTGGAAACCGCACGCGTTTTTTCTTGAAAGTACAGGACGGTTGTGATTATTTCTGCACCTATTGCACCATTCCATACGCTCGTGGATTTAGTCGCAATCCTTCCATTGCCTCGTTAGTAGCTCAGGCTGAAGAAGCGGCACGCGAAGGTGGAAAAGAGATTGTGCTGACGGGTGTGAATATTGGTGACTTCGGCAAAACAACGGGTGAGCAGTTCCTTGATTTGGTGAAAGCGCTTGATGGTGTGGAAGGCATTAGCCGTTATCGCATCAGCAGCTTGGAACCCGATCTTCTGAGCGATGGACTCATAGAATATTGTGCGAAGAGCCGTGCATTCATGCCTCATTTTCATATACCGCTACAAAGTGGAAGCGATACAGTGTTGAAGCTGATGCATCGCCATTACGACCGTCAGTTGTTTGCCGATAAGATTATGGCTATTAAGCAATCTATGCCAGAGGCTTTTATCGGAGTGGATGTGATGGTGGGCTGTCGCGGTGAAACGCCTGAATATTTTGAGGAAACATACGATTTACTCAGTACTCTTCCTGTTACTCAGCTTCACGTGTTCCCGTATTCCGAACGCCCCGGGACGTCGGCATTGAAGATACCCTACATTGTGCCTGAGAAGGAAAAGAAGCTGCGTAGCCGTCGCTTGTTGGAATTGTCTGACCAGAAGACGCATGATTTCTATTCGACTCACGTTGGTCAGCAAGCTGAGGTCCTCTTTGAGAAGGCTACCCGAGGTAGAGCTATGCACGGCTTTACTAAGAATTATGTGCGTGTGGAACTCTCGCCTGCCGAAGCACGGCCAGAGTATGACAATCAGTTGATTTGTGTCCGTTTGGGTGATTTTAATCATGATGCGACAGCGCTCAAGGCTGTACTGTAATCCTGTAGTTTTTCGAATTTTGTGAAATGGATAAACTTGCCATTGTTATTCTGAATTGGAATGGGGAAAAGATGCTTCGTCAGTACCTCCCCAGTGTCTTGAAGTATTCTTTTGATGAGGCTGTCGTCTATATTGCCGACAATGCCTCGACTGACAATTCCATCTCGATGCTGAAAGAGAATTTCCCAGAATGTCGGCTTATTTTGCTGGAGAAGAACTGGGGCTTTGCCGAGGGCTATAATAAAGCTTTGGCTCAGATTGAAGCTGAATATTTCCTGTTGCTGAATTCCGATATAGAGGTGACTCCTCATTGGCTCACGCCTTTGCTCAGTTATATGGATGCTCATGCTGATGTAGCAGCATGTCAGCCCAAATTGCTCTCTATTGCTGATCGTGACAGCTTTGAATATGCAGGTGCCTGTGGAGGCTATCTTGACCGATACGGCTATCCTTTCTGCCGGGGGCGCATCTTCGAAACAGTAGAGCGCGACAACAGACAGTATGATGCTCCTGCCGATATTCTTTGGGCAACGGGGGCTGCTCTTTTCGTGCGCGCGCGTATATATAATAAGGTGGGCGGCTTAGACGGTCGATTCTTTGCTCACAATGAAGAGATTGATTTGTGTTGGAGGCTACGCATCGGAGGGCATCGAATTGTATGCATTCCTGAGAGCAAAGTCTATCATGTAGGAGGGGGAACACTTCCGAAGAGTAATCCGATGAAGACTTTTCTGAATTTCCGCAACAATCTGACTATGCTCTATAAATGCTTGCCCGATGAAGAACTGAACCGAGTAATGCTGATGCGTTGGCTGCTCGATTATGTGGCAGCTTGGGAAATGCTCATTCTGAAGCATAGTTGGGGAGACTTCAAGGCGGTCTATCGTGCGAGACGCGCTTTCAGACGGTGGAAGTCTGAATTTAAAGCTGACAGAAAGGCTATCCAGCAGAGTCGCGTGCAAAAAAATA
Organism: Prevotella sp.; assembly: GCA_016284895.1. Classification (GTDB taxonomy): domain Bacteria; phylum Bacteroidota; class Bacteroidia; order Bacteroidales; family Bacteroidaceae; genus Prevotella. The sequence continues at coordinate 10,500 of JAEEPT010000042.1, read as the reverse complement.
TACCAGAGCAACGTCGATTCATGTTGCTCTGGCAGTATTATGCAAAGGGACGCAGGCACTATTCCGAGTTGCCCTAAGCGAGGTCTATTTCTTTTCAACGGAGAGCACGATGGGGTTCTCCGTTTCTTTTTTCCATTCCTGTAGCCACTTGAACCATTCTTTAGCGCTATGGAAGCCAAACTCCTCGTTGGCTGAACAGTAGGCCACTTTATATGCAATATGGTTAGTGGCAGTCTTTACTACGAAGGTATAGTTGCCGCCTTGCTCCACCTGGTCGGCCTTTTCTTCGCTCACAATATTCTGTTTCTGAAGGTTGATGGCCAAGCCTACCGTTTCGCGGTTCCATTTCACAGTGTCGGTCGAAGGCCAGTCAGTTCCCCAGCAAGCGCGGAGTCCTTTCTTGTCGGAAAACTCTTCTGAACCTTTCACCTTGATGATGCCCGTAGAGAATTGATAGTCAGCTACATTGCGATTGAAGAATACATCGATATCAGTATCGCGATGGCCAGCATACTGCGTATAGCGAATCGTCATATTGACGGGTTGTTTCTCGACATCAGCCTTCCAGCCTTTGTCAATGATTTCAACGATAGTGCGCAGTGGTCCATAGCTGATGATGCGCTGGGTGCGCGACTTCACAGGGTCAATCATGGTTGGCTCTTTTCCGTTCCATCCTCTGAAAGCACCAAGTCCGAAGGTGTTGCCCACCCAAAGCACGTCGTCGCCATAGCCCTCTTTCTTCTGTGCTGCAGAGGTGTAGAACTGCGTCTCTTTCAGCTCCAGTCGCTTTTGGAACTTTCCATAGAGGTCGAGGGTCTGCCGTTTGTCGAAATAGATGCGTATGCCATTCAGTTCACTCTCAAAGCTCACACCATGATGATGCTGCAGATTGTAGGAATTGGCACAATCGCCACGAGCCGTAATGCTCTCAATGTAGTTGTTGTGCTTGTTCTTCTCCTTCACTTTGTCGTTGCGCATCAGCATTTCTGCATAGACACGTGCCGGATATTCCCTGGGCGTTCCTTCGCTCAGCAGGCTGACCGTATAGGTCATTGTCTCCTTGGCTTTGAGGTCAACGAGGAAGCAAAGCTCGTCAAACTGTTCGTCTTGGTTCAGGTCGTCGAGCTGGCAGGGTATTTCTTTGCCGTCGGCCAACTGAACCTTGGCTGACTTTACATCGCCATATTGATTAAGCTGAATCACAATCGGCTGGTCGGTTCGATCCGTTTTTAGTGGGTTCTTTACCGTGACATCCAACGTCGTTTGAGCATTTAGATACAAGCAGCCGAAAAGGGCGCAGAAGATTAGTTTTTGTTTCATGATGAGCTTCATTTTTCTACAAAAGTAAACAAATGAGCTTGTATTTTTAATTATTTTAGGTTAAAATTTTGTTTTTACAAGTATTTTTAGTAATTTTGCATCGTAATTTAACAGTAGTAAAGTTATCCGTGAAGAAGTTCTACCTCATATTGCTCTGTATTATGTTGGCTTGCATAGGATGTGAGTGGCGCATGCAGTCTGATTTGCATTCAGAATCCGACATGATCATCGAGCGCTATGATCGTTTGGAGGCCTTCTTCCTGACAACAGGCGACTTCTCGGCTTTACAACAGATGCAGACTCGCTATCCCATGCAGACGCGTAGGTTGATAGAGGATGTGTTAAAACTTGGACAGGTTGATGATGCACACATTAATGTACGTTTCCTTTCATTTTTTCAAGACAGCACTTTGCAATCGCTGATAGCAGAGGTGAGCCATCAGTATGGCAATATGGAAGATGTAGATAAGCAATTGTCGAAGTCTTTTGAGCGAATGACACGTTTACTTCCTAATGTAAAGACACCGGAAGTCTATACGCAAATCGGCTCTTTGGATCAAAGTATAGTGGTAGATGGCAGACTTTTGGGCATTTCGCTGGATAAGTATCTTGGTGCCGACTATTCGCTCTATGTGAAGTATGGTTATTCTGAGAAACAGCGCTCAATGATGGTTCGCGAATACATAGTACCCGACTGCCTGGCTTTCTATTTGTTAAGTACGTTTCCCGCTCCCAACGACTCGTTACGTTTTCAACACATGGGGCGCATTCAATATACGGTCAACCGTATCATGGATAGTGAGGTCTTTGAAAACGATCGGGTAGAGAATGCTCGTAAATACATGAGTAATCACAAAGGGCTTTCTTTTACAGAATTGCTGGAAGGGAAGTAGGATAGAGGTGTTATTTAGCCTTTTTGTGGTTCCTGTTAAACTAATCTATCTCCCCGTTAAACTAGTTTAGCTCCACGTTAAATGAGAGTAACGCCCCCTTAAATTATTATTCTTCGTATTAGCTTTGTAGGTGATGGCGTATGCCCCTTTTCAAAGTCTGTTTTCTCTTGTTTGCCGAATATGTTTATTTGTGTGAAATAGGTGGATTATTCAGAAATAATTGCTAACTTTGCACGAAAAGTTCAAACAGAAATATGAAAAAGACATTCGTGCTATGTGCAGCTTTGCTGTTGTCGGCTATTCAGGCAATGGCGGGACAGAAACTGCAATTAATGGATATTACACGTGGTGATTTCCGAGGTGAAACGATGGCTGCTGTCAAGCCGTTGAGTAACGGTGATAGCTATGCTCAGATCTCGGCTGACGGAAAGCAGATTGTGCGGCATTCTTTCAAGACTGGCAAACAGACAGGTGTGCTTTTTGATGCCTCTACTGTGCGTGGAGCAAAGATTGATAGGGTAGAAGGCTATGTGATGAGTCCTGACGGGAAAAATATTCTTATTCAAACAGGTACCAAAGCCATCTATCGCCATTCGTTTACTGCCACCTATTATATATATAGTATAGGTAATAACAAGATGGAGCCGCTCAGTGGCGGCGGTCCTCAGCAGACCCCCATCTGGAGTCCAGACGGTACTCAGGTGGCTTTCGTTCGCGATAATAACATTCATCTGGTAAAGCTGCTCTACAATAATTCAGAGAGCATGGTTACTAAGGATGGTAAGCGCAATGAGATCATCAATGGCATACCCGATTGGGTGAATGAGGAAGAATTCTCGTTTAATTCGGCCATGTGCTTTACAGCTGACTCGCGCCAGATTGTCTGGGTTCGCTACGACGAGTCGCAGGTGAAGGAATATTCTATGCCCATGTTTAAGGGCCTGAAGCCAGCGCGAGAGGAGTATGCCACTTATCCTGGAGCATACGTCTATAAGTATCCGAAAGCAGGCGAGGAAAACTCTAAGGTGAGTGTGTGGAGCTATGACATCAAGAGTCATCAGACTCGCAAAATGGATATACCCATTGATGCTGATGGATACGTTCCCCGTATTCATCCAACGAGTGATGCATCGAAGGTGCTTGTCTTTACGCTGAACCGTCATCAAGACTGTTTGAGAGTGTATTCTTCTAATCCGTTAAGTACTGTTAGCCAGATGATTATAGAGGATAAGGTAAATAAATACATTAACGAGAATGTATTTGCCAACCTTTGCATTACCGACAATCATATTGTGCTCACCAGCGAGCGCGACGGCTACAACCACATCTACCTTTACACCCTGAACGGGCAACTGCAACGCACCGTGGGGGACTTGGAAAAACCTGGAACTCGTATCGGAGCGGATGCTCATACCATCGTGACCAGTGTCTATGGCTATGATGAGGCTACAGGCGACCTTTATTTCTCAGCCCTTAATGGCGACCCAACTAGTCAGAAAGTATATGTCTCCCGCAAAACTGGCAAGACCGATTGCCTGACATCTCAGGAAGGCTGGAACTCAGCAATATTCTCCAATGACTTCAAGACCTTTGTCCTCACTTGGAGTGACCTGAATCATCCTTCTGTTTACTCGCTCTGCAACAATCAGGGGAAAACGCTCACCACGCTCATCGACAACAAGGCACTGAAGGGAAAATACGACTCCTATGAAATGGGTGAGAAAGAGCTCTTTGTCTTCACTACTCCGGATACAAAACTCTGTGGTTGGATGGTGAAACCCAAGAACTTCGATTCACAGAAAAAGTACCCCGTCGTGATGTATCAGTATGGTGGCCCAGGCAATCAGCAGGTGAAAAATGCCTGGAATATTGGCATGAACGGTCAAGGAGCTATCCTTGAGCAGTATTTGGCTCAGCAAGGCTACATCGTGGTTTGCGTGGATAATCGCGGCACGGGCGGGCGCGGAGCTGACTTTGAGAAATGCACCTATCTGCGCTTGGGCGAGTTAGAGGCAAGAGATCAGGTGGAAACCGCTATATGGCTGGGCCAGCAGTCGTATGTTGACAAGAACCGCATAGGCATCTGGGGCTGGTCGTATGGTGGATGGAACACCCTCATGTCAATGAGTGAGGGTAGGGAAGTCTTCACATGCGGTATTGCCATTGCACCGCCTACCAGCTGGCGCTATTACGATACTGTATATACGGAGCGCTTCATGCGTACTCCCAAGGAGAATCAGAGCGGTTACGACGAGGTGAATCCCATTGCCCGTGCCTCTAAGCTGCATGGTGCCCTGCTGCTCTGTCATGGGTTGGCCGACGACAATGTGCACTATCAGAATACGGCTGAATATGTGGAGGCATTGGTGCAAGCCGACAAGGACTTCAGACAGTTGGTCTATACCAACCGTAATCATAGCATTTACGGCGGCAACACCCGTAACCATCTGTTCCGTCAATGTGTGAACTTCTTCAACGATCATCTGAAGTAGAACCGAATTATCAAAATACCAATTACTGAAATGAGAAAGCTATCATTACTATTGCTGACATTCCTTCTTGTCGTAGCATCGGCTGATGCCCGCTCGAAGAAAAAGCGCCCCGAACCCAAGCCACAGCTCTCAACGATTGAGATGATTGTGAAAGTGAACGACTATTGGCAGCAGCACCACAAGCCGCAGGTGCGATCCTTCTGGGACGAGGCTGCCTATCACACGGGCAATATGGAAGCTTACCGCCTGTTGGAGGTGGCTCGCTGGAAAAACTATAGTGAGGACTGGGCGCGCCACAACCGTTGGATGGGTGCACAAGGAAAAGATGCTTCGAAATGGCGCTACAAGACCTATGGCGAGGGGCATGACTTCGTGCTCTTTGCCGACTGGCAAATCTGTTTTCAGACTTATATAGACCTTTACGAACTGAATCCAGATCCGTTCAAAATCAAGCGTGCCATTGAAGTGATGGATACAGAGTGCCGTTCGCAGGAGACCGACTTTTGGTGGTGGGCTGATGCGCTCTATATGGCTATGCCTATTTTTACCAAACTCTATAAGGTGACGGGTGAGGTGAAATATCTTGACAAACTCTACGAAAACTTCAAGTGGGCCGACGAACTTATGTACGATAAGGACGAACAGCTCTACTATCGTGATGCCAAATACATTTATCCCAAAGTGAAGACTGCCTGCAATGGTGGTAAGAGCTTTTGGGCACGTGGCGACGGATGGGTGTTGGCCGGACTGGCAAAGGTGCTTGCCGATATGCCCAAGGACTACAAGCATCGCGACTTCTTCTTGCAGCGTTTCCGCGAACTGGCTGAGGGCGTGGCTCGCGTGCAGCGTCCTGGCGGCTACTGGAGCCGTTCCATGCTCTGCGAAGAGGATGCCCCAGGTCCTGAGACCTCGGGTACGGCTTTCTTCACCTATGGAATGTTGTGGGGTGTGAACCACGGTCTGCTCGATCGTGCTACATACGAGCCCGTCATCAACAAAGCGTGGGCATATCTGTCGCAGACCGCCCTGCAAGCCGACGGTAGTGTGGGGTTTGTGCAACCAATCGGTGAAAAGCCTGATCCCACGAAGACTGTAGATGCCCACTCGCAGGCTAACTTCGGTGTGGGGGCCTTCCTCTTGGCTGCCTGCGAAAAGGTTCGCTTCGATGACAACTCCGTTTGCCCGGAGGCTGCTGTGAGTGCTAATGCTGCCGCTACTCGTGTGGCTATTGTTAACGAGAGCGATGAGTTCCGTCAGCAAGTGGTGGAGATTGATGCGAAGGAGCTGTTTTCAAAAGTAGGCATTCAAGGTGGTCGTCAGTTCGTCGTGTTCGATGAGGGCGGGCTGGAAGTTCCCTACCAGTTGAGCTCTAATGGAAAGGTACTGTTGGATGCAGGCGTTCGCCCCCACGCCACGCTTACCTTTACCATCAAGAAAGGTACTCCTAAGAACTATGCTACCGTTTGCTATGGCCGGGTCTATAATGAGCGTAAAGACGACTATGCATGGGAAAACGATCGTGGTGCCTACCGTGTGTATGGTCCAGCCTTGCAGAAAACGGGTGAGCGCTCCTATGGTACAGATGTATGGTCGAAGAATACCCCCGAACTCGTAGTAGAACAGCGCTATTGGATTGAGGATGTGGTGATGATGCCAGCCGTTGATAAACTTCGTAAGGAGAATCGCCAGCGTGGTGACTCGCTCTATCGCTTGAACTCTTATCATAATGACCACGGGCGTGGCATGGACCTCTATAAAGTAGGGGCAACCCTGGGATGCGGCACACCGGCTCTGATGACTGATGGAAAGCTGAACTATCCCTATTGTTTCAAGGATTGTGAGATTCTTGATAATGGCCCGATGCGCATGAAGGTACACCTTATTTATAATCCTGCTCGTATAGGAACCGATACCGCTGTTGTGGAGCATCGCTATATCGAACTGGACAAGGGGTCGAACTTCAATCGTGTCGAAGTGATATACGATGGTCTTACGCAGGCTGTTGACTTGGCTTCTGGCATCGTGCTTCACTCTGAGGATAAGGACAATGTGGAGCTGAGCCGTGAATATGTGCTCTATGCCGATCCGACCGACAATCCCAGAGTGAACAACTGTCAGCTGTTTGTCGCAACACTCTATCCTGAAGGTGCCAGCGAAACGCGGAAGTTGCTTTTCGACAAGCCAAGTGGTGGTAATGAGGGACATGCGCTGGGCGTGAAGAACAATTATAAGGGTGAGAGCTATACCTATTATTTTGGTTCGGCTTGGTCGAAATATGACATCCGCACCATGCAAGAGTGGAAGGCGCGCACAGAGTGGACCCTTCGCTCATTGAGACAGCCATTGAAGATAGAGTGGCGATAGTCTGTTAAAATTTGGTAAACTACGTGCAACATCTGATAAGATTTACAAAAATGAACAAAGAGTTAGGGGGCTACTCCTAACTCTTTCGTATCTTTGTGGAGTTATAACTTTAAAACATAATTTTACATTTAACTATGGCAAACAGAGAAAAACTCTTTACCGAGTTTGCAGCGCCTACCACTCAAGAGTGGCTGGACAAGATTGAAGTTGACTTGAAGGGAGCCGATTTCCAGAAGCGCTTGGTATGGAGAACAAACGAAGGATTTAATGTACAGCCTTTCTACCGCCGTGAGGACTTGAAGGACCTGAAGACCCCTGATGCACTCCCCGGTGAGTTTCCATTTGTGCGTGGCAACAAGAAAGACTCAAACGAATGGTATGTTCGTCAAAACATTGTGGTCGAGGATGCTAAAGAGGCAAACAAGAAAGCACTCGACATTCTGAACAAGGGCGTTGACTCCTTAGGCTTCAAGCTCCCTGGTAAGATGGTGAGCAAGGAAACTGTTGAGACTCTGCTCGAAGGCATTTATTGCGACATTGTGGAGGTGAACTTCAATACCTGCAAGCGCCATTCCCTTGAACTGGCTCAGATTCTGGTAGAGTATTTCGAGCAGAAGGGCTATGACAAGGAAAAGGTGGTGGGCTCTATTGACTGGGATCCCATGGAGAAGATTGTGATGAAGGGTAAGGATACTACCCCTATCCTTGCATTGGCTCCCCAGCTTGTCGAGACCATGAAGGATTATCCCAACTTCCGCGTGATTGCTGTCAATTCTGATTCACTCAACAATGCCGGTGCCTATATTGTACAGGAGTTAGGCTATGCGCTGGCTTGGGGTAATGAGTACCTGCAGCAGTTGGTTGATGCCGGTGTTGATGTTGACTTGGCTGCCAAGAACATCAAGTTCAACATGGGAGTCAGCGAAAACTACTTCATGGAACTTGCCAAGTTCCGCGCTGCCCGTCTGCTTTGGGCTCAGATTGTGAAGCAGTATGAGCCGAAGTGCGACTGCGCTTGCAAGATGATCATCAACGCCACTACCTCTACGTATAATCAAACATTGTTTGATTCCTACGTGAACCTGCTGCGCTCGCAGACCGAAGCCATGAGTGCAGCCCTCGGCGGCATTCACTCTATGGTGGTCACACCGTTCGATGTACCTTACGAGCAGGCTACCGACTTCTCGGAGCGTATCGCCCGTAACCAGCAGCTGCTGCTGAAGGAAGAGAGCCACTTCGGTCAGATTGTTGATCCGGGTGCAGGCTCTTACTATATCGAGCATCTGACCGATGCACTCGCTCAGGAGGCTTGGAAGATTTTCCTGAAGGTAGAAGACGAGGGCGGTTTCCTTGCAGCTATCAAGGCAGGAACCGTTCAGGACGATATCAATGCCACGAATGTGAAGCGGCATGGCGATGCAGCCAAGCGTAAGGAATTCCTGCTGGGTACCAACCAGTTCCCCAACTTCACGGAGAAGAGCGAGGGCAAGCGCCCCGCAGCTTGCACATGTTGCTGCAGCAAAGCTGAAAACGAGCATGAGGAGGCACCCTTCAAAGCCATTGCAAGCACTCGCCTTGCAGCCGACTTTGAGAACCTCCGCATCCATACTGAAGAAAAACGCGTGCCTACGGCCTTCATGCTGACCATCGGTAATCTGGCTATGCGTCAGGCTCGTGCTCAGTTCTCTTGCAACTTCCTCGCCTGCGCTGGCTATAAGGTGATTGACAACCTCGGCTTCAAGACCGTGGAGGAGGGTGTCGATGCTGCCCTTGAGGCTAAGGCCGACATCGTGGTCATCTGCTCCAGCGATGATGAGTATGCTGAGTATGCTATCCCTGCTTTCCAGTATCTCAACGGACGCGCCATGTTCGTCGTAGCAGGTGCTCCCGCTTGCATGGAAGACCTGAAGGCAGCTGGCATCGAGAACTATATCCACGTGAAGTGCAACGTGCTTGAAACTTTGAAGGAATATAATCAGAAACTTGGTATCTAAAGAAAGGAGACTTGACTTATGCGTAAACAATTTAAAGATATTGATATCTATGCAGGCATCAAGGCTCAGGATGGTGCCAAATGGATTAAAGACAATGGTATTGTAGAGAACTGGAAGACTCCGGAACATATTGAGGTGCGCCCCGTCTATACGAAAGAAGACCTTGAGGGCATGGAGCATCTTGACTATACAGCCGGTATTCCTCCCTATTTGCGTGGTCCGTACTCAATGATGTATCCGTTCCGTCCGTGGACGATTCGTCAGTATGCAGGTTTCTCTACGGCTGAGGAGTCGAATGCCTTCTATCGTCGTAACCTGGCTTCTGGTCAGAAGGGTCTTTCGGTTGCCTTCGACCTGCCTACGCATCGTGGCTACGACCCCGACAATGCCCGTGTGGTGGGTGATGTGGGTAAAGCTGGTGTGTCCATCTGCAACGAGGAGAACATGAAGGTGTTGTTCTCGGGCATTCCCTTGAACAAGATGTCGGTCTCAATGACCATGAACGGTGCCGTGCTGCCTATTCTGGCTTTCTACATCGTGGCAGGTCTGGAGCAGGGCGCTCAGTTGGAAGAGATGGCAGGAACCATTCAGAACGATATTCTGAAGGAGTTCATGGTGCGCAACACCTATATCTATCCCCCTGCATTCTCAATGAAGATCATTGCCGACATCTTCGAATATACCTCACAGAAGATGCCGAAGTTCAATAGTATCTCAATCTCTGGCTATCACATGCAGGAGGCTGGTGCTACAGCCGATATTGAGCTGGCTTATACCTTGGCCGACGGTATGGACTATCTGCGTACAGGTGTGAATGCCGGTATCGATGTTGATGCCTTCGCTCCGCGCCTGTCGTTCTTCTGGGCTATCGGTATGAATCACTTCATGGAGATTGCCAAGATGCGTGCAGGACGTCTGTTGTGGGCTAAGATTGTGAAGTCGTTCGGTGCCAAGAACCCCAAGTCGCTGGCTTTGCGTACTCACTCTCAGACCTCCGGATGGTCGCTCACCGAGCAGGACCCCTTCAACAACGTAGGCCGTACTTGTATTGAGGCTATGGCTGCCGTGCTGGGTCACACTCAGTCGCTGCATACCAATGCGCTTGATGAAGCAATCGCTCTGCCTACTGACTTCTCGGCTCGTATTGCCCGTAACACTCAGATCTATATTCAGAATGAGACCAAGGTGTGCAAGCAGATTGACCCGTGGGCAGGTTCCTACTACGTGGAGACCCTGACTAACGAGCTGGTGCATAAGGCTTGGGAGCACATTCAGGAGATTGAGAAGCTGGGTGGTATGGCAAAGGCTATTGAGACAGGTCTGCCCAAGATGCGTATTGAGGAAGCAGCAGCCCGCACTCAGGCTCGTATCGACTCGGGTGCTCAGACCATCGTTGGTATCAACAAGTATCGTCTGGAGCACGAGGATCCCATCGAC